>JAZQYJ010000061.1:0-42595 GCA_045633465.1 Alistipes sp.
AATTTCCTCTGGGTTTTCTCTTTTTTGGTGATGACGCAAAAAAGTGGCGTATGTAGTGAACTGTGTAGTTCGCTCATACGCCACCTTTTTTTTATTCGCAATACATCTTTGGAAGACGCTTGATTTATTGCTTTAATTTCAAAAGTTTTATGTACCTTTGTCCTCGCAGTTTTTGGCTTAATAAAGTTATGCAAGAAAAGTATATCAACATAAACGACTACGACTATCCGTTGCCTGACGAGCGCATTGCGAAATTTCCGCTTTCGGAGCGTGATTCATCGAAGTTGCTCATCTATCGTCAGGGCGAGATTTCCGAAAAGCACTTCTCGGACATTGGCGAGGTGTTGCCCGAAGGCTCTCTGCTCGTATTCAACAACACGAAGGTTGTGCGAGCGCGACTCGTTATGCACAAGCCGTCGGGTGCGCGTGTCGAGGTCTTTTGCTTGGAGCCCCACGCTCCTGTCGACTACGAACACGCTTTCGCAGTAAAGGGAGAGTGCGAGTGGTCGTGCATTGTGGGTAACCTCAAAAAGTGGAAGGAGGGTGCCGTGCAGATTCCGTTCGAGTTCGAGGGCGAGAACTACACCTTGCAGGCCCATATTGCCGAGCGAGGCACTCGTGAGCATATCGTGCGTTTCGAGTGGTCGGCACCGATGACCTTTGGCGAGTTGTTGGAGTATCTCGGTCGCATTCCTATTCCGCCATACCTCAATCGTGAGAGCGAGGAGATTGATAATACCCGCTACCAGACGGTATATTCTCGCTTTGAGGGCTCGGTGGCAGCACCTACCGCAGGTCTGCACTTCACCCAGCCACTTATCGAACAGATGAAGGCAAAAGGTTTCGACTTTGCGGAGGTTACTCTCCATGTGGGCGCAGGAACATTCCTCCCCGTAAAAGACGAAGATGCCACCAAACACGCAATGCACACCGAGCATTTCGATGTTACGCTCGCAACCTTGCGTAAGCTGCGTGAGAACTACGGTAAAATTGTCGCCGTAGGCACTACTTCGGTGCGTACTTTGGAGTCGCTCTCGGCATTGGCGTGGCGGATAAAGAGTGGCAAGGCCTACGACTGCGCAACGGTGGGGCAGTGGGAATTGTATGATATCCCTGCGGAGTTCTCGGGCGAGGAGGCTCTCGATATACTTATATTATATATGGAGCAGAATGGCTTGGAGCGACTACACGCCGCAACCGAGATAATGATTACCCCGCTTGGCTATTCGTTCCGCATCGTACGCAATATCGTAACCAACTTCCACCAACCCAAATCAACCCTACTGCTACTTGTGTCGGCATATCTCGGAGAGGATTGGCACAAGATTTACGACTATGCCCTCTCGCACGATTTTAGATTTTTATCGTATGGCGACTCGTCGTTGCTTATGAGGTAGAATAATGAAGAATAAATAAAAGTTTTATGCAGAATAACAACCCAAACAAAATTACAATTAAAGAGGTCAAATCCGATCGTGATTTGCGTCGCTTTGTGCAGTTCGGCATAGACCTCTACAAGGATAATCCATACTATTGTCCTCCGATATTCTTCGATGAGATTAACACCTTTAATCCGAAGGGTAATCCGGCTCTCGATGTGTGTGAGTTTGTTATCTACATGGCATATCGCAACGACCAAATTGTTGGTCGCATTGTGGGTATCGTAAATCATCGTGCAAACGAGGCCTGGGGTGTCAAAAAGTGCCGCTTTGGCTGGTTCGATTTTGTGGATGATTACGAGGTGTTTAAGAGTCTGATGGATGCGGTTGCCGAGTGGGGTAGGGCGAGAGGTATGGAGCGTCTGAATGGACCCGTTGGCTTTACCGACTTTGACCATCAGGGCTTGTTGATCGAGGGCTTTGACTATAATGCACCGATGGCAAGCCTTTATACGCACCCTTACTATATCGCTCACTATGAGCGATATGGCTTGACGAAGGAGGCGGATTGGATTGAGTATCAAATCACACCACCTGCCGAGGCTCCCGAAAAGATGAGGCGTGTTGCGCGAATTTTGGAGGAGCGTAGCAAATTGCGTGTCGTGAAGGTTAAAAATTCGAGAGAGTTGCGAAAGAGATATGGCTACACCTATTTCGATGTCTTGGATGCAGCCTACCAAAAGCTATACAACTATCAGCCGATGACGCAACAGCAGAAGCAGTACTACTGCAAGATGTACTTCCCGATTCTCAACTTCGACTTTGTTACAATGGTTGCTAACGAGAGAGATGAGATTGTGGCGGTCGGTTTGGGTATGCCGTCGCTCTCGGAGGCTCTGCGCAAGTGTCAGGGCAAACTCTTCCCGTTTGGCTGGTATCATCTTATCAAGGCGTTGAAGGCGAAGAAGATGACCGACTTCGACTTGTTGTTGATTGCGGTACGCCCCGACTATCAGGACAAGGGACTTACGGCTCTTATATTTAACGAGATGACTCCGCACTTCCAAAAGTACGGCATTCAAAGGGTGGAGACAACGGCTATTCTCGAAACCAACAATAAGAGCCTTGCCAACTTTGCCGACTTCGACCATATTCAGCATAAGCGTCGCAGAGCGTATATCAAGGAGTTGTAGGGCAATAACTGCAATAGCAACCAATAAAAAACGGACCCGAAATTCGAGTCCGTTTTCTTATTGAGTTGTCTTACCGATTACTCAGCAACAACCGAGAGAGTGATCTCTGCCTTAACCTCACGGTGGAGCTTAACAGCAGCCTTGTACTCACCTACGGTGTTGATTGCCTCAACGGTAACATTCTTCTTCTCAACCTCAACGCCCTTCTCTGCGAGTGCAGCAGCGATGTCAGCCGAAGTGATAGTACCGAAGATACGACCCTCCTCTGCCTTTACAGCGAAAGTGAGTGGGAGGTTAGCAATCTTCTCAGCGAGTGCCTGTGCGTCAGCCAAAATCTTAGCATCCTTGTGAGCACGCTGTTTGAGATTCTCTGCCAATACCTTCTTTGCAGAAGCAGTAGCAGCCTTTGCGAAACCCTGTGGAATGAGGTAGTTGTTCGCATAACCTGGCTTTACCGAAACGATATCGTTTGCGTAGCCGAGGTTCTCTACATCCTTAATCAAAATAATCTCCATAGTCTCGCCCTCCTTTATTTCATACAATCGGTTACGAATGGCAAAATTGCGAGGTGACGCGCACGCTTAACAGCCTGAGCCACCTTCTTCTGGAACTTCTGCGAAGTACCTGTAAGACGACGAGGAAGGATCTTACCCTGCTCGTTGAGGAACTTCTTCAAGAATTCACCATCCTTGTAATCTACATACTTAATGCCGAGTTTCTTGAAACGGCAATACTTCTTCTTCTTAACATCAACCGATACTGGGTTGAGGTAGCGCAACTCGCCACCCTGATTCATCTCTGCCATAGTTTACTCCTCCTTGTTTTTGTTAGCAAGCTTGGCACGACGCTTCTCAGAGTACTCTACTGCGTACTTGTCCTGCTTGAAAGTTAAGAAACGGATAACTCGCTCATCGCGACGATACTGTGTTTCGAGGGTGTTGATCAACGAGCCCTCGCCGGTGAACTCTACCAAGAAATAGAAACCGGTTGTCTTCTTCTGAATCGAGTACGCAAGCTTCTTCAAGCCCCAGTTCTCAACATTCACAATCTGACCGCCGTTCTCGGTAATGATTCCCTGGAATTTGTCAGCAACCTCTGCTACCTGAGCCTCAGAAAGCACCGGAGTGACAATGAAAACGGTTTCGTAATTGTTCATAATACTTTAATTATTAAATTGTTTTGTGCTATAAAGCGGGTGCAAAGGTAAGAAAAATTTGATAATTGACAATTAAAAATTGATAATTTTTTCAGAAAAACTCTATTTATTCATTTTTTTAGTTAGTTCTCAAAAAAAGATATATATTTGTATCTACAATAGTGGGCGGTTTTGTTTCTGAATTTGTAAAAGGAGATAAATCGCTGATTGATAATGTGATGATTTGTCTTTTTGAAATTGTATAAGTATGAAAAAATATTTGCTTTTATTTGCTTTGACAGCTATTTGGGCTGTAAGTTGTGAGAACAATACAACTACCGATGTTTCGTCGGGAGAGAATGGAGTGGTTTTGAGCGTTTCGCTTGCGCAGACCCGAGTAGCGCTGGGTAATAAGGTTGGGGATACCTATCCGGCCTATTGGAGCGAGGGCGATAAACTGGTGGCGAATGGTGAAGAGTCTGAGAAGGCTGTGATTGATGCGAATAGTCGCTCAGAGGCTCTATTTCGTTTCCCAACATCGGCGTCGCTCGTCTATCCGCTCAATATAACTTATCCTTATTGTGCGACAACAACAGCCGAGCACCCGAAGGTTGAATTCCCGGTTGAGCAGGGCTATGTTGATGGTGGTTTTGAGGTCGGTAGTGCGCCAATGTGTGGGTATGCTGTCGAGGAGGGAGGTTCGATTACTCTTAATCATCTCGCGACAATTTTGCGTTTTCCTATAATATCCAAATCCGAGGGTGTGGTCTTGGATAAAGTCGTGATAACATCAAGTAGTAAAATTGCAGGCGTATTTGAGGTTGATTGTCAGTCGGCCACTATTTCAGCAACAGAGGGTTGTAAGAATGTTGTAACATATTTGCTCCCTGAGAATTTCACCCTTTCAGCAACCACACCAAAAGACCTTTTCATTGCGTTGCCTGCCGTTGAGGTTAGCGATTGCGAGATTGAGTTTGTGGAGACTTCCGGCGAGAAGATGGTGGCGCATTGGTCGCCAACTGCACCTCTTTCAAAGGGCGTGGTTAAAGAATTTAATACAATTGCCTATCAGCGAAAACTTACCATTACCCTGCCGTCTATGTATGGCGAGGAGGAAGAGTTGACATTCCCGTATAAGAAGCACCCGAGTAGCAACGAGATTAAAATTATGAGTTTTAATGTTCGTACTAAAACCACCGAGAGCGATGCAACGAATAATTGGGATAATCGCAAAGATGCCTGTGTGGAGTTGATTACAGATCAAAGACCAAACATTATCGGTTTTCAGGAGGCAAAATACGACTCGCAGTGGCTCTATTTGAAGGAGCAACTTGCCTCTATATACGACGGCTATGGCGTAAATCGAGATACTGGTGCAGAGAGTGGCATAGGAGAGGTGATGGGTATTCTCTACGATAGGAGTGTAATCGAGAAGATTGATGGGGGAACATTCTGGCTCTCCGAGACTCCTGAAAAGCCATCGAAAGGCTTTGGTGCAAACTATTATAGAAATGCAACTTGGGGTGTTTTTAAGCACATTCCTACGGGCGAAATCTTCTACTATATCAATACTCACCTCGACCATCAGGTTGCTCAGGCGCAGATTGAAGGAATGAAGCTTATCTCGCTCAATTTTCAGGATTACAAAGATTTGTATCCTCTATTCTTGACGGGCGATATGAATATTACTGCCGACAATGTTGCGATGGATGCGGTGGAGGGCTATATGTATAATACTCGTGATGCTGCACCTACATCTGTTACGGATTACGATAATACCTATAATGGCTATAAAGTTGGCGGTAAGAGTGTTATTGACCATATCTACTGCAGCAACTATCTGCCAGTGATTGAGTATCATACCATAGATGAATGGTATGGCGTGAATTTTGTTTCGGACCACTATCCGGTCTATGCAATTATTAGGCTGAAATAGTGGTTAGCGACCAAATGTAGTACCATGCCACAAAGCGACCGAATTTTCCGATAAACATAAAAAGGGCTGACGGAAGGAATTTTGTGCGGTAGAAGCCGAGAGCTACGGCTATGATATCGCCAATGAATGGCACCCACGAGAGGAGTGCTAACCACGAGCCATATTTGTCAACCTTCGCCTTCTGCTTGGCGAGGTTTTCGGGTTTTACGCCGAGCTTTTCAATCCACTCCCACTTGCCGATGCGACCTATACCGTAGGATGTTAAACCTCCGAGGAAGTTGCCTGCGGTGGCTATGCCGATAACCACCCACGGCGAGCCTCCCGCCACAAGCATACCCACCAATAGCACATCTGCGCTGAATGGCACGATGGTAGCGGCTAAAAACGAGCCGACAAAGAGTCCTAAGTATCCTAAGTCGAGTAACCAGGTCATAGCGGTTGCAAAATTAAAAATTAAAAATTAAGAATTAAAAATTTTGGTGCGCTAAAAGAGCTAATAGCCAATGGCTAATGGCTAATAGCCTAAAAGTTTTTTGGCTTACTCTTTGCAATAATCAGCGCAAAACAATTGAAATTATGAGAAAGTTTTTTGCCTATTTCGTGCCAATTTTGCTTGCGTTTGCTGTTGGAGCACTTGGTTCGTATATTCAGGGTGAGGCGCTTGTTGAGTGGTATCCATACCTTGTGAAATCGCCCGCAACACCACCTTCGGTGGTCTTTCCGATTGCTTGGAGTGTGCTCTATCTGCTGATTGGTGTCTCTGCTGGTACAATGTTGGCGAAAGGCGATATGAGCGTGTTGCGATTGTGGCTGTTGCAGCTCTTGCTCAACTTTTTATGGAGTGTCTGCTTCTTTGCACTACGCAGCCCGTTTATGGGTTTGCTTGTGATACTTGCGCTCGATGTGGCGGTCTTTGCCTATATTATCCATACGATGGGCCGTCGTGCTGCGGCGGCATGGCTGTTTGTGCCGTATATGTTGTGGTTGATTTTTGCAACCTATCTCAATGGATATATCTACATAAATAACCAAACATCCAAAGAGAAAATCGCCGTGAATACGAATGTTGTAAAATTCGCATTACCTGCTTTGCCTTATGCTCCCGACGCCCTTGCTCCGATTATGAGTGAGGAGGCCATAGATTATCACTATGGAAAGCATTTTAAGACCTATATCGACAATACAAATCGCTTGATAGTTGGAACGCCATACGAGGGGATGGGGCTCGAAGAGATTGTGCGGAAATCCGATGGTGCAATCTTTAACAATGCTGCACAAGCGCTCAATCATCGCATATATTTTGATGGGCTTACCCCTCGCCAAAAGCCTATGCCGCACCGCCTTGAAGAGTCTATTATTCGTGATTTTGGCTCGGTGGAGGTGTTTCAAAGAGAGTTTGCGGATATTGCAACGGGGCTATTCGGCTCAGGGTGGGTTTGGCTTGCCGAGAATGATAAGGGGCGGCTGTTGATTGTTCCAACAAAAGATGCGGATACGCCATTGCGCCATCATCTTAATCCGCTTATGTGTATAGATGTTTGGGAGCATGCTTACTATCTCGACTATCAAAATCGTCGAGCTGATTTTATTCGCGAATACCTGAAATTGGTCGATTGGGGTAGGGCGGAATCTCGGATGCGACACAAATAGGCAAATGTTCAATATGTGATAAGTATGGGGTGGGTGCAACGCTTTTTTGGGTTGCGCTTATGGTTGTTTGTTGTTGTATGGGGAACTGTTAAAATAGATTTTTATTCATGTTCTATAAGTTGTTGATAATCAATAAAATCCCCCCCCCCGAATTTTTCGTTGAAAAAAGACGGCCCAAATTTGTTATTCAAAGAATAAATGCTTATATTTGCCGAAACATTGTGGTAACAAATCGGGCGATTTGCGGAATATCTCGTTGGTGAGAGATGCAAAAAGTTCGTATGATTGGCGGTAATGCGCTGTAAATCAGAGCATTGCATCATCGCCAAAGCCCCAGAGGTGTGCGCTTATGTGGAATTAAGTGGGGCGTTTAGGCTTTGCAGATAAAAATTAACCCTTGAAAAATATTAGTTATGTTGCCAATTGACAAATTGAAAGTGGAGAGAATCGAGGCGCAAAATAATGGCTCTCATATCTATCTTCATTTGGAGGCGAATAGTGTAGTTTGGGTGGCGTGTGGTGATTCTGCATATCTCTTGCGTTTGTTCGTTAAGAAGATTGGTTGCAGCTATCTTTGTGGCTATTCTGACAGGTTGCAAATGCCGTGTGTGTTGGTTGATGCTGATGTTGCAAGAAAAGTGAAGTCGTATTTGGAGGTTGAGCCTTGCGATGATGACTCTTTGCTCTGTTTGTCTGGTTGCGGAGATATTGATAAGGTCGATTACGCCCGTTGGGTGGATAAGTTGTGTCAGACAAAGGCGCTCGATTCAAAAGAGATAACTACGCCAGTTAGCAATCAGGTTCCGAAAGATAGGTATATACCCGATGGTATGTCGTCATTTTCGAGAAATGTTAAGAGACTATTTGATTGTCTTGCCGCTTTTATCGCAATGATTGTATTCTCTCCGCTCTATCTGATTTGTTATGTCTTAATCAAACGAGAAGATGGTGGCCCTGCTATATACAAGCAGGAGCGCATAGGTCGCTTTGGTCGTCCATTCTACATCTATAAGTTCCGCTCGATGAGAATGGATGCCGAGAAACTCGGGCCGCAGTTGAGTCATGCAGGAGGCAATGCTGACCCTCGATTGACGAAGGTTGGCGCATTTATTCGAGCACACCACCTTGATGAATTGCCACAGTTGTACAATGTTTTCATTGGTGATATGTCGTTCGTCGGACCTCGCCCAGAGCGAAAGTTCTACATAGACCAAATTGTTGAGTATGATAAGCGATATGTCTATCTCTATCAGATCCGCCCGGGAGTAACCTCTCCTGCAACGCTCTACAATGGCTATACCGATACGATGGAGAAGATGTTGAGCCGTTTGGAGTACGATTTGTACTACCTTGGACATCGCTCGTGGTGGATGGATATAACAATTTTATTCAAAACATTTTGCCGAATAGTGTTCGGTAAAATATTCTAAATTTTTCCGAATGAAAATCGCAGTAGCAGGTACAGGTTATGTGGGGATGTCGATTGCGACATTGCTTGCCCAACATAACGAAGTTGTTGCGGTGGATGTAGTTCCCGAAAAGGTCGAGAAGATAAATCGTCGTATCTCGCCAATTCAAGACGAGTATATCGAGAAATATCTCTCGGAGAAGGAGTTAAATCTTCGAGCAACGCTCGACGCAAAGTCCGCCTATAAGGATGCAGACTTCGTTGTGATTGCCGCTCCGACGAACTACGATAGCGATAGAAATTTCTTTGACACTTCGGCTGTCGAGACGGTGATAAAGGTCGTTGCAGAGGTCAATCCGAAGGCGGTGATGGTTGTCAAATCAACCGTTCCTGTGGGCTTTTCGGAGATGGCTCGTAGAAAGTTTGGAACGAATAATTTGCTCTTCTCGCCGGAGTTCTTGCGTGAGAGCAAGGCGCTGTACGACAACCTCTATCCGAGCCGAATTATCGTTGGTCGCCCCGAGGGGGATGAACGCCTCGATAGGGCTGCTCGAGAGTTTGCCTTGTTGTTGCAACAGGGTGCGCTGAAACCCGAGATAGATACCCTCTTTATGGGGTTGACCGAGACCGAGGCGGTGAAACTCTTTGCGAATACATTCTTGGCATTGCGAGTGAGCTACTTCAATGAGCTTGATACATACGCCGAGGTTAAGGGGCTCGATACGGAGTCAATAATCAGGGGCGTTGGACTTGACCCACGAATTGGAATGCACTATAACAATCCTTCGTTCGGCTATGGTGGATATTGCCTGCCAAAGGATACGAAGCAACTGCTGGCGAACTATGACGATGTGCCGCAGAATATGATGACGGGGATAGTAGAGAGCAATAGAACACGTAAAGATTTTATTGCGGAGCAAGTGTGGCGAAAGGCGCAGAAGCTGGGTGCAACCACGGTCGGTATCTATCGTTTAACGATGAAAACCGATTCGGACAACTTCCGCCACAGCGCGATACAGGGCATAATGAAACGCCTAAAAGCGAAGGGTGCGGCGGTAATAGTGTACGAGCCGACATTGGAGGACGGCACAGAATTTTATGGCTCGGAGGTGGTGAATAACCTCGCACGATTCAAGACCTTGTCGGGGGTAATCTTAGCTAATCGCTACGACTCCGCCCTCGCTGATGTTGCCGATAAGGTCTACACCCGCGATGTGTTTGGAAGGGATTAAAGAAGAAATGTCAGATATATCAACAATACGAAGCAAGACGCTAAAGAAAAATGTGGTCATAATGATGCTTATTAAAGGATTATCATTCCTAATAAGTTTCTTATATGTACCGTTGTTGTATAATGCATTAGACACCATCAGCTATGGTGTATGGTTAACATTGACTTCTCTGGTTGCATGGGTTGCAATGTTTGATATAGGTCTGGGCAATGGTTTGCGAAATAAACTCACTGAGGCGTTGGCTTTAGGTAAAATTGATTTAGCGAAGAAATATGTTAGTACAGCATATGTTTATATAACGATACTTGTAGGTTGTTTGATAGTTATATTTTACATAGTACGAGATTTTGTCTCGTGGGATAGTGTATTGAATGCAACGGAGATAGACCTGTCCACTATTCAGAAATTAGTTTCCATTGTTTATACGACATTTTGTGTAAGATTCGCATTAAATCTAATAAATTCTGTAATGTTGGCAATGCAACAACCAGCGATGTCGTCGGGGTTAGCATTAGCAGAGCAAATGGTCGCATATATTATTGTATTTACGTTAGTTAAGATTTATAATGTTACTTCGCTACTTGTCTTAGGAACGGTGATTTCGGTTGTTCCTATAATGATTTTGATAGCAACTACATTAATTCTATTCTTAACTAAGTATCGTCATATATCACCTTCAATAACTTGTAGCGAATATTCTAAAGCCAAAGATATTCTTTCTCTTGGGGTGAGATTCTTTATTATCCAAATAGGAACGCTAATATTGTTTCAGTCAAATAATCTGATTATTACTCATGTGGTTGGAAATGCTGCTGTAGTAGAATATAATATCGCCTATAAGTATATGCATATATTGATAATGGTTTTCAATATAATTGTAACTCCAATTTGGTCTGCAACAACTGATGCCTATGTACGAGAAGATTTTAATTGGATTAAATCTGCAAATAAAAAACTAGTTATAATTACAATATTAATGTCCGTAGTGGGATTCGTAATGTTGGTGTGCTCGTCGTGGTTTTATAAAATGTGGATTAGAGATTCCTATGTAGATATTCCATTCTCCGTATCTGCAATACTTTATTTGTATATGGTTGCGATGATGATGTATGGTTGTTACGGATACTTTATAAACGGTTTTGGCCATTTGCGCATGCAGATGATAGTTACGGTGGTATTATCCGTTTTATATCCGGTTTGTGCTATTTATGCAGGAAAAGTTGCTGGTGTTGAGGGAGTTTTGGTGGTATTCACAGTAACAACTTTTGTGAGTTATTTATGGTCTAAAATCCAATATACAAAAATAGTTAATCGAACTGCAAGTGGTATTTGGTTGAAATAGCGATGAGAAAGAATATAGATTATATTATTTTTATTCTAATGCTGGCGTTCACCACATTCGAATATTTTTTTAGAGAAGATAGATTGGCAATTGTAATCTCTTTGTTTGCGATGGGTGTAGTTGTGAGTAGAGGAATATATAGGAACTACAATATGTCATATCCTGTAATTGTAGTATGTATTTTGCTGGTATGGTCTTTAATACAGTCAGCATTAATTCCTGGGCGATCATTAATTCAACCAATATCGTTAGGAATATCTTTATTTGGAGCTATGTCTATTGCGATGCTATTGAAAGATCGGTTTGTATCGATATTTGTAACGACAATATATTACATAGCCATATTCGCATTGATTATATATCTTTTATGCTTAGATCCATCTATACAATCCTTTTTGATAAATGACCTTACTCGGAATTTTACATCGTTAAATGTAGAGGCCGCAATTATAGAGGGAGGAGGCAAGAATTTCATTATACACAATTTTGCCGGAGGAGATCATGTCCTTGAGGCTACGAATATGTTGCGTAATTGTGGCCCATTTTGGGAGCCAGGAATGTTTGCGGTATTTCTCAATATTGCATTGTTTCTGCATAATATTGTTGAAAAACAAGACCTTCCACTTTGCAATGTCATTTTAGTGACAGCACTTGTGACAACATTCTCAACAGGTGGTTATATTTGTGGACTATTAGTCTTATTGTTGTATATTATTATAGGAAGACAAAACCATATAGTCTCCGCTGTATGTATAGTTCTGTTTATAGTCTTGGTGCAATACTTTATGCAACTTGAGTTTATCGGAGAGAAAGCTATGGATCAATCGGAAGAGTTTGAGATAGGCTCGGATGAGAGTAGATTTGGAGCATTTCTTACCCAATTAGAAATGATAAAAGATCACCCTGTATTAGGCGGTGCAAAAATATCTGATTATTCCTTATACGCAGATAATAGAACCCTTGCGTCAGGTACTTTATTGCCATTCGTAAACTATGGAATACCTATTGGTCTTTGTTATATGGCGATAATGTTGCAATCATTGATCGAACTGGTTAAATCTAAGGGCCAGAAGGTGATTGCGGGAGTCGTATTTTTTGTACTATTGCTAGTCCTTTCTTTCTCTCAGACGATTCTTCTATCCCTCTGGATGATGACGATTATATTTGTAGGATTAATTACTAAAGAAAATAAGAACTACTATGTGCGCTAAATTTAACATTCCAGTAGCAGTGTTTATGTTCAAAAGAGCGGAAAAGACTGCGATGATAATAGACCAAATCGCAAAGGTCGCTCCTTCGAAGATATATTTGATCGGAGATGGGCCTCGCAATAAAGAAGAGGAAGAGGCTGTATTAAACTGCCGAAAAAATGTTGAGGAGCATATTACATGGGATTGCGAGATTATTCGCAACTACGCTTCTCAAAATAGAGGAGTGTATCAGAATATCGCAGGTGGCGCAAAGTGGGTGTTTGAGCGAGAGGAAATGGCAATCTTTTTAGAAGATGACAATTTCCCATCGCTATCGTTCTTCCCTTATTGTCAGGAACTGCTAGAAAAATATAAAAATGATTCAAGGGTGCTCTGGGTGTGTGGCACTAATTATATGCAACAATATACACCAGAGGATGGTAGTGATTATGTCTTTACGCAGTTGATGTTACCTTGTGGATGGGCTTCGTGGGCTACAAAGTTTAATACATTCTATGATGGGGAGATGCAATTATTCCAAGATCTACATATAAAGAAGAATATTTCAAGAGCATATCATAATAGAGCGCTATACAATCATGATCTTCTTACATGGGAAAGATCGGCTTGTGATATAGCAAAAGGTCGTCAACCTATATCGTGGGATTATCAAATGGCGTTTTCGTTAAGGGTGCATAATCTATACGGAATAGCTCCAAAGGTAAATTTAATTAGAAACATTGGTGTGGATATGGATTCAATTCACGGTGGTAATTCTATGAATAAAGTTATGACTGCACGATTTTGTGAAGTGCCTATTTACGAGATGGAATTCCCATTGAGGCATCCTGTTACTCTTCTAGTAGATCAAGGGTTTGAAAATAGAACAGAAAAAATCATATTACCTCCTTTTCTATCACGAGCGAAAGCAATGTTGGCATATTATATAAAGAAAATGCTTAGATTAAGCCAAGATACTAGCCTTACTCGAGCATTCGGGTTACGAAAATAGAAGTGGTCTAACAGAGATTTACTCGCAGTAAATAGTATAATGATTAAGCTATTATATATATCCTCTTTCTCCTCTAATCGGGTTATCTCGGAAATTTATAAATCTTCGGGTAAGAATCCTGGTTTTGCTATACAAAAGTTTAGTAGGTTGTTAGCTCATGGTTTTGTAACTAATGGTGTAACGATGGAAATTTTATCTACAGTTCCAATCGTTGGTCAAAAATATAAGTTTATAAACGAGAAGCAAGAGATCGAGGAGAATATCGTTTTTCGCTATATCCCATTTCTCAATATCCCGATTATAAAGCATATATGTATGTGTGTATTCGCTTTCATATATGTTTTGGCATGGGGAATAAAAAACAAGAAAGATGGATATATCCTTTTTGATGTGCTGCGAATCAGCCCATCGATTGGGGCGTTGTGTGCATCTAAAGTAGTTGGCATACCAACGGTCGGCTTGGTAACAGATATGCCAGGTCTAATGGTAGGAGATAAAAAAAGATGGTATTCTCAGCTCATTGCCTATGTAAATAAATCATATTTGGGGGCCTTTTCTTACTATATTTTCTTGACAGAGCAGATGAATGCTGTAATCAACAAGAACAATAGACCATATATTGTTATGGAAGGCTTGGTCGATGTCGATTTGTCGAAAGAATTCCGCCAAGTTGAAAAAAGTTACCCTAAAACATTGTTGTATGCAGGAGGTTTGTATGAGCGATATGGTCTTAAGATGTTGGTGGATGCATTTGTCAGTCTAAATCGTCACGATTGGCAGTTGGTAATTTATGGTAGTGGTCCATATGTTGAGGAGTTAAAATCAGTTTGCCTACAAAATCCGAATGTTGTATATAAGGGTGTTGTGCCGAATGATGTGGTTGTAGACGCTGAATATAGAGCTAGCTTGTTGGTGAATCCTCGTCCTACGACAGAAGAATTTACTCAATATTCGTTTCCATCAAAAAATATGGAGTATATGGTGTCCGGAACCCCTCTATTAACTACGAAATTACCGGGTATGCCAATAGAATATTATGATTATATTTATTTGCTCGAGGAAGAAACAACGAATGGATATAAAAATAAATTGAAGGAGGTGTTTGAGATGCCGGATAAGGCTTTGTTATCAAAAGGTAATAAGGCTCGTCAGTTTGTTCTATCTCAAAAAAATAATTCTATGCAAACTGGCAGGATTATGCAGATGATGTGTAAATAAACGATTTCCTTCACTCAAAAAAATAATAGGATTAATATGGATAAGCCAAGAACAGTCATTACATATGGAACATTTGATATGTTTCATATTGGACACGAAAATATTATCCGCCGAGCAAAAGAGTTGGCAAATGGCGGAAAATTGATTGTTGGTGTTACGATTGAGGAGTTTAATATCGAGCGCGGCAAGACGGATGTTCAAGATTCTTATGAAAAGCGTTGCGAGAATGTTATGGCAACGGGTTATGTTGACGAGGTAATTCCTGATATCAGTTTTCCTCAAAAGGAGATAGATATTAAGACACATAAAGTCGACCTAGTTGTAATGGGTCACGATTGGGAAGGTAAGTTCGACTACTGCAAGGATTGGTGTGATGTGGTTTATCTACAACGTACGCCAGAGATATCAACCACAATTTTGAAAGAGCAAATGCGTGAAGGCATATCCAAGTCTTTAAATGCAGAACTTCGTGAACGGTACAATCCGGATGGCTCTATATTGCGCAAGCAGCAGTTGAGAATGCTGGAGATATTGCTTCATATTGATAAAATATGCAAGGAGCATAATATCCCGTATTGGTTGAGTTCTGGCACCTTGCTTGGCGCAGTGCGTCACGGAGGATTTATTCCATGGGATGATGACCTTGATATTGAGATGCTTCGAGAAGATTATCTTCGTTTCGAGAAGATTTTTAAGGAGGATGAAGATTACGTATTACAGACGTACAAGAATGATTTATGTTATATGCAACCGTATGCCAAGGTTCGAGATAAACACACTGCATTGATTGAACATGATGGTGGTGGAGAGTATAAATACAAAGGTTGTTTTGTTGATATATTCCCGATGGAGTATACTCATAAATCGATGAACTTTTTAACATGGATTCCAATTTGGTTTATGACGAAGTATGTTACAAAGAGCAGAAATAGTAAGTTTGGTCGAGGGCTAATAAAGGTGTTGAAGTCGTGTCAGTTTGGAATAATGCAGATTATTCGTGCTTTGATGAAGTTAGTGCCGGGTAAGAAGTTACGACATACTTATGGTGCTTGGTGCTATGAAGTCGAAAGGTATAACGACGAACTATATCCTTTGACGCGAGTTGAGTTTGAAGGTTATGAGTTCCCCGCACCTGGTAATGTAGACGCTTATCTCCGAAGGTTGTATGGTAACTATATGCAGATACCGGATGTTAAACAAACCCACGTGAAGACTATTGAGTTCTTGAAATAATAAGAATTGGTTACCGTTATGAAAGTCGTTTTTATAACTAATTATATAAACCATCATCAGATAGGTATTGCAGATGAATTGTATAAACATCTGGGCGATGATTATGTGTTTATTGCAACTACTGAGATCCCACAATTTAGAGTAGCATTAGGTTACCCCGATTATTCAGATCGACCATATTTGCTTAAAGCCTATCTTGATGAGAATAAGGCAGAAGCACAACGACTGGCAGATGAGTCAGATGTTGTAATTATAGGCGCAGCCCCCGATTTGTATATAAAAAAACGATTGGCTCATAACAAATTGACCTTCAGGTATAGCGAACGATGGTTTAAGAAAAATTACAACCGTTTGTTGTTTCCTCCATTTTGGCTATATTATTATAATCGCCACACAAGGTATCGCAATAGTAATCTCTATATGCTTTGTGCAAGTGCTTACACATCAAGTGATGCAGCAAAAGTTTTTGCTTATCCAAATAAGTGCTTTAAGTGGGGTTATTTTACTCAAGTGGATAAATTTGATTTTGAAGCATCTTTTGTTTCCAAACAAGGAACCGTACATATCCTATGGTGTGCAAGGTTCCTTGTTTGGAAACATCCTGAGCTGCCTGTAAAATTAGCAAAGCGATTAAAGGATTCAGGTTACTCATTTGTGATAGATATGTTTGGTTCTGGCGAAGAGTTAGAGCGAACAAAACAGTTAGCAAAGGAGTTTAATGTTGAAGATGTAGTGACTTTTAAGGGGAATGTTCCAAATTCGCAGATTATAGAAGAGATGCGCAAGCACGATATATTTCTCTTTACAAGCGACAGAAATGAGGGCTGGGGTGCAGTATTGAATGAGGCGATGAGCAACGGTTGTGTTGTGGTAGCATCGAATGAAATTGGATCTGTTCCATTTCTCGTAAAACACGGAGAGAATGGCTTGATATTTCAGTCGAAAAACGAAGATTTGTTGTTTGAGAATGTTAAACATCTTATTGATAACCCACAAGATCGATATCGTCTGTCAAAGAATGCATATGAAATGATGTTAAATCTTTGGTCGCCAGAAAATGCAGCACAAAGACTTATGCAATTGATGGAGGGTTTGCTAAAAGGGGAGGTTGTGGAATTTGAGGATGGACCTTGTTCAAAAGCATAATTAACTAATGAATTCGTAGTAGCTTATTATAATGACTATTCTCCAAATAAATGTTGCTATTAATTATGGCTCGACTGGTAAAATTGCCGAGCAAATTGGCTCATTAGTTGTGCAACGAGGTTGGGATAGCTATATCGCTCATGGTAGATATATTAATCCAAGTCGTTCGCATTCGATACAAGTTGGCAGTCGAATGGATTGGATGTTTCACGCAATTATGACTCGCCTATTTGATCGACATGGCTTGTTTAGTACACGTGCAACACGAAAACTTGTTAAACAAATAGAAGAGATTAACCCAGATATTATTCATCTTCATAATATCCACGGCTATTATATAAACCATAAGATTCTATTTGAGTATCTGCGCAAAATAAATATCCCGATTGTTTGGACTTTGCACGACTGTTGGACAATGACGGGGCATTGCACCCATTTTGAGTATGCAAAGTGTGACCGATGGAAGTCGGGATGTTACGATTGTCCCGAACAAAAATCTTATCCGTCAAGCTTCGTAATTGATCGTTCTCGCAAAAATTATATCGAAAAGCGAAGCCTATTTACTTCGGTTAAGAATATGACCATTGTTCCGGTATCGAACTGGTTGGGCGGAGTTGTAAAGGAGTCGTTTTTTTGCAAATGTAATGTGGATGTTATCCGCAATGGCATAGATATATCGATTTTCCGGCCTTTGTCAAGTGATATCAAAGAGCGATATGACATATCCGATAAGAATGTGGTTTTGGGCGTTGCATCACCTTGGGGTTCCCGAAAAGGCTTGGAAGACTTCTTTGAATTACACCGACATATATCGCACGACGAATACCAGATAGTATTGATTGGATTATCGGAAGTTCAGATCAAGCAACTCCCAAATGGTATAATTGGTTTGACAAGAACAGAGAGTGTTGAAGAGTTAGCAAAATGGTATTCGGCGGCGGATGTGTTTGTCAACCCGACCTATGAGGACACCTATCCGACAACAAACCTGGAGGCTATATCGTGTGGTACGCCGGTCATAACTTATCGAACTGGAGGTAGCCCTGAGTCTGTGACATCTCATACGGGTCGAGTTGTTGAGCAGGGCGATGTGGAGAGTGTTGTAAAGGCTGTCGAAGAGTTGTGTGCCGAGGATAGAGAGGCTGTGCGCGATGCTTGCCGTGAGTATGCCGAGGTACACTTTGATAAAAAAGAGTGCTTCAAAAAGTATTTAGAGTTGTACGAGAAATTAATTAATAAATCAAAATAATAAAAAATGTCAATCTTCAAAGACAAAGTCCTGTTGATTACAGGCGGTACAGGCAGTTTCGGAAACGCCGTACTTCGTAGATTCCTTGACTCGGATATCAAGGAGATTCGTATCTTCTCGCGTGACGAGAAAAAGCAAGACGATATGCGTCACGCTTTGCAGAACCCAAAAGTGAAGTTCTACATCGGTAATGTGCGCGACAAGCAGTCGGTAGATGTAGCGATGCGAGGCGTTGATTATGTATTTGCCGCAGCAGCGCTCAAACAGGTACCTTCGTGCGAGTTCTTCCCTATGGAGGCTACAATGACCAATGTCATTGGTACCAACAATGTCCTCCTCTCGGCTATCGAGCACGGTGTGAAGAATGTCGTTGTTCTCTCGACCGACAAGGCGGCATACCCAATCAATGCTATGGGTATCTCGAAGGCGTTGATGGAGAAGGTTGCTATCGCAAAGGGTCGTGAGCTCGGTCAGAATGCTACAACAACAATCTGTTGCACTCGTTATGGCAATGTTATGGCATCTCGTGGCTCGGTTATTCCGTTGTGGGTGGAGCAGATGGAGCAGGGTAAGCCTATCACCATCACCGACCCTGAGATGACTCGCTTTATGATGACCTTGGACGACGCTGTAGATTTGGTAATCTACGCCTTCACCCACGGCGAGAATGGCGATTTGTTCGTGCAGAAGGCTCCAGCAGCAACCCTCTCGGTGTTGGCCGAGGCGTTGAAGCAGACCTACGCAAAGGTTAATCCGGCGTATGGCGAGACCGAGGTTAAGGTTATCGGTACCCGTCACGGTGAGAAGTTGTATGAGACTCTCGTAACTCGTGAGGAGATGGCTAAGGCTATCGATATGGGCGACTACTACCGCATCCCTTGCGACACTCGCGACTTGAACTACGACAAGTTCTTTGTTGAGGGTAGCGAGGAGGTTTCGAAAATTGAGGATTACCACTCGCACAACACTCATCGTCTCGATGTTGAGGGTATGAAGCAGTTGTTGTTGAAGTTGCGCTTTATCCGCGAGGATTTGGGCTTGCAGCCACGCTCGAAGGCAAAAGAAATTCGCTCGGAGTAAAATTGACAATTGACGATTGACAATTAAAAGAGTGTGGATTTCTCTCGTCTCTCGTCTCTCGTCATTCGTCTCTCGTCTAAAAGTTAGAATAATATGGCAAAGGTAACAGTTGTTGAGGGTGAGATCTATCGCGATGAGCGAGGCCAAATCTCTTCGTTAAATGCTTTCCGTTTTCCTGGCGTGGAGCGTTGCTACTTTATCCACCACCCCGACACCTCGGTCATCCGTGGTTGGCACGGACACCAATTCGAGAAGAAGTGGTTCTACTGCGTGAAGGGCTCATTTACCGTGGCTCTTGTCGAGGTCGATGATTGGGAGAACCCATCGCCCGACTTGGAGGCAGAGATTTACAACCTCACCGAGCAGGATAGCAAGATTATCTGTGTTCCCGAGGGATACGCCAACTGCATCAAGGCGCACGAGAAGGATTCGGTATTGATGGTCTTCTCGGGTAAGATTTTGGAGGAGGCGTTGAAAGATAGTTGGAGGTATAGTACAGACCTTTGGGTAGACTGGTCAAAGTATTAGAACTATGAAAATTTTAGTTACAGGCGCAAAGGGCTTTGTAGGTCAAAACCTCTGCGCGCAACTCAAAAATATCCGTGACGGTAAGGCGGAGTGCTATGGCGAGGTTGCGGTGGAGGAGATTTTCGAGTACGATATCGACTCTACGGCAGAGGAACTCGACGCATATTGTCGTGATGCGGACTTTGTTTTTAACCTCGCAGGCGTAAATCGCCCGCAGAACACCGAGGAGTTTATGGCGGGCAACTTCGGCTTTGCTTCGACCTTGCTCGAAACCCTCGAAAAACACGGCAATAAGGCCCCTGTAATGCTCTCGTCGTCGATTCAGGCGACTTTGGCAGGCCGCTTTGGCGATAGCGAGTATGGACGCAGCAAGCGTGCCGGCGAGGAGCTATTCTTTAATTATAGCGCACGAACGGGCGCGCGCGTACTGGTATATCGCTTTCCGAACTTGTTCGGTAAGTGGTGCCGCCCGAACTACAATTCAGCCGTAGCGACCTTCTGCAACAATATCGCAAACGACTTGCCGATTACGGTGAATGATCGCTCTACGGAGTTGGAGTTGCTCTATATCGATGACTTGGTGGACGAGATGATTGCTACCTTGCGTGGCGAGGAGCACCACTGCGAGTTCGAGGGTGTAGAGACCGTTTTGTGCGAGGAGGGCAAGTATTGCGCAGTGCCGACTACGCACAAGGTTACACTCGGCGAGATTGTCGATTTGTTGGAGGCGTTCAAGGCGCAACCGCAGACTCTTGTAGTACCCGAAATACCATATAACTCATTCGCCAAGAAGCTCTATTCGACATATTTGAGCTACTTGCCGAAGGAGAAGGTGTCGTTCGAGTTGAAGATGAACTGCGATGTCCGCGGCTCATTTACCGAGTTGTTGCGTAGCGAGAAGTGCGGTCAGGTAAGCGTAAATATCTCGAAACCAGGCATTACCAAGGGCGAACATTGGCACAATACCAAGTGGGAGTTCTTTATCGTGGTGTCGGGTAAGGGACTTATCCAGCAGCGTCGAGTAGGCTCTGACGAGGTGCTCAACTTCGAGGTTTCGGGCGATAAGATTGAGGCTGTGCATATGCTTCCTGGCTATACACACAACATCATCAACCTCTCCGATACGGAGGATTTGGTAACGGTTATGTGGGCGAATGAGGCATTCGACCCGTCGAAGCCAGACACCTATTTTGAGAAAGTAGATAAATCCGTATAGCAATGCGCTTTCTGCGTTACGCTCCACCTCAAAATCCTCACATACGATTTAGTATGCTGCGGTTTTTCGGAGTTCGCAAGCCTTGAAATCATCATTGCTATACAAATTTACAGAATAATAAAAAGCCAATGGCTAATGGCCAATGGCTAAAAGCAAAAATAAAGAATCAGCTAATGGCTAATGGCCAATGGCTAAAAGCTAAATAATATGGACTTTTCAAATGTAAAATTTGCCGAGAATGGCAAACTCAAACTCTTGATTATCGTGGGTACTCGTCCCGAGATTATCCGCCTTGCAGCGGTAATTAACAAGTGTCGCAAGTATTTCGACTGCATCTTGGCACACACGGGACAGAACTACGACTATAACCTCAATGGCATCTTCTTCCGCGACTTGAAGCTCGCCGAGCCAGAGGTCTATCTCAACGCCGTAGGCGATGACCTCGGTGCTACAATGGGCAATATCATCAATGCTTCGTATAAGTTGATGGTTGAGATTAAGCCTGACGCAGTGTTGGTTTTGGGCGATACAAATTCGTGCCTTTCGGTGATTGGCGCAAAGCGTCTGCATATTCCAATCTTCCATATGGAGGCTGGAAATCGTTGCTTCGACGAGTGCTTGCCGGAGGAGACTAACCGTCGTATCGTGGATATCATCTCGGATGTTAATATCTGCTACTCGGAGCACGCACGCCGCTACCTCAATGCATCGAGTGTGGCGAAGGAGCGCACCTATGTTAGTGGTTCGCCTATGGCGGAGGTGTTGCACGAGAACTTGGCGGAGATTGAGGCAAGCGACATTCATAAGCGTTTGGGCTTGGAGAAAGGTCGCTACATTCTTTTGTCGGCACACCGCGAGGAGAATATCGACACCGAGAAGAACTTTACATCGCTCTTTACCGCGATTAACAAGATGGCGGAGAAGTACGATATGCCGATTCTCTATTCGTGCCACCCTCGTAGTCGCAACCGTTTGGTGCAGAGCGGTTTCGAGTTGGATAAGCGAGTTATCCAGCACGAGCCACTCGGCTTCCACGACTATAACTGCTTGCAGATGAATGCCTTTGCGGTGGTGTCGGATAGCGGAACGCTGCCAGAGGAGAGTTCGTTCTTCACAAGTGTTGGCCACTCGTTCCCGGCAGTATGTATTCGAACTTCGACCGAGCGTCCCGAGGCGTTGGATAAGGGTTGCTTTATATTGGCAGGTATCGATGAACGCTCACTATTGCAGGCGGTAGATACAGCGGTAGAGATGGTCGCAAATGGCGACAATGGCATCCCTGTACCGAACTACACCGACGAGAATGTCTCGACAAAGGTTGTGAAGTTGATCCAATCCTACACCGGCGTCGTAAATAAGATGGTTTGGAGAAAATAATGATATATAGATAAATGGGAACAGATAAAAAAAGAATAGAATTTATAGATCTAGCAAAAGGTATATGTATAATATTGGTGGTAATTTCGCATTGCCATATCAATATCCCATATTTACAATATATAAGAATGCCATTGTATTTTGTACTATCAGGTCTATTTTTTAAGGAATATGCAGGTTTTTTGGACTTTACAATTAGAAAAACTAATAAGATACTGATACCATTTTTGTTCTTCTATTTAGTTGGTTTCTTGGCTTATTACATATTATGTCAAATTGCACCTGATATTAGAATAAATACGGTTGTTGAACGATTTTATATCCTTGATCCCATTTATTCTCGACTATGCGTAAATAGTCCATTATGGTTTTTATTATCGCTATTTACTATAAATATATTATTCTATATAATAAATAAAATTTCCACTAATGTTTGGGTGCAATTTGGAATGGTTGCAATTATGACAATAGCTGGTTCTATCTGTAAGAGCGAAGAGATTACTCTTTATTGTTACTTTGAGAAAACACTATTTTATGCTCCATTTTTCTTTATGGGTAATATGTTGAAAAAGAGTGGAGTGCTTGTTGGTGATAAAACTAATCAAACAAGATATAAAGATCTTCTTATTGCACTTTTTGGAGTAATATTATTTATAGTTCTAGCACATATTAATGTAAGAAGTGAACTAATGGGAGCGATTCGTTTTTATGCTGCTGCTATAGTTGGAGTTATGACTCTTTTGCTAACATTAAAGGCGTACGGAAAATCAGTTCCTATTATTTCTTATTTCGGCCGATATTCAATTGTAATTCTATGCACCTCATTCTGGATATATAATCCACTGCGATTTATCGCTGAGAAAGCGAATATACATGGGGGGGGGAATTGGATTGTGTTTATTGTCACGATGATTGTAGAGTACTTTGTAATAAAGGTATTTGTTAAGTATTTGCCTTATGTTACAGCACAAAAAGATTTAATACTCGTAAAGAAATAGTAATGAATATACTTATTATTTGTCAGCACTTCTATCCAGAGCAATTTCAGATAAATGATATTGCTCCGGCGCTAGTTTGTAGAGGACATAATGTTACTGTGTTAACGGGTTTGCCAAACTATCCCAAAGGGGTGATTTTTGAGGGGTATGAGGATGAGTCCAATCGTAGATTGTTGGATCGAGAATATGAAGCGCAATATGGAGTTCATATTATAAGATGTAAGATGCGACCTCGTAAAAAAGGCATAAAAAACTTAATGCTAAATTACCTGTCATTTGCCTATAATGCACGAAAAGAGGTGGCTGAATTAGATGGTAATTATGATGTGGTATTATCATACCAACTGAGTCCTATTACGATGGCTATACCCGCAATAACCTACAAGAAGAGATGGGGTAAGCCATTGTTATTGTATTGCTTGGATATATGGCCTGAAAGTGCAAAGGCTCATATCCGAAAACCGTTTAATTTGCTGTATTGTTTTATAAAAGCTCTGTCTAGATGGGTGTACAATCAGTGCGATAGAGTATTGGTGACATCGCGACCATTTATAGAGTATTTGAATGATCAAAACAAAGTTCCATTGTTAAAACTTGCCTATTTGCCTCAACATTCAGATTCGTCAATGATAGAGATGGATTTGACTGCGGAGTCTAATGGTGTCGCTGATTTTATGTTTGCTGGAAATCTGGGAGCAGGACAAAACCTAACTACAATTATAGATGCTACGACTATACTGGGCCCAAGACCAGATTATAAGGTGCATTTTGTTGGAGATGGCTCACAGCGAGAGATGTTAGAGCAAATGGTTAAAGATCGTAATTTACAGGATAATATCATATTCCACGGTAATCAAAAGAGATCAGATATGCCATCGTTCTATAAACAAGCAGATGTGTTACTGATAACATTGAGAGGAAATAATTTTGTTGGTAATACTATGCCCGGTAAGTTGCAGATGTATATGACAACGGGAAAACCTATCTTGGGTGCAATAAATGGTGCGGCTAATGAGGTTATTACGGAGTCTAAATGTGGACAATGTGTGCCTGCTTGCGACCACGAAGGATTAGCACGACTGATGTTAGACTATATAGAACATCCGGAATCTTATGTAGAATGTGGAGATAATGCCCGTAAGTATTTCATGGAACATTTTACACAGGATATATACATAGATGCGTTAGAAAAGGAGCTTTTCAATTTAATTTGATATGGACGGATTTGTTAAAATAACCAATGGTAGAGCGTTGTATGCAGAGCCAGATAAGGTGTGGATTGCTAAGGGAATGTCTGTTTATGCCATAGATTATATTGGTAAGAAGCAAAGCCGAGTATATACCGTTGGGACGCTGTTGGAACGCATTTTAGGCAAATTTAGAATATTGCGACAGGGTTTGCGCATAGGCATACACCACTTATTGCCTTTGAAGAATGGCAACTTATTGGTTGTAGCAAAAAAAAGAGTCTATATCATAGATGGAAAGAGTGGTTGTGTTATAAATACATTCCGAGATTTTCAAGGCAATAAGCCGGGACATCAAGGAGTGTGCATAACTCCAAATGGTACCATATTTTTTGCGGAGTACATTCTAAATCCTAATAGAGATAAGTCGGTAAATTTATATCGTAGTACGGATAATGGTGCGACCTTCAAGGTCGTAAAGAGTTTTGAGCCGGGAGATATTCGCCATCTGCATTTTGTGAAATGGGATCAATACGAAGAGTGTTTATGGCTTGGTACGGGCGACTATGGAGAAGGGAATAGAGAGTGTCGCTTGTATAAAAGTACGGATAATGGCGATACTTGGTCTATGGTAGGTTCGGGTAGCCAAGATTGGCGAGCAATCGGAGTCTGCTTTAATAGAGATTATGTTTTGTGGGGCACAGATGCTGGTAGCACTCCAGATGAAAATCATTTGATCTTGATGTCGCGAAAAACAAATACACTTGAAATCATCTCAACGCTTGAAGGTCCTTGTCATGGGTGCGCATCGTATGCTGATGGCAGAGTGTTTATTGCCACAGGTGTTGAGGGTGGAGAGAATGAGAAAGATAGGTATGCCCGATTAAAACAGATAAAAGATAAAGAACTCATAGATATTGGTAAGTTAAGAAAAGATATCTTTCCGTTAGTCTTGCAGTATGGTGTTATGCGCTTCCCTCTTGGAACGGAGAAATGTGATAGAGTATGCTTTACGGCAATGGGATTGCGTGGATTTGGTGAGGTCGTTTTATGCGAAAAGAGATGACGAGAGAAAACAAAATACGAGTACTTCTTTTAGGTGGAGGAACGCAAGCGCTAATAGTATCTAAAAAACTATATGAGGCAGGTCGAGAGGTTCATATATTTGATGAGGGCAGGTGGACATATAGTTATCATACAAGGTATGCGCATAAAAAGATAATAGTACCATCTGCACTATTTGATGAAAAGTATTTAGACTTTCTACAAAATTATATTAAAGAAAATAATATAGATTGTCTATTTCCGATGAATGATGAGGCTGCTCGTTTTTTATCGGTACACAAAGTACAACTTTGCGTTCTTGTTAAATTTATTATTCCCGATATAGATATATTTGAGATGGGGTATAATAAAAATAGCCTTATGATGTTGTGTGCAAAGATAAATGCTCCTCATCCCAAAAGTGTGGATTTGGAACGGGATATAGAGCGTGTTGATACACTTTCGTATCCCGCAGTGATTAAGCCAAATCACATGACAGGTGGTAGAGGTATGCAATTGGTGTCATCGGCGCAAGAGTGCAAGATGTTATACCCTAAAATTAAAAACGACTTTGGAGCTTGTCATGTGCAAGAATTTATTCCGTCAGGTGGCCGTCAGATAAAAGTACAAGTATTTATACACAAAGGAGAGCTATATGCTTCGTCAGTGATACATAAACAGCGTTTTTATCCAGAAAATGGTGGAAGTAGCTGCTGTTGTAAGTCAATTGAGGACAAATCACTTGTAGAAGAGTGTGCAAAAGTTCTAAAACATCTTGGTTGGGAGGGGTTTGCTGATTTTGACTTGATAGAGGATCCTCGTGATGGTATAGTGAAAATTATGGAGATAAACCCGAGGGTTCCAGCTTGTTTACAGGCTGTAGTAGATGCAGGAATTGATTATGCCAATATGATTGTTGATGCATCATTGGGTAAAACATTATGTGAGTACAAGTATGTGCCGGGAAATAGTTTGCGACATATTGGCTTTGAAATATTGTGGTTTATATACAGTAAGAATAGATTCTCTACAACTCCAAATTGGTTTGATTTTTTCTCAAAGAGGTTGTCTTTCCAAGATTTTAGGTGGTCTGACCCTTTGCCATTCTTGTTTGGAACGATGGGAAATATACTTAAAATAATGAATCCTGGTTTCCGTAAAGCAAAATCAGGGTTAAGATAGTAGTTATAACTTATGCGTATCCTAACATTCGACATAGAGGATTGGTATTGCCACGATTGCGAGTCGGGCGATAAAGATTGGGCGAGCAAAGAGGTTCGTATCTACGAGGGTGTGGATAGAATCTTGGACTCTCTTGCCAAACGCGACCAAAAGGCTACCTTTTTTGTGCTCGGCTGGTTGGCCGAAAATCATCCGCAAGCAATCCGCAAGATTGCCGATGCTGGTCATCAGATTGGTTGCCATACCTATCAGCACGAACTTTTGACTCGCTTCGATAAGCGACAAATGCTCGAAGATACCATAAAGGCAAAGTCGGAGATTGAGAATGTTATTGGCAAAGAGGTAAATGCCTTCCGTGCGCCCGCTTTCTCGATTACAGAGCAGAACCTCTACGCCTTCGATGTGTTGGCAGAGTTGGGCTTTAAGTACGATTGCTCGCTATTCCCTGCACATCGCGATTACGGTGGTATGCCGAGCTATGGTATAGGTGAACCTCGACAAATCAATCACAATGGCTATATTTTCAAGGAGTTCCCGATAAATCCTGCCGATATTGCAGGGCGCAAGGTGGTCTTTTCGGGTGGTGGTTATTTCCGACTATTTCCATATGCGATGATTAAACATCTGACCGAGCAACAAAACTATACGATGACCTATTTTCACCCAAGCGATTTCGACCCAGAGCAGCCAGATATGAAACACCTTCCTATGTTGCGTCGTTTGAAGAATAGTGTCGGTTTGAAAGGGGCGTTTGCGAAGTATGAAAAATATCTCTCTGACTTCGAGTTTGTAGATTTGGAAACGGCAGATAAGATGATAGATTGGGATAACCTTGATGAGATAGAATTGTCGGTATGCCAAACAGCGTAGAAAATACCCTTTCGCAACTTCTTCGTATAGCGATTGGTACGGAGAGCGATAGAAGCATAACCATCGATGGTGTATCGTGGCAGAGTGTATATGCTTTGGCGCGAAAGCAGGGCGTACTTGCTATCGCTTTCGATGGCTTGACGCAACTATTTGAGCACGACAAGGAATTTGCAAAGGCATTCCCACAGTCGCTCAAATTGCAGTGGATAAATGCCACCTTCCATATCGAAAACCGATACGATAACGCCAAGACGGTATGTTCGGAGTTGGTTGATAAGTGGGCAGAGCAGGGCATCAAGACGCTCTGTCTGAAAGGTTTTGCGTTTAGTACCTATTATCCCGTGCCCAATCATCGTGAGTGTGGCGACTTCGATTGCTATCTCTACGATGACTACGCGAAGGGCAACGCCATAGCACGAGAACTCGGTGCGAAGGTTGATGACGAGTGGTATAAGCATTCGGAGATTATCTATCGCAAGGTGATGATTGAAAATCATCGCTATGTAGTGGCGGTACGCAATAGTAAAAAGACAGGTTTGTTGCATAAATTTCTCGATGATATTGCTCGTAACGAGGAGTGCAAGCCTATATTCGATACCAAAATCGAGATGCCATCACCGATGTTCAACGCTCTTTTTATGAATTACCACTCGCTGACTCACTTCCTCTCGGAGGGTGTGCGTTTGCGTCATATCCTCGATTGGGCATTATTCCTCGAAAGGGAGCAGAACAACATTGATTGGGAGCGTTTCTATGCCTTGTGCAATGAGTTCGATATGCGGGCATTTGTTGATTGTTCGACAGCATTGGCGGTCGAGGTGTTTGGCATAGCGATAACAAATAATAAGATAACAACCCAAAGTCCGTATGCCGAGCGAGTTCTTGACTCGATTTTGAACGACGACTATGCGGTCTTTTCGCAAAATATTGGAGCGTGGCGTAAGCGCCTAATGTTGGTGCGTAATATCTTTGCCTCGAAATGGAAGTACGAGGCGTTTTCGAATAGAAATATTTTCACAACATTTATATCTTTGGTGTGGGGCTATTTTACCCATCCCGAGGAGGATTAAAAGGCGAAAGACATGAAGGGTATTGTATTGGCAGGAGGTAGTGGAACACGCCTCTATCCTATTACAAAGGGGGTGAGCAAGCAGTTGTTGCCCATCTACGACAAGCCGATGATATACTATCCGATTTCGGCGCTGATGCTGGCGGGTATTCGTGAGATTCTGATTATCTCGACACCGCACGACCTACCGTGCTTCCGTCGATTGTTGGGCGATGGCTCATCCTATGGAGTACATTTCGAGTATGCCGAGCAACCTTCGCCCGATGGTTTGGCGCAAGCATTTCTTATTGGCGAGAAGTTCGTAGGCGAGGATTGCGTCTGCCTTGTTTTGGGTGACAATATATTTTACGGTCAGGGCTTTACCGGAATGTTGAAAAAGGCTGTTGAGACTGCCGAGCAGGAGGGTAGGGCTACAATTTTTGGTCACGAAGTATCGAATCCCGAGCGTTTCGGAGTTGCCGAAATAGATGACGAGGGTAATGTGTTGAGCATCGAGGAGAAGCCGCAACACCCGAAGTCTAACTACGCCGTTGCGGGCTTGTACTTCTATCCGAATAGGGTTGTCGAGGTGGCAAAAACTATAACACCGTCGTCGCGTGGCGAGTTGGAGATTACCGATGTGAATGAGTGCTTCCGCAGGGAGGGTGCCTTGAAGTTGCAGATTATGGGCCGAGGCTTTGCGTGGCTCGATACAGGTACTCACGAGAGCCTTTTCGATGCTTCTCGCTTTGTGGAGGTTGTAGAGAGCCGCCAGGGTGTGCAGATTGCCTGCTTGGAGGAGATAGCGTGGCGTAAGGGCTGGCTCTCCAACGAAGAGTTGCTGTCACTTGCTGAGCCGATGAAGCACAACGCCTATGGCGCATATATGATAAACCTTGTTAAGGGTGCAAATTGCCAATAGCGAATGGGGGTAAAACGAAGCATACTAATTACGGGCGGTGCAGGCTTTATTGGCTCGCATGTGGTGCGGTTGTTTGTAAAGAAATATCCAGACTACCGTATCGTAAATCTCGATAAATTGACCTATGCGGGCAATCTCGAAAACCTCAAAGATGTGGAGAATGAGCCGAACTACACCTTTGTACGAGGCGATATCTGCGACTATGAGCGAATGGTGGAGGTATTTCGCGAGTACGATATTGATGGCGTGATACACCTTGCAGCCGAGAGCCATGTTGATAGGAGTATCAAAGACCCATTTACATTTGCAAAAACCAATGTTATGGGTACCTTGTCGCTGTTGCAGGCGGCAAAGGTGTGCTGGGATGGCAACTACGAGGGCAAACTATTCTACCATATCTCGACAGACGAGGTCTATGGAGCGTTGGAGTTCGACGATACGCTCTTTACCGAGCAGACAAAATATGCTCCGCACTCGCCATACTCGGCATCGAAGGCGTCGAGCGACCACTTCGTAAGAGCCTATCACGATACCTATGGAGTGCCGACCATTGTTACGAACTGCTCGAACAATTATGGTCCATACCAATTCCCTGAGAAGCTGATCCCACTCTTTATCAATAATATTCGCAAGGGCAAGGCTCTGCCTGTCTATGGTAAGGGCGAAAATGTGCGCGATTGGCTCTATGTGGAGGACCACGCAAGGTCAATAGATACCATTTTCCATAAGGGCAGGATTGCCGAGACCTACAATATTGGCGGTTTTAACGAGTGGCGCAATATCGATTTGATAAAGGTCTTGATAAAGACGGTGGATAGGTTGCTGGGCAACGAGGAGGGACATTCGCTCCACTTGATAACCTATATTACCGATCGTCTCGGACACGATGCTCGCTATGCTATCGACTCTACGAAGTTGAAGGAGGAGTTGGGCTGGGAGCCGTCGTTGCAGTTCGAGGAGGGTATCGATAAGACTGTAAGGTGGTATCTCGAAAACGAGGCTTGGTTGGATAATATTACAAGTGGCGCATACGAGCGCTACTACGAGGAGCAATACTCAACAGATAGTATTTGAAAAATGACAAAAATAGCACTCTTTGCAGGGTCGTTCGACCCATTTACCCGAGGTCACGAGGCGGTTGTTGCGTCGGCACTGCAACTCTTCGATGAGGTCGTTGTGGGAGTAGGAGAGAATGTGTCGAAGAGGTCACTTCTCTCTATCGAGCAGCGTTGCCGACTGATTGCCGATGTATATAAAGACGAGAGTCGAGTAAAGGTTGCAACCTATACCACTCTTACGGGCGACTTTGCCCGAGAGGTAGGTGCTACGGTGTTGGTGCGAGGTGTTCGCAATACGGTGGATTTCGAGTTCGAGCGAACAATCGAGGCGACCAACCGAGAGTTATTTCCCGAATTGACAACGGTGCTGATACCTACGCCGGCTGAGGTGATGCATATCTCCTCGTCGATGGTGCGAGAGTTGCTGGCATTCGGTCGCGAGGTCGATGACTATTTACCACAGAATATCAATATTAAAAACTATTTATAAAGCTAATTGCTAACAGCTAAAAGCTAATAGCCCAAAATTAAGTGATTATGGAATTTTCAGCAGAGATGATTGCCGGTTTGCTGGCAGGAGAGGTTGTAGGCGACGAGAACGCCTCGGTTTATACCATATCATCAATCGAAGGTGGCAAGGAGGGTGGCTTGGCATACTTGTCGAACCCTCGTTTCGAGCCGTATCTATACACCACAAAGTGTTCGGTGGTGCTTGTTGAGCGTGATTTCGAGCCGAAAGAGGCGGTTAAGGCTACACTTGTCAAGGTGGATAATGTGAATGCTTGCGTATTGCGCTTGCTCGATATGTATAATGCAATGAAGCCGCAGAAGAAGGGCATCTCTAAGTTGGCTTCAATCTCGGAGAAGGCGAAGATTGGTAAGGATTGCTACATCGGTGATTTTGTGGTTATCGAGGCAGGTGCAGTCATCGGTGATGGAGCGAAGATATATCCGCAGTGCTATGTGGGCGACAATGTAAAGATTGGCGCAGGCACAAAACTCTATGCCGGTGTTAAGATCTACGAGGATTGCTCGATTGGCGCCTCTTGTATTCTCCACGCAGGCGTTGTGATTGGCGCCGATGGCTTCGGCTTTGCACCTAATGCCGAGGGTGGCTTCGACAAGATTCCGCAACTCGGAAATGTTATTATCGAGGATAATGTCGAGATTGGTGCAAATACCTGTATTGACCGTGCAAAGACCGACTCGACAATCATCCGTAAGGGTGTTAAGTTGGATAACCTTATCCAGGTTGGTCACAATGTTCAGATTGGCGAGAATACCGTTTCGTCGTCGCAGACCGGTATCGCCGGCACTACAAAGGTTGGAGCAAACTGCTTTATTGCGGGTCAGGTGGGTATTGCCGACCATATAACGATTGGCGACAGAGTGAAAATTGGAGCAAAGAGTGGTATCGACAAGGATGTGCCCGATGGAGAGATTCGCTTTGGAAACCCTGCGCTTGCAGGTATCAACTACCACCGCTCGTTTGCAGTGTTTAAGGAGTTGCCCGACTTGCGTCGTCGTTTGATGAAGTTGGAGGCGGAGTTGGCAGATAAAGAGTAAAGAGAATATGAAGAAGATTTTTGTGATGTTGGCAGTGGTTGCAGCCTTTGTTGGTTGCAACTCAAATAAGTGCGAGGTTGTTGGAGCATTGGATAATTTTGACGGCATCGGCACAATCTGTATTATCGATATGTGGAATGGCAGGTCGATTATCGATTCGGTGCAATTGGAGAATAATCGCTTTCATTTCAAAAATGTTAAGCATGCACCAACATTTGCTCAGGTGGTGATGCCAAGCGGTCGTCCTATCTCCTACCTCTTTATCGAGAAGGGCAAAGTGACCGTTTCGGGCGACTATAATTTGGGCACTATCAAGGCGAGTGGTACGCCATCAAACGACGCTTTCGATGCTATGATGAATCGCAGTATAGAGTTGATGGCTCGTTATCGTGCGGCGGTAGGTGAGGGCAATCAGGCGGAAGTCGAGGTTGTCGAGAGGGAGCATGAGCAGATGCAGAAGGAGTGTTTGGAGCAGAATAAGGATAATGTCTTTGGACTCTTTATGCTCAATCAGTTCTCCTATTCAATGCCTTCGACTGAGTTACTCAAAGAGTTGGCTACATTCCCTGCCGAGTTGCAGGCGTTGCCTTATGCCGAGCGTATGAAGGCATCGGCGGAGCGCAAGTTCAAGACCGAGCCACAGGCAGAGGGTAGTGATTATGTGCCACACTATATTGATATCGTGCAGCCAAATCTCAAAGGCGAGGAGGTATCGCTCAAATCGGTTGTCGAGAATAAGAATAACCGCTATGTCTTGCTCGATTTCTGGGCTTCGTGGTGCGGACCTTGCATGGGCGAGATGCCACACTTGAAGGAGGCGTACAAACTCTACCACAAGAAGGGTTTTGAGATTTATGGCGTGTCATTCGACGGCTCCCGAGAGGCGTGGAAGGGTGCAATCGAGAAACAACAGATGAAATGGGTAAATGTAAGCACTTTGGAGCAATTTAATAATTCTGCTGCCGAGGAGTATGCCGTGGAGTCAATACCTACAAACTACCTTATCGACTGCTCGAATGGCGTAATTATCGCCAAGAATTTGCGTGGCGAGGCGGTACTCGAAAAGTTGGCAGAGTTGATGAAATAGTGGCTATGACACAACCGAAGGAGGTATATCGTATTTTGGGCATTGACCCCGGCACAAACTATACGGGTTATGGCGTGTTGGAGGTCGATGGGCGCACGGTGCGTGCTGTTGTGATGGGTGAGATAGACCTTCACAAAATTACCGACCCGTATGCCAAGTTGCAATATATCTTCAAGAGCGTCAGCCGATTGGTTGCGGAGTATAAACCTCGTGAGGTGGCGTTGGAGTCGCCATTCTTCGGGCAGAATGTGCAGTCGATGCTCAAACTTGGGCGTGCGCAGGGTGTGGCTATGGCGGCGGCATTGAGCCAGGAGGTTGATGTCTTTGAGTATGCTCCTTCACGCATCAAGCAGTCGGTTGTAGGACTCGGCTCGGCATCGAAGGAGCAGATTGCGGGTGTGGTGATGAAGACTCTGCATATCGAGGAGGCACCGAAAAAACTCGATGCTACGGACGGTATGGCGGTGGCGTTGTGCCACTACTATTCAATCTCTTCACCTATAAATCGTGCACTTGGCGGTGATAAGGTCAAAGGCTTGGGTGGCGACAAAAAAGCCCGCAAACGGGGCACTAAATCGTGGGAGCAGTTCCTACGAGAGAATCCTGATAGAGTAAAGTAGAAGGAGATATTTGTAGCAAAAGAAAGACCTGCAAGTTTGCAGGTCTTTCTTCTATTTCCAGCGGAGCACCAATGTTTCTCGGTCGCCAAGTGTCACTTTGCCCGACTTGCCGAATTTTGCCGTACCAAAGATTGGCGTTGCCGTCATACCCTTCGGTGCAACGAGCTTTAACGAGCAAGGGGTGCGGAGATTGTTGGTGATGATTGTTACATACTCGTTGCCACTGCGCAATACTCGCATCAACGCTCCGTTGGTGTGACCTGCGAAGCGGAATGGCTGCTTGGCGAGTTGCTCCGAAAGCAGAGTGTTCGCCAAGAGCGACAACTCGCCCGACTCACCCTTCGAGAGTTGTGACATCGACACCGAAGGCGCTATCCAATAGACCTCGCCCTTGCCAAGTGTGTTGTGCAGAGCCACCGCACCCTCGGCTCCATTGCCGATAACTCGTGCCGTAGGGGCTGTTGCGCGGAGTATTGGGTGCCAAGCGTGGCCGAGAACATCTCCTACGCCCTCGATATTGAAATATTGCGGAGTCTCGCGATAGCGAATATCCTCATATACGCCACCTACGAGTGGCTCCAAATCGAACTGCCCGAGCGAGGTGCAGACCTCATTCTCGTTGTAGAAGCCGACAAGTCCCTCCAAAATGACCTTACCGCCTCGCTTTACGAATTCCACCATTCGAGGAACGATATAGCTCGGAACGGCAAAAGCATTCGCCACGATAACCACATCGCCTTCGCCACGCTTCTCCCACTCGTAGTCCGAGAAGTAACGCATCTGTGGTTGATAACCTCGCTCCGACAACGCCTCGAACCAGTGGAAGGTGGTGAAGACCTGCGATTTCGGTTCTGTTTCGGGAACACCAACCTTCTCGGTGCGGATATGGCGCAACATACGCTGTGTCTCGGGACTCAAAATCAGAGTTATATTCGACAACTCGGGTTTCGACGCCTTGAAGAAGTCGTTGTTTTTCTCAATTACCTCGTTTATCTCCTTAGTTACGAGTGAACGGTCGGTCTCTTCGCCCTTGAAGCCAAAGACTCCCCATTCGCCCGCCTCGCCACTCTGACGACGATAGTTGGCACTCCAATATATAATCTTGCGTGCGCCTGTGCCAATGCCCGACCATACCCACTGCGCAAGGTCGTTGCGCTCAGGGCAAATCGGAGTGCGCCCCGAGAAGATATTGTTTCCGGCCTGCATCTCACCCACCCAGAAGCGGTTGTTCGGAGCGTGGGCACGCAAAATCTCGCAGATGCCTGCGGTGGAGTAGGCGTACTTGTCGCGCGACATTGTGCGCAACTGCCAAGCAGCGTGCATTGAAGCTCCGAAGATGTCGAATACTCCTCGCAAGGTCGTAAGGTCGTAGCGGTCGAGCGAGCCGAAGAAGTCGGCAGGATTCGATGTTACAGGGGTTTTCTGGTCGTACTTGCGAACAACCTTTGTAATCTCAGAGAAGGTGTGAGTCAAGATATCACGCGAAATATCTATCCAATCTCGGTGGGCTGGATTCCATACAAAAGCCTTGTTCGAGGTCCAATTATCGTCGAACTTAACCTCGTCGAACGACTTGAAGTCGGTAATCCACTCCTTGTTGAGGGCCTCGATTGTGCCATACTTGTTGCGGAGCCAATTCTGCGTAAATTCGATTGTGTAAGGGTCATTTGCCTTGAAACTGCGAGCCTCGTTTAGTATCCACCACGAGCCAAGGGCCTTGCTGTCGCGATAACGCACTACGCACTCACGCACGAAGTCATCCGAAAGAGCCTTAATCTCCTGCGAGTAGTAGAGTACATGGCGCTGCGAGGAGTAACCATATTTCTTGCAGTAGAAGACGGGTGCGTGGGTGCAGAAGAGGGTAGCCTCAATCTCAACACCATACTTCTCGGCAGCACGGAACAATGCATCGTAGAGGTGGAAATCATAGACTTTTGGTGCGGTTTCGATGTAGTTCCACATCAGGAATGCGCGCGCCGAGCGCATTTTGCTCTCCGCCATTGTCTTAACCCACCCTTCGACCTCGGCTTCGGTCTGCGAAGGCTCAATCCAAATCTCGGCACCGACATCGAGACGCTCCTGCGCCGATGCATTGCCAAACAATGCGAATGTTACAATACAGAGTAAAATAGTCTTGAAAAATCTCATTTTGGTTAGCGGTTTAATTTCCTACAAAGATACTCTTTTTCTCCATTTTCTCAAAATTTCTAAAATTTTCTCCACACAATTGCATATCCAAAATATAATTCTTATATTTGCAGCCCCAAATGGGATTTAATTAAAAAAATTAGTAACAATGAAAGTTTGCGAAATTACAGGAAAAGTGGCCCTCGTTGGAAACAATGTTTCGCACTCCAATGTGAAGACTAAGCGCAAGTTCAATCCAAACTTGAAGACTAAGCGTTTCTGGTCTGAGGAGGAAGGCCGTTGGATTACCTTGAAAGTTTCGACTTCGGGAATCAAAACAATTAACAAGAAGGGCCTCGCTGCTGCTTTGAAAGATGCAGCTGCAGCCAAGAAAATCTACTAAAATTTAACAAGCTATGGCAAAGAAAGGTAACAGAGTTCAGGTCATCTTGGAGTGCACCGAGCAGAAGGAGAGTGGCGTACCAGGAATGTCGCGCTACATCACCACTAAGAACAAGAAGAACACCCCTGACCGTTTGGAGCGTAAGAAGTACAATCCATACTTGAAGAGGGTAACATTGCATCGTGAAATTAAGTAATAAGGAGGTTTGATTTATGGCAAAGAAAGCAGTCGCAACCCTTCGTACTGGTGTTGGTAAGCAGTTCACCAAGTGCATCAAGATGGTTAAGTCGGAGAAGACTGGTGCCTACATTTTCAAGGAGGCAATCGTACCAGTTGATCAGGTAGCAGAGTATATGAAATAGTCGCTACTATGTATTTAGGAGGTATCTCCTAATACAAAAGGATTTTCTCAGTAGAGGAAATCCTTTTGTGTTTTTAGTTGAGAGTTGAAAGTTGAGAGTGGAGAACTTTGATGGGGGGGCAAAAAAAGAGTGAAGAGCTAAAAACTCTCCACTCTCCACTCTAAACTCTCAACTCCTACATCATTCCTCCCATTCCGCCGGCAGGCATTGCTGGCATTGGGTTTTCAACCTTCTTCTCGGCCAAGACGCACTCCGTAGTGAGGAACATCGAAGCGATCGAAGCGGCATTCTCCAAAGCCACGCGCGACACCTTTGTAGGGTCGATGATACCTGCATCGAGCATATCCTCGTAGCGGTCATCACGAGCATTGTAGCCGAATGAGCCCTCGCCCTCACGCACCTTATTTACAACTACCGAACCCTCGCCACCAGCGTTTGCAACAATCTGGCGGAGTGGCTCCTCGATAGCACGCTTCACAATCTGAATACCTGTTGTCTGGTCGTCATTCTCGCCCTTCAAGCCTTCGAGAGCCTCGGTAGCACGAATGTAAGCCACGCCACCACCAGGAACGATACCCTCCTCGACAGCAGCGCGAGTTGCAGCCAACGCATCGTCAACACGGTCCTTCTTCTCCTTCATCTCAACCTCGGTTGCAGCACCAACATAGAGAACTGCTACGCCACCTGCCAACTTCGCCAAGCGCTCCTGCAACTTCTCACGGTCGTAGTCTGACTTCGACACCTCGATCGAAGCACGAATCTGCTCAACGCGAGCCTTGATAGCCTCCTTATCGCCACAACCATCAACGATCGTGGTGTTCTCCTTATTCATCGTTACCTTCTCAGCACAACCGAGCGATTCGAGCGATGCATCTTCGAGGCGCATACCCTTGTCGGTAGAGATAACTGTTGCACCTGTAAGGGCTGCGATATCCTCCAACATCTCCTTACGGCGGTCGCCAAAGCCTGGGGCCTTGCAAGCGGCAATCTTCAATGTGCCACGCAACTTATTTACTACCAATGCCGACAAAGCCTCGCCATCGACATCCTCGGCGATGATGAGAAGCGCACGACCGCTCTGTGCCACAGGTTCCAAGACGCTCATAATCTCCTTCATAGTCGAGATCTTCTTGTCGGTGATGAGGATATATGGCTTCTCCAACTCGGTCTGCATCTTCTCGGTATTGGTGATGAAGTAAGCCGAGATATAACCACGGTCGAACTGCATACCCTCCACAACATCGACATAGGTGTCAGTGCCCTTTGCCTCCTCGACAGTGATAACGCCCTCGTTATTCACCTTCGCCATAGCCTCGGCAATAAGTTTACCGATGGTGTTGTCGTTGTTTGCCGAGATTGTTGCTACCTGCTCAATCTTCGAGTTGTCCGAGCCGACCTCCTGCGACTGTGCACGAAGGCTCTCCACAACGGTCGAAACAGCCTTGTCGATACCACGCTTCAAATCCATTGGGTTTGCACCGGCGGTAACATTCTTGATACCTACACCGATGATAGCCTGTGCCAATACGGTTGCGGTGGTAGTACCATCGCCCGCATCGTCGTTAGTCTTCGATGCCACCTCGCGCACCATCTGTGCACCCATATTTGCGAATGAGTCCTCCAACTCAACCTCTTTTGCTACCGTTACACCATCCTTTGTGATGTGTGGCGCACCAAACGCCTTGCCGATAATTACATTGCGGCCCTTAGGACCGAGTGTTACCTTCACTGCATCTGCCAAAGCATCAACACCCTCTTTGAGGAGGTTGCGCGCCTCTACATTATATTTTATCTCTTTTGCCATAACCTATTCTTTTTTTGTCATTAGCCATTAGCCATTAGCCATTGGCTTTTTAATAATTCTCAATTCTCAATTTTCAATTCTCAATTGTGGAGAAATCTATTTCTCAACTACTGCGAGGATATCACGCTGCGCCATCATCAAATAGCTCTCGCCGTCGATATTCAACTCGGTGCCGGCATACTTGCCATACAATACCTCGTCGCCTACCTTTACCTCCATCTTAACCTCGGCAGTGCCAGGACCTACCGCTACTACTTTGCCCGCTGCCGGCTTCTCCTTTGCCGAGTCAGGAATAATCAAACCGCTTGCCGTAGTTGTCTCGGCAGGGTTAGGGAGTACAAGTACTCTGTCTGAAAGTGGTTTTACTGTCATAATCGTATTTTTTTGTTGTTTTCTGTTTGCTTATCTCTCTATCAATCTGCGTGCCAAGCGCCTTGCTCTGCCATTTTGGCACACTTATCGCAGATAATCCTCGAAATAGTCGGTCACCTTCTGCATCAGATGCACACGCCACTTGCCACGCACATTGTGTCGTGAGCGAGGATAAGGGAAGTAGTCTACCGGTACGCCTGCGCAGATACACGCATCGATGAACGAGAGCGAGTGCTGCCACACCACCACATCGTCAATAACGCCTTGGCAAATCAACAACTTGCTCTTCAAGTTCTTGGCTTGTGGAATGAGTGAGGTCGCTGCAAAACCCTCAGGATTGCTCTTTTCGGTCTCCATATAGCGTTCACCATACATCACCTCGTACCATTTCCAATCGATTACCGGGCCACCGGCAACGCCCACCTTGAAAACCTCGGGGTAGTGGGTCATCAGTGAGATAGTCATAAATCCACCGTACGACCAGCCGTGTACGCCTACGCGCTCCTTGTCCGCCCAACTGTGCGAGAGCAACCACTGCAAACCGGCCATTTGGTCCTCCATTTCGCACTTTCCGCATTGGCGATGGATAGCCTTTTCGTACTCGGCGCCCTGGTTGAGTGTGCCACGGTTATCCATCACAAATACGACATATCCTCGTTGTGCCATATACATCTCCCAGCGACGCAACTGCGCCTGGAACGAGTTGGTTACCATCTGTGAGTGAGGTCCGCCATAGACATAGAGTATTACGGGGTATTTCTTTGTTTCGTCAAAGTCGAGCGGCTTGATAAGGCGGTAGTGGTTGTCATACTTGCCACAAGCCGACTTTACCGAGCCAAGTTCGATAGTCGAGTAGTTATAATCTTTTGCGGGGTTGTCGGCACGGAACACCTCACGATAGATTTTGCCGTCGGTCGAGCCAACTGCCACCACTCGTGGCACATTCAGCGACGAGTAGTTGTCCGAGAAATACTTTCCGTCTGCCGAGATGGTACAGGTGTGCCAACCCTCGCCTCGAGTGAGTTGCTTCGCCTTACCATTGCGCAACGAAACGCTGAACAGATGACGCTCTACGGGCGAAATCTCTGCCGAGTAGTAGAATACCATCTTGTCGTTGTGCGCCACATACTCCACATCGGCATCAACCTTCGTCAAACGCTCGGTTGTGCCCTTCGAGAGTGTGTGAATATAGAGATTTTTGTAACCGTGGCGATTATCCGTAGTGTAGATAAAGCGGTCATCGTCGATAAATCGAATAGGATTTTGAGGCTCCACCCAGCGGTCGTTCTTCTCGGCGAGAATGGTCTTTATGAATGCTCCCGATACGGCGCAATAGGCGTTCAGGTGCATCTCCTTCTGTGCGCGGTTCAGCACCTGCACATAGAGAGTCTTCGAGTCGGGCGACCACGATAGATTTGTGAGGTATCGCTCCTCGTCGAAATCGGTTACATCCAAATATACAACCATCTGCGTTGCGACATCGTAGATGCCCACCTTCACATGCTCCGAAGGCTGACCATTCATCGGATACTTAATCTCAATCAGATAGTTGCCTTTGATCGAGGTGATATCCGTCAATGGATAGGTAGCAACCCTCGACTCATCCTTCTGATAGAATGCCAATAGCGAGTTGTCGGGCGATGGGAAAAGACCACCACTGATGCCGAATTCGTTGCGCGAAACCGACTGACCGCATACGATATTCTTGTCGGCAAAGTCGGTTACTTTATGCTCTTTACCTTCGCCATCGTACCACACCACATTGTTATTCTTGACGCTCGCCTTGCTGCGGAGAGGGTTGGGCATGCCGATTTTGACAGCAGTGCTATCCACCAACTTGCCCGAGCGAATATCGTATCGATAGATTGTCTTGCCGTTGGTGTGTTCATACACAGCAGGGTTCTCCTTGCTGAAACGAATATCGTAGTTTTGCGGTATAAGGCTGCGATTGAGAATAGCATCCTCCATCGTGAGGAGTTTGCGCTCCTCGCCCCAAGCAACACTTGCCACACATAGTGCGACCAAAAGTATGAACTTTCTCATTTAGAAGAGATATTTTTCGGTTTTAACTCGATTTACCAACACCTCGATTTCGTTCCACGCCTCCTCGCCGAGGGTAGGACCTACAACCTCGATAACCTTACCTGCGGTGATGGCTCCGATGGTGCCGCACTGGCGCAACGACAAGCCCTCGCACAAGCCATACATAAAGCCTGCGGCGTAGAAGTCGCCAGCACCCGTAGTATCAACTCGCTTGGCTGCCGCCATAATGCCGATATGGATAACCTCGCCCTTATGTTTGATAAGCGCACCCTTAGTGCCGATTTTTACGATTACGAGGTCGCACATCTCCGAGATATATTGCAAGGCGTTGATTGGCTCCTCCTCGCCCGAAAATACTCGTGCCTCATCCTCATTTGCGAAGACTATATCAATGTATTTTGCTACTATGCCGCGCAAAAACTCCAAGTTCTCCTCCACGACATTGAAACTTGCCAAGTCGATAGCCACTTGCAAACCCTGCTCCTTGGCGGTGCGAATGGCTGTTTCTATGAGCGAGTGCTCCTGAACGAGGTAGCCCTCGATGTAGAGACAATCGTAACCCTCGAAAATCGCTGGTGAAATATCCTCGGCATGCATTTCTGCTGCTGCGCCAAGGTAGGTGAGCATTGTGCGCTCGCCATCGGGCGAAACGAGTGAAATGCACTTGCCCGAAGGGTTATCGCCACGAAAAATTTTACCCTCGATACCGAGGTTGTGCAGCGCCTGCTCAAACCTATCGCCCGTGTTGTCGTGTCCAACCTTACCGATAAAACCCACCTCCGAGCCGAGTCGTGCCATCGCACGAATGGTGTTGTCGGCCGAGCCTCCGAGCGAGAGGGAGTGGGGTAGTCCTGCCACCTCTTTCGATATCTGCGACTGCAGCTCGCTATCGACCAGCGACATCGAACCTCGTGCTATGTTGTGGTTGTGGAGCACATCCTCGTTTCGAAGATTTACCAATACATCAGTTAATGCGTTACCAATGCCAATTACTCGTTTCATCTTTTGTTGTTTGGGTTATTTGAGGTTTGGGTTATATCGAGAGAATCTTCACCAACTCTACCTTGTCCTTGTTCACCTGCTTCGAGCGACCGAGAGCCTTCGAGAATGGAACATAGACCATCTCCATATTGTGGATACCAATCATCACATTGCGCTGGCCATCTTTCAAGGCTGCTATTGCCGCTGCGCCAAGACGAGATGCGAGAATACGGTCCGACGCTGTTGGCGAGCCACCACGCTGAAGGTGTCCGAGGATGGTTACACGAGCATCATACTGCGGGAACTCCTTCTTTACACGCTCGGCCAACCCCATTGCGCCGCCTGTAGCTGGGTTCTCGGCCACAAGCACGATAGCCGAGTTCTTGCTCTTGCGGAA
>JAZQYJ010000062.1:0-49990 GCA_045633465.1 Alistipes sp.
ACTGTTGCTTCTGACGCGAGAAATACCAACGCTCCGAGTAGTTGAACGATGGTGAGATGTTGATATACTTGAAGAGATTTATCGAAGTTGATACTGGCAATGAGTGCTCAACACCATTTCGCATATTCTTCAAGGTTTGAAGAGTAAAGAGATCCTTCTCGTCAGAGGTTACCGAGTTGGTAAGTTTTGCCGAATAGGTAAAACCTATCTTCTCGTACCAACGCTGCTTTCCCATCGCGTCTTTACGCTTGAATGGATAGACACGCGCAACATTGAATACGATATTCGGCAAGGTGATTGCCAACTGTCGAGTCTGCGAGTTCTGCGACACCGACAAGTTCATCGACAACGAGAACGGAGTGCCTGCCCAGCTCTTCGAGTAGGAAATCGAGGAGTTGGTCTGCGTAGCAAGGATGTCGTTCAGCGTTGTTGCCGAATATTTCGAATAACCACTCGACGAGAGGTTTACCGAGGCAGAGAATGTCGAACCGGGATTTGCCTTAGGGTCCTGAGAGTGGGTCCAAGCAAAGCGGAAGTTGTTCTGCTTGATATAGTCCGGCTCACCCTTGTCGCCCGTCTTGATAGAGGAGAAGTCGAAGTTAAGATTTCCACGATACTTGTATCGCTTGACATAGCGCGACGAAGCGTTCACCTCCCACGAGCCGAGGGTATAGATACCTCCCGTAAGGGCGAGGTCTATATGTTTGTTGATGATGAAGTAGTAACCCAATCCTCGGATAAAGAAGCCTCGCGAAGCATCCTCACCATACGACGGCATCAACAATCCCGACTTTGGACCCAAGTTGATTGGAAAGAAGCCCTCCGGAATACACGCAAAGTAGATAGGCACATCGTGCATAACCAAATATGCTGGACCCGTAATAATCTTCTTGCCCGGAATAACCTTAGCCTTGGTCATTGCAAGGTAGAAGTGAGGATTGTCGGTGTGGTCGCAAGTGGTATATTTACCATGGCGAATGTTGATGGAGTTGTCGGGCATCTTCTTAATTTGACCTCCGACCAACCAGCCATCACCCTCCTGCGTTGCTACGCCCTGAATAAAAGCCTTCTTTGAGCCGAAATTATAGGTGATGGTATCCATCGTATATGATGAGCCGCCCTCTTTGAACACGGGGTGCGTGTTTGTCGGCTTGCCATCAACCGAGTCGGGCTTTCCGTAGGCATAAATCTCCTTGCGCGACATATCTATCTGCATATAGTCCGCCTGCAAACCCATATTCTCGTACTTTACATCGCCCTGATTGTAGATATAGACCTTTTTATTCAGCACATCGTAGTGCAGCGAGTCGGTATTCTTTCCCGTGATGATTTCGTCAATCATCGAGCCACCCTTTTTATGGGCGGTTGTATCGGGCTTCGATGTTGTTACAGCAGCGAGCGAGTCCGCCTCTGTTGTTGCTGCTACGGTGTCACTCTTTGGCGGCTGAATAGCCTCGCTCAATCGGCGCGAGGATGCACGACGAGTACGACGAGTCGGCTCTTTGAGTGGCTGCTTGGTACTATCCTGCACAGGTGCAACTGCGGCAGGAGCAATAGAATCGCTCTTGCGCACCTGCTCTACAACCTCATCCGCAAGCGATCGAGGTGTCGCTGAGCCGAGCACGACATGTGCTACCGCAAGGGCGATAACCGACAAAACCAGATATTTCAGACTAAAACCTTTCAAAAATTCTAAAATTTTTCGTAACTTTGCCGACAGCGTCGGCAAAACGCCTCAAAAGCCTCGCCTACACGCACAGGCATGCGTTTTTTCAGCGCGTAAAGATAGTGAAAAAAGTGTATATGGCAAACTTTATGACCAACTTTCGACCTTTGCACTCGCTTTTAGTGTTGCTTACATCTGTTGCACTGCTCGCTCCTTACAACGGAAAAGGAGCAGAAAATGTTGCACAAGGCGTAAAAGTCATTGTTGTTGATGCGGGACACGGAGGCTCTCGTTTCCCGGGTGCGGGATACGGAGGTGTTGCCGAAAAGGATATCAACCTGCAAGTGGCTCTGAAACTTGGCGCACTAATCGAAAAAAATCTTCCAAATATAAAGGTTGTATATACTCGCACCGTCGATAAACACTTCTCGACCGTACTCTCCGAGGATTTACAGGCACGAGCAGACATCGCCCACCAAAACAATGGCGACCTCTTTATCTCGATTCACTCCAACGCCCACCGCAATAGCGAGGTGCGAGGTGTAGAAACTCTCATTATGGGCGAAACCTCGATGGAACAACGAGTAAATCAAAATGCACTCTACCTCAACAACAAGGATGAGTTGCTCGATATGTCGGACCAGAAGACCGCGACCATTGTTCGAGCCTATATCCAAAATCTGCAATTCACCTATGGTGAGTATAGCGAGATGATGGCACGACTTATCCAGGAGGAGTATGTGAAGCTCGGTTACGCCAACCGAGGAGTACGCAAGCAGCCGCTGAAAGTGCTCTACGCCACCGATATGCCGAGCGTGCTGACCGAGATTGGTTTTATGTCGAATCCTGCCGATTTGAAGCATATCACCTCCGAAAAGGGACAAAAGGAGATTGCAGGAGCAATATTCCGCGCCGTGAAGCAATATGTAGAGAATGTGCGTCGTTCGTTGCTTTTGGATGGTGGAGTTCAAGCCGCCCCTGCTACACAGCATCAAAAGAGACATGAGAGCGCAAAACTTGCGCCAAAAACACAACCTGCGGTTAGGCGCTATGCCATTCAGTTGATGGCAAGTGTCAAAAATATTCCGACCAACCACCCCGAATTGAAGAGTTACAGGGGTAAGGTGTGGATATTGGAGAGCGAAAGCGCTTTGAAGTACAAATATTGCTATGGAAGCTTTGCCGACAAGGCCACTGCACAAAAACATATCGAAGATGTGCGCAAGGAGTTTCCGCAAGCATTTATTATATCATACGAAAAATAGAAAATAACATTAAAAGATTTAAGAGATGAAAAAAGAGGTAAAAATCGGTATTTACGCAGTGATTATACTGCTTGGTGCTTGGGCTGGTATTCGATTTTTGAGCGGATTGGATGTGCTTGGTCGCAGTCGCAACTACACAGCACACTACGAGTCGGTAAACGGATTGCAAGATGCAGCAGCCGTAGTTATCAACGGAGTGAAAGTTGGCCAGGTTACCGGAGTTGAGGTCAATTTGGAGCAGGGCGGTGTAGATGTAGTTCTCTCGGTGGATAGCAACTTCGATATTCCAACCGACTCAAAGGCGATGTTATTCAGCGCAGGTTTGATGGGTGGTAAGTCTATCGAAATTAAGATGGGCGAAGCAAAGGAGTATTTGAAGAGTGGCGACACTATCGAAACAGGCGTAACACTGGATATGTTCGACACCTTGGCAAACGAGTTGGGCGACATCAAGGAGCGTGTAGCGGTATTACTCGACAACCTCAACCAGACCATTTCGGGCGTGGATAGCCTTATTGATGACAACTCGAAAAACCTCACCAAGACCGTTGCAAGCCTTAACGCTGTTATGGCTGACCTCAAAAAGTCGAACATCATCGGCAATATCGATGGCTTCTGCGCTACTCTCAATCAGAATGGAGCGAAGTTAGATAGTATCATTACCGATATCAACTCGGTAACCAAGGCCTTGAACGAGCAGCAGAGCGGCGAGAAGTTGGCTCAGGCTATCAACGAGGTTAATACCCTCTTGGCAAAGATTAACAGCGGTAACGGCTCAATTGGCAACCTCGTATCTGACGAGAAGTTGTATAAGGAGTTGGCTCAGGCTTCGCAGAATTTGTCGCTTCTCTTGGCAGACTTGAAGGAGAATCCGAAGCGCTACATCAATGTAACCGTCTTCGGCAAGAAGACCTACGAGGAGAAACAGGCAGACAAGGCTGCAAAGGCCGCCGACAAGGCAAAGAGGAAGGCGAATAAATAGACGAAAGACGAAAGACGAAAGTTGAGAGTTGAGAATAGTTAGAATTAGGAGTTAGGAGTTTTCAGCGCTCCCCAGTAAGCGAACGGAGTGAGCGCCCCCAGTAACCCCCAGTAACCCCCAGTAACACTTGCGCCTTAACCACGGTCAGAGTTCTGAAAACAAATATGAAAACGGTAATCTACCCCGAAAACTTCGAGGCAAAGATTGGTTTTACAACCATTCGTGAGCAGGTTGTTGCATTGTGCACGATGCAACACGCCCGCGAATTGCTCGAAAACGAGGGTTTTACCGCTGTCCATAGAGAGATAGAGCGCCGACACGCCCTCGCCGAGGAGATGCGACAAATACTCCTTTCCGAGCGCGAGGCTCCCACCGAGGAGTTCTATGACATTGCCGACATTGTCGAAAAAGCAAAGGTCGAGGGCACATTCTTGGAGGTTGCGGAGGTAGTGCAGCTGGGTAAGGCATTGATTTCGGCGGGCGACTTTGTGCAGTTCTTGCACAAGAGCGATACGGAGCGATACCCCGCTCTCACCTCGCTCGCAAAACCCGTCAAGGCGCTGTGGCATATCGTAGCAGATATTCGTCGCATAGTCGATGATAAGGGCATAGTGCGAGATGGCGCATCGGAGGAGTTGCGCAATATCCGCGCCCAAATCCGTCGCCACGAAGGTCAGGTGTCGAAGCGACTACAAGCAATTTTGCAGTCGGCAAAGTCGAGTGGCATTGTTGATGCCGACGCCTCAATTTCGATTCGTGAGGGTCGTGCCGTAATTCCTGTTTCGGCAGGAAACAAGCGCAAATTGAACGGTTTTATCCACGACGAGTCGGCTACGGGTAAGACCTTCTATGTCGAGCCTGCCGAGGTGGTTGAGTTAAACAATATGCTGCGCGAATTGGAGTACGAGGAGCGCCGAGAGATTGTCCGCATCTTGACCGCCTTTACCGATGTTGTGCGCCTCGATATCAACGATGTAGAGCACACCGAGGAGTTTATGGCAGTAGCAGATATGGTGCGTGCCAAGGCTCGTTGGGCCATCGAAAATGGCGCAAGCAAACCGATTATATCGGAAGATACCCGTTTAGTACTCCACACCGCCAAGCACCCTCTCTTGGCTCAATCGCTCAAACGCCACAGGCGCACAATCATTCCGCTCGATGCCGAGTTGGACAACGCAAGGCGCATACTCGTTATTTCGGGACCAAATGCGGGAGGAAAATCGGTCTGCTTGAAGACTATCGGCTTGTTGCAATATATGTTCCAATGCGGTTATCCGATTACCGCATCGGAGGCGAGTGAGTTGCCTATATTCAATAAGATATATATCAATATCGGCGATGAGCAATCCATCGACAACGACCTCTCGACCTACTCGTCGCATCTCTTGAATATGAAGGCGATGGTGGCAGGCGCAGACAAGCATACGATGGTCTTGATTGATGAGTTTGGCTCGGGAACAGAGCCGGTGATTGGTGCTGCCATAGCCGAGGCGATACTCGAAAAGTTGGTGGCAAGTGGTTGTTACGGAGTTATCACCACCCACTACTCCAACATTAAATACTACGCATCGAACCACGAAGGTGTTACAAATGGAGCAATGATGTTCGATGTGCGGAATATCCGCCCGCTGTTCCGCTTGGAATGCGGAAAGCCGGGCAGTTCGTTTGCGATAGAGATTGCTCGCAAGATTGGCTTGCCAGAGGATATTATCACCTTGGCAAAGGAGAAGGCTGGCTCGGAGCATATCGATTTGGAAAAGCAGTTGCGCGAGGTGGCTCGTGACAAGCACTATTGGGCGCAGAAGCGTGAGCGCATTCGTCAAACTGACCGCAAGGTTGAGGAGATGGAGCAGGCGTTGAGCGAGAAGCTCTCCAACATCCGCGAGGAGCGCAATCGCATTATCCACGAGGCGAAGGCGCAAGCCAAGGAGTTGGTCGCCGAAGCAAATCGCCAAATCGAGAACACAATCAAGGGTATCCGTGAGGCTCAGGCGGAGAAGGAGCAGACCAAGTGGCTACGCCGAGAGTTCGAGGAGTTTCGAGAGGAGATTGAGGCGGATAATTCCGAGGATAACGAACGCATCGAGCGAGAGATGGAGCGACTTCGTCGCCGTCAGCAACGACGCGAGGAGCGCAAGAGCAACCCTGCCGAGCCTAAAAGAGAGGTGGCACAACCCATCAAGAAATCATTACCTTTGGAAGTTGGAGCAAAGGTGCGAATGTTCGGGCAGAATGGCGTGGGTGTCATAAAAGAGATTCGAGGTAAGAGGGCGCAAGTGGCGTTTGGAGCGATTTTGACAACGGTCGAAACGGCACGATTAGAGGTTATATCCTCGGCAGAATACAAGCGAGCAACACGCCCCGAAACACCTCGCACGGTGATTTCGGCAGACATCTCGCAGCGCCGACTCAACTTCACCTCTTCGATTGATATTCGAGGGGAGCGAGTTATGGAGGCATTGGAGAAGGTACAGACCTTGGTCGATGATGCTCTAATGGTTGGCGTAAGTACTATAACCATTCTGCACGGTAAGGGCACTGGGGCATTGAAGGAGGAGGTTCGACGATACCTTCGTTCGTTACCACAAGTGGCAAGCGCAACCGATGACCACCCTGACCGTGGTGGCTCGGGCATAACGATAGTAACATTTAAGGAGTAAGATATGAAATATCGCCTTTCCGACATAGCAAAGATTGTGGGTGGTCGCTTTGTAGGATGCGACTTGGAGGTGGCAGCTATTGCTACCGATAGTCGTTCGTATGCCCTAACCCCCGACACACTTTTTGTGGCGATGCGTGGTGTTAATCACAATGCTCACGACCACATCTCGGAGGTTGCAGAGCGTGGCGTAAATGCGTTTATCGTAGAGCGAGATGTCGAACTCACAGAGGCGTGTGGAGCAGTTCTGGTTGAAAACTCGTTGGTGGCATTACAGACCTTGGCGGCACACCATCGCAAGCAATTCAAGGGCAAAGTTGTAGCGATTACAGGCTCAAACGGCAAGACCACTGTTAAGGAGTGGATTGCGCAGTGTGCTCCAAGCAAGATTAAAATTTTCCGCTCACCACGCAGCTACAACTCGCAGTTGGGTGTGGCTTTGTCGCTATTGATGTTGGATAACTCCTACGATGCGGCGATTATCGAGGCGGGCATTTCGCAAAAGGGCGAAATGGAGCGACTGCGTGCAATGATTGAGCCCGATATGGTCATCTTCACCTCGATAGGCGATGCTCACGCACAAGGATTTGCCTCGTTAGAGGAGAAGATTTCCGAAAAGTTGCTCTTGGCGCAGAATGCACCGAACATAATATACCACTCGGCATATTCGGAGTTGGCAAAGGCTATTTCGACAAAATATCACGACAGAACCTTGCTGGATGCAGCCTGTGCAAAAACTTTGCATAGGGGTAATGACGCATCACAACGCAATGCCGAACTCGTTGCCTCATTCTTTACCGAGATGGGCTTTGCCGAGCCCGACCTTTCGCTGTTGCAACCCGTAGCAATGCGCTTGGAGGTGAAGCAGGGCATCAACAACTCGATAATCATCGACGACTCGTATAGTGCCGATTTGCACTCGCTTTCGATTGCTCTCGACAATCTTCGCTCGGTTGCAGCGCAGCGCAAGACAATGCTTATCCTATCGGATATTTTGCAAAGCGGAGATATCTACGGAGAGGTTGCCCAAATGGTACGCGAGGCGGGCGTTGACCACTTTGTGGGCATTGGCGAGAGATTGGCAGAGCATCGTTCGCTCTTTGCATCGAATAGTATCTTCTTCGTTTCGGTCGAGGAGGCGTTGTCAAATATATCGAAACTCGATATTGCCAACCACGCAATACTTATAAAGGGAAATCGAGCAAGCCGTATGGAGCGTATTTCACACCGTTTAGAACAGCATAGCCACACCACCGTCTTGGAGGTCAATTTGCAGGCTATGGTGCGAAACATAAACTACTTCCGCTCCAAGATAGGAGCTTCGGCTCGACTTGTGGCTATGATCAAAGCTTCGGGCTATGGAGCAGGCGAAGTGGAGGTTGCGCAGATGTTGCAGAAGCAGGGCGTAGCATACCTCGCCGTGGCATTTGCCGATGAGGGAGTAGCACTGCGCGAGGGTGGTATTACAATGCCGATTGTGGTGTTGAATGCCGACGATGCAAGTTTCGACACGATGATTGCCCACTCGCTCGAACCCGAAATATACTCGTTCCGCTCACTCGCTTCATTCGTACAAGCGGTGGAGCGCGCAGGCGAGCGAAACTATCCGATACATCTAAAAGTTGATAGCGGAATGCACCGCCTTGGCTTTGCCAAAGAGGAGGTTGATGGGCTATGCAAAACTCTTGCACAGGCCGCTCAGAGTGTGCGTATAGCCTCTATATTTACCCACCTCTGCGTGGCAGACGATTCGTCACAAGATAGCTTCTCGAAGGAGCAAATATCGGTATTCGACCATATCAGCAACGCCATTATGGAGTCGTTGCCATATCGTCCATTGCGCCATGCAGCAGCCTCGGAGGCGATGTTGCGATTTGAGGAGGCTCGATTCGATATGTGCCGACTCGGAATAGGTCTGTATGGTTTTTCGACAACCGCAGGCGAGGAATTAGAACCTATTTCGACACTCCGCACACGCATAGTACAAATTCGCACTCTCCACAAGGGCGACACCGTAGGTTATGGCCGTAACGGCAAGGTCGAAAAGGAGAGTCGCATCGCCACAATACCTGTCGGCTATGCCGATGGCTTAAACCGCCACCTCGGAAATGGCGCTTGGGAGATGATTGTCGGTGGCAAGCGCGCCAAGACTATCGGCAATATCTGTATGGATAGTTGTATGATTGACATCACCGACATCGAGGGTGTAGAGGAGGGCGATGAGGTTGCAATTTTCTCAGCCGAGAGGGGCAATACCGCAGCCGATATGGCGTCTGCGCTCGGCACAATACCTTATGAGATTTTGACCTCGGTGGCAAAGCGAGTGAAACGCATATATATAAATGAATAGTATGGCAGGAACGCTCTACCTTATACCTTGTCCCATTTCGGAGGATACTCTACCCTACGATGTAACACCCGAAAGTAACCGAGAGGTGATAACATCGCTCGACTATTTCATAGTCGAAAATCTCCGTTCGGCACGACGCTTTCTCTCGAAGGCGGGCTTGTCGGGACAAATTGATACTTTGGAGTTCGACGAGTTGAGCGAGCACACCACCTCGCCACGCGAAATAGAGCGTATGGTCGCAAAAATCAAGGCTGGTCGCTCGGCAGGTGTAATATCCGAGGCAGGAGTTCCAGCAGTTGCAGACCCCGGGCAACTCGTTGTTGAGGCTTGTCATCGTGCCGGCATACGCATTGTGCCATTGGTAGGTCCCTCGTCTATCATTATGGCGGTTATGGCGTCGGGGTTGAGTGGTCAATCCTTTGCCTTCAATGGCTATCTCCCCGTCAAAGAGCCGGAGCGCACTCGTGCCATTAAGCGATTGGAGAGCCGCGCTACGGGCGAGCACCAGTCGCAACTCTTTATCGAGGCACCATATCGCAACACAAAGTTGGCGGAGCAGATTTTCGCATCGTGCGGAGCAAATACCCATCTTTGCATCGCTTGCGACATAACATCTAAAAACGAATATATCCGCACCGCAACTATTGCCGAGTGGCGCAAAATCGGAGTACCCGATATAAATAAACGCCCTACCATATTCATAATAGGATAAAAAACCAAAAAATATACAACCATGAAGAAATTGCTGTTATTACTAATTGGAGTCATCATCTCATTTGGCTCTGTCTATGCAAAGAAGGCGGAGATGCCGCTTGCAATCGACAAGACTCCTCGATTTATCGAAATTGCAACCGAGAACACCGCAATGTTGCTTACGGTCGACAAGAGGGGAGAACTTCTCTTCCGCTACTACGGTAAGCGAATTGCAGACCCGACACCAATTCTCCACAAGAGGTTAGTTCGTCGTAGCGACTTCTGTACCGACCCACAAGCCTACACTGCGCAGGGCGGCCGTGAGCAGCGTCGTGCAGCGTTGGCTGTAACCCACTCGGATGGCGATTTGAACACCGAATTGCGCTATGTGTCGCACGATGTAAAGCGCGAAAATGGCGTTACCACAACCACCATCGTAACTGCCGATACCAAACTTCCGTTCGATGTACGATTGGTATATAAGGCATACGAGGCGGAGGATGTTATCGTTTGCCACAGCGAGATTACAAACCGCGAAAAGGGAGCGGTTAAATTGCGCAACTATTACAGTGCAAATGTTTCGCTTATAGCCGACAGATACTACCTCACGCAGTTCCACGGTCAGTGGGCTCGCGAGATGTTTATATCCGAGGCGCAACTCACCAAGGGCATAAAGACTATCTCGTCGTTCAAGCATGTTCGCGGTGTGCAGCTCGAAAACCCAAGCTTTATGGTCTCGCTCGATGCCCCTCTCAACGAAAATCACGGCAATGTCGTGGCAGGAGCATTGGCTTGGACCGGAAACTTCGACCTTTCGTTCGAGGTCGATGACTTCGAGTGGCTCAACATCCTCTCGGGAATAAACCCTTACTCGGCAGAGTACTCTCTCTCCTCGGGCGAGACTTTCGTAACACCGGAAGCAATCTTCACCTTTTCGAGCAAAGGCTCGGGACAAGCATCCCGCAACCTCCACGATTGGGCTCGTCGCGATGGCGTTTATAGCCCAACAACCTTGCGCCCTACGCTCCTAAATTCGTGGGAGGGTGCATACTTCAAATTCAATGCGGAGATTTGCAAGCAGATGATTGACGATGCTGCCGATTTGGGGCTCGAACTCTTCGTGTTAGACGACGGCTGGTTCGGCAACAAATACCCACGCAACAACTCCCGTCAAGGCTTGGGCGATTGGGAGGTAAATCACACGAAGTTACCGGCAGGCATTGACGACATCGCATCGTATGCCGTATCCAAAGGCTTGAAATTTGGCATTTGGATTGAGCCCGAAATGGTAAATCCAAAGAGCGAACTTGCCGAGAAGCACCCAGAGTGGGTTGTGGGCAACAATGGTCGTGAGCAGACCACAACTCGCCGACAGTGGATTCTCGACCTCTCAAATCCGGAGGTTCAAGAGTTTGTCTTTGGAGTATTCGACCGAACAATGAAGTTGTCGAAGCATATCTCCTACATAAAGTGGGATGCTAATCGCCATATCGAGAATGTGGGCTCGGCATATCTCGGCAACAACGAGCAGAGCGAGTTCTGGGTAAGATACACACAGGGACTCTACAAGGTCTATGAGCGTATCCGCAAGGCGTATCCAAATGTTGTAATTCAGGCTTGCGCTTCGGGTGGCGGACGAGTTGAATATGGCGCATTGAAGTACCACGACGAGGTTTGGACCAGTGACAACACCGACGCATACACCCGCATCTTCATCCAATATGGAATGAGCCACATCTACCCATCGTTGGTTATGGGCTCGCATGTTTCGGCAGTACCGAACCACCAGAACGGTAGCGTTACCCCTCTCAAATTCCGCTTCGATATGGCAATGAGTGGCCGCCTGGGTATGGAGTTGCAACCGAAGGACCTCTCGGCAGAGGAGAAGGCGTTTGCGCGTATGGTTATTGCCAACTACAAGGAGTTGCGCTCGACAATCAACTATGGCGACCTCTATCGCCTACACTCGCCTTACGATGGCAAGGGCTACTCTTCGTTTATGTATGTCGACAAGGACAAGAGCCGAGCCGTGGTCTATACCTTCCGCTTCAACTACTCGGGACGCGATTCGCAGTGCGTTATCAAACTCAACGGTCTCGACCCTCAGAAGCGTTATCGCATACGCGAAATCAACCTCTTGGGCAAGAGCAAGCCTATATTCTGGGGTGAGGGCAAGGAGCTTGGTGGCGAGTACCTTATCAACGATGGTATGAACTTCAAGTTGAACAATGTATTCACCAGCTCGGTGCATGTTGTGGAAGAGGTGAAATAACTCATCCCACACAACGCCGAGGTAAAAAATTAACCTTTCGGGTTATTTGCTGTCTATATCAATAGACAAACAATAGTATTATGGAGCAGAAAAGACCTCTTATTATTGCAGGACCATGCAGTGCCGAGAGCGAAGAGCAGATTCTCGCCACTGCCAATGCCCTTGCGGCAACGGAGAGAGTGGATGTTTTCCGTGCCGGAGTGTGGAAGCCACGCACCAAACCCAACTCCTTCGAGGGTGTTGGTGCCGATGCGTTGCCTTGGCTTGTAAAGGCTCGACAGATGACCGGTCTGCCCATTGCAATCGAGGTTGCCAACACGAGCCATGTCGAGTGTGCAATGAAGCACGATATCGACATCTTGTGGGTGGGAGCTCGCACCACCTCCAACCCCTTCTCTATGCAGGAGGTTGCCGAGGCGTTGCGTGGCACAAAGAAAAAGGTCTATCTGAAAAACCCTATGAGTGGCGATGTGGAGCTATGGTGCGGCGGCGTGGAGCGACTTCTCGCTTGTGATGTGAAGGATATAGGTCTTATTCATCGCGGTTTCTCGGGCTATGGCTCGGGCGAGTTGCGCAATGCCCCGATGTGGCACCTTGCGCTCGAAATGCGTCGTCGTATGCCCGAGTTTGCAATGATTTGCGACCCTTCGCACATCTGCGGTTGCCGCGCCTACATCAAGGATATCGCACAGCAGGCAGCCGATTTGAACTACGACGGATTTATGATCGAGAGCCACATCAACCCCGATGTGGCATTGAGCGATGCGAAGCAGCAACTCACACCCGAGGCTCTCGCAACCATCCTCGATGCGATAAAGTGGCGCGCGGGCGAGTCCGACTCGCAGTCGTACCAGACGATGCTTATGTCGTTGCGCGATCAGATAGATTTACTCGATGGCGAGATTCTTCGACTCTTGGCGGAGCGTATGGGCGTTGCCGAGAATATTGGTCGCATCAAGCGCGACAACGATGTCCGCATCTTGCAGTCGTTGCGCTGGGAGAGCATTGCCGAGCGTACCTTGGCGCGCAGTGCCTCGCTCGGGCTGAGCATCGAGTTTCTGCAAACGCTCCTCGATGCAATCCATGTCGAGAGCATAAATCACCAGAACAAGGTGATGAAAGAGTAGTTAGGCGTTGACTCTAAACTCTCAACAACAAACAAAGACAGGTATCGAAAACGATACCCGGCAACAAGGGGAGGGCAGTACAAAAAGAGAGGACGGCATAAAAACAAAGATGGGTATCGAAAACGATACCCATCTTTTGTGATGACGGCTTAGGGAGATTAAAGAGTTTAGGGAATTTAACGACTGAATGTTTGTCGCTAAACTCCCTAAATTCTCTATGTTCTCTAAACGAACACCACCACCCAAAAAAATCGTCAATGATTGAACTATTTTTGAGGCAAACGAAAAACCCGATGCGCAGCATAGTAAGCCTATGTGAGCAATCGGGTTATTGAAGTGCGACTCGAAAAGAGCCAATCAGAACGATTTTTTAAAATGCCGACCAATTTGCATTTCTCTCTGCCGTCGCCTCTATCGCATCGGGAAGATTTGCGAAGAAGTCGAAACCTGTCCACTGCTCCACCTGGTCGACCGATACGGCGCAGTCGGTATAGGTGCTATTGTCGTAGGCTCTATTCTCGAACCAAAAACCGCAAGTCGATGCCGATGTTACGGTGCTACCGCTTGTCGTTACCTTCAACACCACTTTGTAAAAGTAGTTCGGTATCGGTATATTCTTGGTGTCGTCTTCGGCCTGAATATAACTCACCGACTCACTCTCGCCCACCTTTTCGAACGCTACGCCCGTAACGATGTAGAGTGTTGTGCCACCCTTGGCAATCAACTGCAAAGCATTTTCGAGCGAGCTCCAAATACCGCTGTTGAACTTATCTTGCACCTGTGGCACCGAGTTCGTTACATAGAAGGTCTGCTGCTGCATCTCGCTTATTCCGTTGCGCGAGGCGTTTGGAATAAGGTGTCCGCGCGAGTAGGTGTCGCCCTTGTACGACGAGCCGGTCAAATCGACTTGGTACTCCTCGCCAATCTCGGGGTTGAAGTACCACTTCGACAGACGCGATAGCGACCCCATATGGCTCTTTTGGAGCGTGTAAGCCACCCACATCGAGGTGTAGGTAGAGGTGTCATAGTAGGCGGTGTAGTTACGCTCGCCATCTACATCCATCTTCAACTCCACGGCGTTCGGATAGAGCGCCGCATCGCTAATCGCCGGCAATTCGAGCCAAGTTTCGGATGGTTTTGCTGTTCCCTGGGTCGGGTCCGTGGTCGAACCCTCATCTTCATCAGGGCCCGCGGCAGGAGGGGTTTCCTCCCCTCCTGTTCCACTACCCGAAGATCATTCGAGAGTTACCTCAACTTTTTTAATGCGAGCCTGTGCTTTTGCTTTACCGCTAACCTCGCTTGCAGAGCCAGTCCAAGTTGTAGTTGTACCTGATTTTGTAAAGCCCTCTATTTCACCAGCATCGCTAGTACCATTATAAGTAATTACTATTTTTGTAATCTTCTTATTATTCTTTGCCGTGAACTTCAAAACACTATTTTGGTATGCACGATAATGGTTACTATCACTGTTACGAATGGCTGTTGAACCCTTAGTGTTTGTTAAGGTAAAGTTTGTAGATTCCCACGAAATAGAGCTTTTATCACTACTCATTGTTCCAGTAGTACCAAAAACATCCATGGACTCGGTTACAAGCTCTGGGGTCTCGCCGCCTTCATTGCCGCCTTCATTGCCGCCTTCATTGCCACCTTCGTTGCCACCTTCACCACCACCGGTATTGCCACCATCGCTGCTACCGCCAATTTGATAGGTAATTTCAATCTTTGCAATACGACGATGTCCACTTGAACCAGCAAGAGAGAATTTCACACTATTTGAAGAGCCTGTCCAAGTTGGTGACGTAAATGTACCACAGTCTGCAGAAATAGCATTGCTACCGTCGCCTGATCCGAATGTCAAAGTAATCTTTGTGATTGTAGCAGTTGAAGATGATACCGTAAAGTCTTTTCCTCCATAAACGCGTATTCCCTCTCCCGTAGTATAGTACTTACTTCCTGATGCAAATGCGAGAGATATGTTGCTATCCACAATTGCCGAAGTTACTTCCGCTCCATTTGCATACGAGTGATCCTTTGACACAAATGTAACAGTGGTCTCTACAACCTCGCCAGAGCCACCACCCTGCTCGGCAGCTGCCTGCGAAGCAGTAACGGTAAGTGTCTTGTTATCAGCTGTACGAGTGATTGTGATTTGACCGGTAACAGCCTCGGCGGTTGCGTTTGCAGTCAAAGCCTTAACGGTGATAGTAACAGCCGATGCGCCACCATCAACGCTTGTAGGTGTTACCTCCCACTTAGCCGAATCGCTAACTGCGATAGTTGCAGCATAGGTTGATGTTACGGTGAATGTAGCGGTGCTATTTGCCTCAGGATTCAACGAAACCGAAGTAGCCGAAACGGTAAATACATCGGCAGCCTGCGAAACGGTGATAGTCTTCGAAATGCCTGCGCTTGCCGAGGTCAATACAATCTCGCCCGAACGAACTGCACCGTCGTAGTTAGCAGCAACTGCATAAGTAAGCGTTCCTGCACTTGCCGAAACATTTGTAATCCACTCGGCAGTGGTCGAAGCGGTAACATCATCGTCCATATTCATAACGCTGTAAGCAGCCTCACCATCACCACCCTCGGCAGCAACCTCGATATTCAATGCCGAAATCATAGGGTCAGTGGTAATCTTCTTGTAGATGTAAGTCTCACCATTCTGCTCTGCTGATGAAGAGAACTCATCACGCACTACTGTATAGCAACGCCAGTCTTTGCTTTGTCCATCATTTACAGCGATATAGCGATTGTGAGATGCAGACTTCAATGTCAATGAATTCTCCTTGGTAGCGTGAGCCTGAATAGACCAAGAGTCTGCCGTAGTGCTGATACGAAGACCGTTGTTAGTGTTAGTCGTGTAGAGATAATTACCATCAGCGTTCTTGATAGTCATAGAACTTGCACTACCCGAGAAAGCAAAGCGTGCATCCTCCGGAATAAGAGTGGTCGTAAATACATCTGCACTATTCAAATCCAAGCCAGGAACGGATATAATCTTGTGAGCAGGAGCAGAAGATGATCCGGTTGTTGTACTTGGAAGGTAGACAATATTACCATCCTTATTCTTAGCAACGATGATGTACTCGCCATCTGTGAGGTCTGCGGTGTTTGTAACGAGATACCACTCCTCGCCTTCCTCGGCCGATGGATAATCGATACCTGCCATATCTACGTTGAAACCGACTACCTTACCCGACTCGAACTTTGCAGTTGCAGGCATTGCAACCTCCTTCGAGAGGATACCCTTGTCGGTTGTGATAGAGAATGTGAGCTTCTTGCCAGAAACATCAACCGGAGCAACAGCCATCCACAAATTGTCGGTATGGTCGGTTACCAAAGTGATGCTTTTAGAGGCTTTATCATGCTCTTTGAGTGCACCAGTAGAGAGCGTATACTCGTAACGAGCAGCGAGATTTACATCTGCAGACGACACCTCTACGGAACTTACAACGCCACCCTCGGCAACATTCAAGAACGAGAACTTAACATAAGCCGACATATGCTCGAAGCCAACATTGAACGAATCTGCACTCTCCACAGCCTCCGACTTTGCAAAAAGCACCTGCGAAGCAGGGTCACACGAAGTAGCAGTTGGAGTCTGAATAGCAAGAGCAATGTTGAAACGGAGTTTATCACCCGCAAAGTCATAGTACGAATATGCGCTTGCAGGCGACAAAGTATGCAAAGTATATTTGCCATCAGCCGCGGTTGGCGCAGCAGACAAAGTAAAACTTGCATTAGCCGATTTCTTATCATCAGAGAAAATGATGGTTTCAACCTTCTCTACATATTTGTCATTTACGGCAACAAACCATTCCTCGTTACCCTCCCACAAAGTTGGGAATGTTTTGCTTGTTGAGTTGTAATCGCCAAACTCACTACGAGAAACATCGGCAGTGGTAGCGTTAATAGAAACCTCTACACCCGGAAGTGTATTTACATCGTTTGTGTCATCGATTGCGCACGATACTAATGCAGTTGCTGCAACTGCCAAAAGCATCAATTTTGTAAAAATCTTCTTCATAGCATTGCAGTTTTTTAAAGTGTTCCCCAATCTTCAAATGTCGCATTCTCGATTTCACCCGAGCTCAGCGAAGCCTGATAGCCGGCCTCGGCAACCACCAAGCAGACTTTCATCTCAGGAGTGGCATAATCCCCCCCCCCTCAAAATTTTAGCTGTGTGCTTCATGTTTTTGATTATTAAATATTTAATTGTTTGTTTAGAATTGTCTTGTCATTAACACATTCTCGGGCGCAAAGTTAAATATAATAAATCGTTATACCTAATTATATTAGAATTATTTTGCGGTTTTTAGAGAGTAGGGGCATTAATCCTGCTACGCAGGCTTTTCCTCCTTCGCACCTCGGCATAGTGTGCAAGCACCCTCTGCTCTCGGTTTGTCGTCGGTTAGAGGCATTAGGGAGAATAGGGAATTTAGGGAGAGGGCTGAAAGCCAGAGGGGGTATGTTAATTTTTAACGGAATTATATGCCTTAGGCGTGTTCGTCATTGCGAGAGCCTTTGGCTCGTGGCAATCTCCTCGTTTAATGGTAGGTGGGAGATTCCCACAGTCGCTACGCTCCTTCGGAATGACGATTTGTTTTACACGCCTCAAGTATATAATTCCGTTTTTTAATTCTTAATTCTTTATTTTTAATTTCTTTTTGTATCTTTGCGCCCGAAACATTGAAATCACTAATTATTAAAACAATACAACTATGACAATTACTGCTGCTGATATCAAAATCGGTATGTGCATCGAGATGGACGGCAAGACCTTCCTTGTTGTCGATTTCCAGCACTGCAAGCCGGGCAAAGGCCCTGCTTTCGTTCGTTCAAAGCTCAAGAACTTGGAGAACGGTCGCGTTCTCGAAAATACCTTCTCTTCGGTAGGTATCAAGATTGAGCAGGTGCGTGTTGAGCGTCGCCCTTACCAGTTCACCTACGAGGATGACCTCGGTGCTCACTTTATGCACACCGAGACCTTCGAGGAGATCAACATCGAGAAGTCGCTCATCGACAACTACGACCTTATGGCTGACGGCCAAATCGTTGAGGTTATGTACCACACCGACAAGGATGTAGTTCTCGCTGCCGAGTTGCCACCAATCGTTGATATGGAGGTTACCTACACCGAGCCAGGTATCAAGGGCGATACCGCTTCGACAAACTCGTTGAAGCCTGCTACCGTAAACACCGGTGCGACTATCAAGGTGCCTTTGTTCATCAACACAGGCGACAAGATCCGCGTTGATACCCGCACTCGCGAGTACTACGAGCGTATCAAGTAAGAAGTTACTTGCTATATAAAAAACCGCAGAGAGCATTGCTTTCTGCGGTTTTTCGTTTATGGGCGGTCGTAGGTCACCGGCAACAACCTCCAATTGTTATTGTTGTTATTGGTCTGCATCGACACCGTAGTATTGCCCGTCTGACGCAAATAGTAGGTCTGATTCCACCAGCCATTCGATACCTGCGCGTAGATGCGGATATTCTGACCATTAACGGAGGTTTGGTAGTTCGAGCCGGTGGCGTTGAACGAAACAGTGCCATTTGTACCACTCATATAGGTACCTCGTGCCACACTCCGTATCTTCTCGTCCTCGAAGGTGAAGAGGTTGTAGTAGCCCTGCAAGGTCATACTTGCCGTGAGGTTTGTACCCGTAGAGGTGAGGTAGGTGGTGTTGTAGTTGTCGTTCTGCAAAACATAGAGTGTTTCTCCACTCTTGTCGATAGATGTAGTGCGAGAGCCAACAGTCAAACCATAGACAGATATTGTGCCCACCTCCTCGGTGATATTCTTGGCATCGACCGTGGCTGTAACCGTCATCGGATAGACACCCTTTGTGGTTTGCGACCAAGTGATATACCAAGTAGTGTTCGATACATTATCGCCTGCAAATGAGCCACTTCGGGTTGCTGAAATACCGTTAATCAATACCGATGTAGGGTCGGCATTTGCCGAGATATTTACATAGTAGCGAATCTGCTCTCCTGCGATTACAAAATCGCGCGAAGTGGAGTTGATATCGCCTCGTACAGAGTCCTCCCAACGGTTAAATTCGGCAGAAATGTTGGTGCTCAACAACGCAACCTCCTCGGTGTACATCAAACCGTGCTCGTTGCGAACAATAAGGTGGAACATCACTCCATTGTCATTGCAATCCGATGGCGTGATATAGGACACTGTACCATCAATCTCGTACGCGCCGATATGTTCAACCTTACGAATATCGCGGGAGTGTAGCTCGCCCGAAGTGTCGGTATAGGTTGCTCGAATAACTACGCTCTCGATTGCACTGCCATAAGAGTGGGCTTTATATTGAAGCGACATAGTGGTATTTGCGACCAAAGTCCTCTCCGAAGGGGTTAGTGTAGCCGTAATACTACCTATCTTTTCGTCCTTAACACATCGTATAGGCGTTGCGGTACGACGATTTGCAAAGTCGATGTGCAGGTTGCCCGAATAGTTGCCGACATTGGTTTCGGACCAGGAGCCTTCCTTAGATATATATACGCGCGCGCGATGCATATATTGGTTGATGCCGCCATTATTCTCGGCGTTGGCATCGTTGCAATACATCGAAGATTGGTAGTCGCCTTTCTGTCCCACATACTTCCACGCACAAACAAGTGAATTCAAACCCACATCCACACCCTTAAATCCGGCATACGGGAAGAAGAATGAGACTCCATCTATGGTACGAGTGTAGCCATAGGTGCCAACCGAACCCGTTCCCATACTGAACAACGCACCGAGTTCGCTGCTTGGCACTCGATAACCATACGGGCAAGGGTCATAGATGGTCTTCGTGGTCATTCCCGTTGCCTCGTTGTAGCCCCAGAGGAAGTCGTATCGCTGATGTGTCCAATTGAAGATATAGGATAGCGGTTGTCCTGTTGGCAATATCAAATACATCGGGTTCTCCACACTATTTTGCAGCGTCGGTTGCGCAAACTGCACCACCTCGGCAGCCGTCTTCTCATCCGACGAGAAGTCATAATATGGTGCTGTATTGAGGTTGATTGGAGAGTAGTTGTACGATGGCGGTCCCATAGATGGGTCTTTGCGCCCCCATTGGTAATAAAGACCGTATGTCGCCAATGCACTCTCTGCGCTATTGCAGGTAGCAGCCGTTGCACCGATATTTCTATCGAGAATGGTGATGGTGTGTTCGCCTATCTTGACAGGCAACTCCTCGGGGTGGTCCGTAATCCAAATATGCCACGACCACAACACCCTACCCGCCTTGTCATAGACGGCAATAACAGCATTCCCGCGTGCCGACGAGTCGGACAACTTGAAACGCACATAGCCAAACCTCAACTCAATATCGGTAATGAGTCCGAGTTGGCTCTCCCATAGCAAATGAGCCGAAACAGGGGAGATCTTCTCCGTTGTCGGATAGAGAGTTTGCGCTCCCGAAGAGATAATTCCCGACTCTCCGTTACCTACAATCGTTGCAAGGAAGCAATAACCATCGTAGATGTCATCTCCGTTCTCATCTTTCAACTCGTTGGGTGCCACAACATAGCAGTTTGCCAACTTGAAGGTTGAGATTAGATCCTGATCTATCTCCTCGTCGACCTCGAACTCGTGCAGACTCGACAGGTCGTAGTAACGCTCTTCGCCCTCTTGTTCGAGAATGGCGCCAATGGTTCCGTTGGTTCGGAAGTTCAACTTGATGTCGTAGATACAACCAGCCTCGAAGATATCGACTTCTCTCTCGCTTCCATTCTCATCTTTGACAATATGTTTTGCCAAAATTGTCGTGTTATAGACACCCGAAGCGGTGTGAATCTCCAACTCCACATCGCGGTTTGGCTCGATCAACGAATATCCGAGGTAGGCATCATTCTTCAACGATGTTCCCTCCATGTGAATCGGGTAATCTGCCGACTCGTTATAGGTTGGGTGGTTGGAATCGTTGTCGAACATCGGGGTACAGATGATTGGTAGATTGTCGTAGTCGCCCCAATGATAGACCTCGCCAAATTCGCCCAACTCGGTTGGCAACCAAATCTTACACGATGTTGGTTGATTGCGTATCACAACATACTGTATCTCGCCCCACATACTCAGGTTTTGCACGCTCTGCTCGGCGTATGCCGTTATGCGCACAGCAGAACGATAGTGGCGATATGTGAAATAATTTGAGTATCGTGGCAATGGGGAATTGTGTCCAAATGGCTCGCGATATATATTGCTGTTATCCACAGGGTGGATATCGCTCCTATGCGGAGCTGTGGCGTTGTATTTATGCCACGACTGTCCTTCACAAACATTGCTTACCATCAAATCGGTCTCGCCATCGAGCCCTTTGAACTGCAATGCCACAACCTCGGTGGGCACACCGTTAATCTCGACTGTTTCGTTTAGGCGCACTGCGTCAAACTCCGAGAAGTCGAACTGAGCCGTTACGGGCACACCCTCTCTACGCGGAAGCGTACATGTCATCGGAAACCAGCCGACCATTCGTGTATGGTAGAAATGGGTCGTATCGCGATGGACAACACCGTCAATATTCTCCTCTACGATATTTAACTTATAGGACTGCTCGGGCGCCAACGACACCGAACGATAGTGTATGCCTTCGGTATTATCGGGCGATGATGTTACGGTCGATTCGAGCAGTTGCGCCTTGTTCCAATTTGTACGATATGGCGTAGTCGGAACATTGCCGGTAAATGTGTATCGTCCGTCATTCATCGCGTCCAAGTCCTCGTCAAGACGGAGAAAGTTTGAGTCTAATCGCTTGGTTGTAATCTGGTCCACCAACGAGCGCACGGCAACACCCGCACTCTCGGCACGCGACATACTGCGCGACTCAACTATGCACGATGGTGATATGGTCGCAGAGTGAGCAACCGAAACTCCGCCTTCGACCTCAACACTATTCAGCCCATCTCCCCTCATCTCGCACGAAGCAAAGACGAAGAGTGTGGAAACTATCATCAAGACTACATATATTCTTCTCATAATCTCTCTCCTTCTACTCTTTTTGGCAACGGGCCGACATTCCGTAAGCTGGACCACAACCATCGCCACCAGAATTTGCAATCTGTCCTGTATATGTGTTGGTGTAGATATACGAACGGGTGTTGTATTGTCCCATCGGCATACCCGTAACCAATCGTCCTTGCTGTCCTACATCCTCGTAGCCTCCATCTTGCGGATGACGATAACCAACATAAGGATACCACGCCCTGTCGAATGCAGTTTTGTTGAAGACCAATCCATACGAGTCGAAGTTTGCCTCGCCATTGCCGAGATTGATATTTCCGCCATTCTCGCCATAGGTATAACCAGCGTTGTTGCCATAGCCCCACGCGTGGTGGAATGGTGTTCTATATCCCGGAGGGCAAGGGTCGTGCATCGTTTTAGAGAAGGTCTGTCCCTGAATTGAGTAGTCCTTGACCGCATAACCCCAAAGAGCCACATTGGTATATCCGTCGGCAAATGTCGAAGGGAACCAACCACAAGAGTTGTTACCAGACATTGATGTACTACGGTAAAAGACCATTGGATTTTGCGTAACAACAGGTATTGTGGCAGCCGATGCCGTATCTATGTCGGTACGACTTGACCACGCTCCCGTATTGTAGTTCTTCACCCAATACTTCGATGATTTTGGCTTTCCACTCACGCTCTCATCGCCCGAATTGTATGCCGGAGGTCCGAACATAGGGTCTTTGCGCCCCCACTGATAGTAGAATCCGTATGTCGCCATACGCTCTGCTTCACTTGCAAACGACAGTCGGCTCGCCGAAGTATTCGGAGCAGTGGTTGCACCAAGGTTGCGGTCCATAAATGTGTAATTTCCTGTAACCACATCAACAGGTTTGTCCGTAAGCCAAATATGCCAGGTCCACAAAATCTCACCATCTATGTCGTATGCCGCCAAGCCAACATTTCCCTTGTGGAAGGTACCAACATAGAAGGTTACATATCCCTCGTCGTCCAACTCTCCGTTGTTGAGAATCTGTATCGGCAGAAGGTTCTCCACATCGCTCGCAGCACCGGTAACCTCCGTGAAGTCACCCTGCCACCACAGAAAATCAATCTTTGCCGGAGCAATCGAGGTGGAGAGCCCACCGTTAATCTCGGCGGTGGTTGTACCACCCAATGGCAAGAGCGAGCCCACTCCATTTCCGCGTACCGTTGCCTTGAATTTGTAGTATCCCGAGCGATGCACCATATATGAGTTAGCGGTCTGCGATGCACTTAAATTGGCAACAATCGCTGTTGAGTGGCTCGACACACAACGCACCGGCAGAGCCCGATTGCGACGGCTCTCTACCGCATTCCAACCGGCATTGCCACTTGCCGTATATCGCAACTCGTAAGGCGGATTGTTTGTTGTTTTCAAATCCACCGCACTTGACCACATACGCACCATATTTCGAGTGAGGTTTTCTGTTCCGTCTGCCTCGATATAGCCTTGGAATGGATACCACACATTGTTGGATGCAACCGACAAATTCACACCCGAGCCATTATGCCAACCACCGGCCTTCTCGTATTGTGCAATATTCTGCCACACTCTCATATCGGCAACCATATAGCCCGGAGGACAAGGGTCGTACATCGTCTTTTCGAGGTCGGTATGCTCGTTGTGATAGCCCCACAATGCATTATTACGCGTTTCTAACCAATCATAAGTTGCAGTATCGCCACTTCCAAACAATGTTGTCGGCTGAGCTACCGCCTCGTCAACCGTAGCGGTTTGTGTCGTCTTGCTCGGCACCTTCGATACTGCACCATATATGCCCGACGACGCAGGCTTGAATGGAGTAGGTCTGCCCCACTGATAGTACAAACCATCCATTCCACTTCCACCATCAGGCACAGCCGATACCGCACCGAGGTTTCTGTCATGAACAATATATCCATTCGGATATCCGTGTGTTCTTACTCGGTCTGTGAGCCAAATATGCCAGGTCCAAAGAATCTCTCCGCCCTCTTCGTCATAGGCAGCAATTACGACATTACCCTCCGAAAGGAGTCTCTTGTCCTCTCCGTCGTTCGGATTACCCTGCACATGGAATAGCACTCTGTCGTATGACAATCCGTGCAGATCAAGGGTCAACGCCTTGCGTTGTACGCCATCGACGGTAATCATTGGTGTATCATCCCACAAGATGTCGATATATTTCGGTTTCAACGACACATCCGCACCACCAAGCAACGAATTGTCGCCATTGCCCTTAATCGTACCATCGAAGCAGTAGCCATAGTTCGCTGAATTGATAATATAGGAGTTTGCAGTTTCGTAATTCGAGAGGTTATAGAACATATCCACCTCGACCTCCTGCTCGATTACCTCGTCGTGGCTCTTCCAGTCACTAACCGACACATCCGCATTTATCAAGCCGTGATTCGAGAAGCGCAAGACAATATCGTAGGCGTGTCCAGCCTTAAAATTTCGAGCAATCGACACTCGCTGTCGCACATCGACACCGCTTGTAGCAAGGCTTATGTGAAGAATATCGTCCATTGGCGGCGCAGCAACACACTTCGCCACCATACGACGATTTGCCAAACCAACAGGTATCTTCTCGCCGGGCGAGAAGAATATATTGTTGTTCTCGTCTGCCAGATTAAGCATTTCCGTACCCTCGTATGCCACACCAAATGTCCCCTCCTCGTTCGGAAGCGTCAAGACACACGATGTTGGCAAATCCTCGATAACCATATCTTTGAGCGCACCCCACGCCGACGATTGGGTACCACCCTCTTCCTGCATCGAATAGACATAGATACGATAGACACATAGCGCATGCTCAAACTCCATCATATCGAAGCCTGTGGTTTGTGAACCTGTAACAACATTTCCATAGAGAATATCCGAGTCGCCCGTAATAGGTATTCTGACGGTCGAAGCGGTCGTGGTAGAGTTATACTCATAACCCTCTTCGTTTGGTCTCCAAGGTTGCCAAGCCACATACTTCACATAGTCTGTCGAGTTGTAGAAGAACTGCGCTGCGCTCTTAAACTCAATCTCACGAATGTAACTATTTCCAGGGTTTGGCTTGCCCAACTCCGCAAGAATAGGCTCATCGCAGTTCAAAAACGCAGGATAATATAGTGAGTGTCCCTCGTCTATACGCGCCATACCCATTGTGAGAACCGTATCGGTGGCGGCATCAATGATTCCGCTCGTGGAGTCGGCATTGCCACGAGTAGAACTTGGCGAATAGACTATATTTGGCGAATAGCCCACATCTGCCCACAGCCTTATCCTCATCGGATTCTCGCTATCACCACCCAAGGTGTGGTCATTCTGGCAGCCCACAACGACAAGCGCCACAGCCACCAACAACGATGTATATTTTAGAAATCTCTTCATACCTGCATCTCCTTTAATCAATTTCTGGCAGCACCGTACCCTCGATGTAATCAACATCTATCCAATCTTTGACAACACCTACGAGATTAACACCCGAGTCGATTGTTGCCGTATAGATAATGCGATGTCCCGGCTGATAGTTTACCGGATTGTAGTTGAAGAGGTAAAACTCCTCGGTATGTGTTACAAAGTTGTCGGCACTCTCCGATGTAACCTTCTCGTTAATCTCGTACTCTATGGTGAGTTTCGTATTTGCCGTAATCTGTTGCGGTATGCACATTATCTTCATCACCGCCCCCGTATTCTCGCGCTCGTCACCAATTATGGTTGTCGAGGTCGGCTCGAAGGTATAGACCGCATTGTTCGAGCCCGAAGGTATTGTCTGCCATTTATTCTTCTCGCCCGAATTAACTATTGCCTGCGCAGTACACTTCATCGAACCTGCCGAGTATATATTCTCGAAGGTCATCTTCTTCAATCGTGCATCGAACATATTTCCACGCACCACATATATCTCGACCAACGACATTGCGTGTTCGAGGTGGAGCTGCACGATAGGCTTCATTGCTCCGTCGGCAACTTTGTAGGTGTAGGACAACAGGTAGTCAATCATCGCCGCCTCGTTGTAGGTCGTCGGTTGCTGCACCTCTATTTCAAGACCATCCTTTCCGCTCACAAGCGTCAAGCCATTCATCGTATTGTAGGCGTAGCCATAGAAGGAGTAGTTGCTACCCTCGGTCCAACTGCGCTTCGTCGCAGGGAACCACTTTCCCGTAGCGGCATCGCGAGTAATTGGCGCGTTGTTGTATATTCTGTTGGTGTTGTTCTGCACACCATAGACATATACTCGACTGTTGTCAATATCGCCCTGCGTCATCGCTCCTCGCTGGATATGCTTGGCATTGAAGACTATCTCGTCGGAGCCACCAGTCATAATATCGCCATCGGCACACGCCGACAACAACACTGCTCCGAATAGTATGGCAAAAACTCTCTTCATATCACACTCTCCTCCTACAAATCAACATAGTGGTCCACCCAATCAACAACTCGCACCTCCGTAGTTATGGTGTTGTCGGTGATTGTCAAGTTATATTCATATTTCTCACCCGGTTTCCACTCGGTAGGGGTGTTTCCTCCGAGCCAACCAAGTTCGATGTTTCGCACAGCATACTCGGCATCGCCCTGCTTGATATACTCCAAATGGAGTGTAGCCGTCGTTTTATATACGATTTGTGGCAAGACCAAGATTGCGCCATTGTCGTAGAGCGAATGTTTAACATTCAGATTTACGGGCAGACCACCATTTGGTAAAACGCAGGTACCCCCGAATGGTTGCCACTCCGCATTGGCACCTATTGTTGAGCTATCCAACTGCCACGACACTGCACCATCGGCATCAAATGAGAAGTGCCCCTTGTTGTGCAACCCCACAAGACGGATATTGCGAACATCTGTCAAGGTGGCATTCGAGGCGTTTATAAGGTTAAATTGCACGGCAGCGCAAGCGTGACGGAAGTGCAACGGCACTGTCGAGAAGTCCGCACTTACGGCAAGGTCGCGCTTTGCCGAGGCATAGAGCACATCGGGACCACCCGTTGAGCCCTCGTAGTTGGCAATGGTAACCTTACCTTCTGCATCGGAGAAGGTGCAAGGGGCTACATAGGGATATATTGCGCAAAAACGGTATTGCGCCTTCGAAATCCAATACTGCGTATTGTCGTAGTCCCAACCTGGCAACTCCTCGTTATAGTAGAGTCGCTCGGCATCGAACAATCGTGCAGTACGACCATCGAGGGAGTAGGAGCCAAAGAGTTTTAGTTCGTGCTCGCGCAAATCCTCAACATTCTCAACAAGTGCTCGGTTATATTGCGACACAAAACTAATTGCTTGTGGACCATCTATCGGCTCCGAGTGGTTGCAACCACCCAAAACCAACAACGATAATACTATTGTCAATACCTTACGCATAATCTTTTCTAAGCGGAAAACGGAAAACGGAAAACTATTTAATTTTCAATTTTCAATTCTCAATTCTCAATTCTCAATTAAATCGTAGTACCCGCAGGGGCGGTCAAGCCCCTACGGATTAAAGTTTTGTAGATTAAATCATGATTGACTGACCGCCATCACCATTGCCTGGCACCCACTCATCAACATCGCAGTCGAAGATAATCTCGTTTACATTGATCGTAAAGGTGTAGGTATACTTCTTGCCCATCTCCCACTTCTCACCATTTGTTGTGAGGTCGAGCTCGTAAGTCTGTACTTTATCCTCAATAGAATAAGCCACGAGAATCTTACCCTGATGATCCATAGGAACAACCAAGAGAGGTACTGGCGAGTAACCTTCGGTATTCGACAACTCTTTGTCAATAGCTGTGTCCTCAATGCTTGTTGCCTCTTGCTTGTTGAAATTGCGGCTCTTCAAGAACGCTTCACCCGGAGTTGTCCAAACAGCAGTACTTACAGCACCCTCATGAGGAGTGATTACAAGGTTACCAGCAAAGAATACATCCTCCAACATTACCGACTTCAAAGTTACCTTTGCAGGAGAGTCAGTCTTCTTAAATACAACATTGATCTGTGACAATGCGTGGTGGAAAGTCAACGCCTGTGCGCCATCTTGTGGAGCGTCACACTCAAGAAGGTCGCTGTAAAGAATATCGTGCTGATTGATGATATTGTTATCAATCTGTGTAACGGTGATATTCTCAATCTTACCGGTCGAAGGGTTGTAGCTGGTTTTCAAAGTTGCATTGGTTGGGCAAGGGCAGAATGCAAGGAATTGCATGTGACCGGTACTTGGCCAATAGCGTGCAGGCGAACCAGCCCAAAGGTGTGTCTGCTCATTATAAGCAAACAAGGCGTTGTCATACTTTGCCAATGGATCTGAATTGGTAAAGTATGGAATGTAGTTGTCAGTGCCATCAAGCACATCACTGTCTACAACAGCCGACACCGCAATAGGATAGGTCATATCCGTCTGCGAATGAATAATACCACGAGTTACGGCCGACTTGAAGCCCATCTCGTTCAACTTACCTGTGTAAACCTCGTCGGTCTGAACACAACTGCTCAACGACACCATCGCTGCAGCAGCAAATAAAAACATCTTTTTCATAATTGAAATGTTTTAAAAATGGTTAATGAAAATGTTAATTAAAAAAATTGTTTGTTAATGTGTAAAAAATGTTGTTTGTAAAAATGTTGTTTGTAAAAATGTTGTTTGTAAAAATGTTGTTTTGTTTTTATTAGTTTTTGTTGGTTTTTATTGGTTTTTATTGGTTTTTTGTTCTCAACTCTCAACTCTCAACTCTCAACTCTCAACTCTCAACTCTGAACTCTCAACTAAATATCTATGTCGTATTTGTACTCCTTCCAATCGTCAACCTCCGGAGCAAATCCTCCTCCGACCTCAGGTTTCGGAATGTTGATATCGCCTCTTATCACAATATGCTGTTCGGGGTTATTCTCCATCTGGTCCGACACATCGAAGTTGTACATATATGGGTGGCCAGCAATATCGGTGAAGAGGACACTCAACAACGCCACATCGCCACTCGTCTTTTCGCGACCAAAGGTCTCGAAGCGCGAAGTCATCACCGTGCTTCGGCGTTGTGCGCTCACAACATCGAAGTAGAGTGCCACAGGCTCGGTCGAGAGTTTATCAGTAGCAATATATTTCGAGCCCACCTGTCCCGAGAGCATCATCGACACCGAGCCAACCCACTCCATACCGGTAATACCCTCGACCTCGATAGTCCAACTCTCAACAACACTCTTTGCTGTTGTACTAATAATGAATACATCCTCGGTGATATGTTGCGGGATATGGATATTCTTCTCACGAGCCACAAAGAGATGTCCCGGAGTCACAAGAATCTCCTCGTAGGAAGGTCGCGTGTCCGCGCGCGACTGCAAGTATCGCGTGAAGCGACTACGCTGCTGCTCACTAATCTCATCTGTGTAAGCCTCGATATCGCGCCATACGTAGTAGTTGCGAATACGGGTTTCTCCCGCCTCGATATTATAGACTACCATATCCACATCGCCATACGGAGCGAAGATATATCCACCCTTATCCGACACGAAGTCGTGCGATAGGTATTCGCCTGTCACGGCATCGAAGAATGCCACACGCATCAGGCCAGGCTCACTCTCGCCAACCTCGTAGTTGGTAATATTGCGGTCGATATTCAGGTTGAGATATACTTTGAGGTACTGCTCCTCCATCGGACGGCGCTGACACGCCACCGAGAGAAGAGCCACCACGGCAACAAGCAGTATGTATCGCATCTTACTCATTGCCACGCTGTTTATCGTTTGGTTTAACCTTCTGGAAAATCGGCACTACGAGCGATATGTTCGCCTTTGTAGGACCAAAGTAGCCAATTGTCTTGGTTATCTTGTCGCTGATGAGTGGTCCCGTAGCCTCGATAACCGTATATTTTCTCGCTTGCGAGTAGATGTAACCCACACCGAGTGAGAACTCGAAATGTACCGCCTTCTTCTTGCCTACCGCCATAGCGTAGGTGTAGTCCAAGCCGATGTTTATGAACTCGCCCTGATGACCGTGGAAGTTGCGCTCGAAGTCGTAGTAGCCCATATAGCCATAAAGACCTATCGAGTGACCCTTCAAGCGGTCGAAGGCTGTTCTGTTCTTGCCAAACCAATAGCGACCTTCGATACCCCAGCCGAGGATCTCAAAACAGTTTTTGTTATCTCGCTTCGGCCACACCCAAGGGAAGTAGTAGTCTGCTCCCACCGACCAATGCGTTCCGATTGGCACCTCGACGCCGACATTCAGTGCCGGCACAAGCAGATTTGAACGCACCGCCACAATAGGCTTGCGAGGTGCAACAGTCTGCTGCTTGCCCACTATCTCCTGCTGTGATTGGGATTGCGGAACAAGTTGCTCTTGTGGTTGTGGCTCTACTTGTGGTTGTGGTTCTACTTGTGGTTGTGGCACCATCTTCAAACTATCGGCTGACGCAACAACAGCTTTTACCTCCTCGGTTGATTTATCAACAACAGAAGGCTTGGCTACAAGTGCCAGCATATCCGCCTTAATAGGTGCAAGAACAGATGGAATTTTTAGAGGGGAAAACCTTGGGGCCAACTCGCCAATCTCGACAATATGAATCATCGCAGCATTTCGCGCCGTAGCCATAAAGTCCCTGACCAATGTTTGCCAAGTCCTACCGCCATCGAGTTGGTACAGTTGTCGCTCCTTGTCGTCGTTTGATAGGTCTGTATCGAGTACCGCAAGCACTTGGTCGCGATTTGGCTCATAGTAATTCTGCTCGATATAGGATTTGAATGTGCGCCAATCCTCTCCCGCCGAGATGGTACGAATTTTCAACTTATCGCCACCCTCCATTCGAGAGATGATATCACGAAGAACATTTGCTCGGCGCAAAGCAAGGTTGATGTTGTACTCCTCGCTGCCCACAGGCGATGCCGCACCCTCGATAACTATCGTACGCACATTGCTATCCGCAGACGAAAGGCTCTTGACCGCATCAACAATAGCAGCGTAGGCGTCGTTGTTGTTTGCATAATCCCAACGAGGTTGGGCCTTGTCATTTTCGTATCGAATGGAGATGTTTTGCAGATTGTTTGAGGTGTCCAGGCGAACTTGCTCGCAGGCGTTATGCGCGCGCATAAAAAGAGAACCGAAATTTTCATTCTCGGCACCTTGCGCTATCACACACGAAAAAAGCAACGCAAAAACGATAAGAATCGTATATTTTCTCATCAACCTCATTACACACTCATTGTGGCACGCCCAAAATTAGCCATTGCCACAACTAATTTCGCAAAAATAGTGATTTACGCCCAAAAATGCAATAAATCCGCCGAATATTTATCGGTATTTTGCAGTACAGTAGTATTTTGTAGGTATTATTTAACATTTTGGGACAACAAATACGATTTTTACCTATCTTTGTCGCATCAAAATACTCACAAACAATGGAGTCATTAAAAGAGTTATACAAAATAGGAAATGGTCCATCGAGCAGCCACACGATGGGACCAAAACTCGCTGCTGAACAGTTCTTGCAGCGTTGCCACGATGCCGAAAGTTTCAAGGTTACGCTCTACGGCTCGCTTGCCGCAACAGGTCGTGGCCACTTGACCGACAAGGCGATAGAGTCGGTGCTACAACCCGTTGCTCCAACCGAAATCGTATGGCAACCCAACATCTTCCTGCCATTCCACCCAAACGGTATGCGCTTCGAGGCTCTGCGTGGAGGTAAAACCTATGACGAATGGGAGATTTACAGCATTGGTGGTGGCGCACTGGCAAATGAACAGACAAAACCGGCAGACAAAGCGCAGATATACCCACTGAACACCATCAGTGAGATTAAGGAGTGGTGCTATCGTGAGGGTAAGACCTATTGGGAGTATGTCGAAGATTGCGAGGGCAAGGAGATTTGGGACTATCTCGACAACATCTGGACAACGATGTGCGACACCATATCACGAGGCTTGAACAACGATGGCGTTCTGCCGGGTGGATTAAAGGTTGCCCGCAAGGCAAGCACCTACTTCGTAAAGTCAAAAAGTTTCACCGACTCACTCGCTACACGAGCAAAGATATACGCCTACGCCCTTGCCGTAGCCGAGGAGAATGCTTCGGGTGGCACGGTTGTAACAGCCCCAACCTGCGGTTCGTGCGGCGTTTTGCCGGCTGTCGTGTATCACCTGAACACCTCTCGTGAGTTCCTGCGTATCCGCATCTTGCGAGCGTTGGCAACAGCGGGATTGTTCGGAAATGTCGTAAAAACGAACTCCTCAATTTCGGGCGCAGAGGTCGGCTGTCAGGGCGAAATTGGCGTAGCGTGTGCTATGGCGGCAGCGGCAGCATGCCAACTCTTCGGAGGAACACCTGCACAGATTGAGTATGCAGCAGAGATGGGCTTGGAGCACCACTTGGGCTTGACTTGCGACCCCGTTTGCGGATTGGTGCAAGTGCCTTGTATTGAGCGAAATGCCATTGCTGCGGCACGAGCATTCGATGCCAATACTTACGCCACACTATCCGATGGCTCACACCTTGTGTCATTCGATAAAGTCGTGGAGGTGATGCACGAAACAGGACACAACCTCCCATCGCTCTATCGCGAAACATCAGAGGGAGGATTGGCAAAGAGAGTGGAGCGATAGATTTTTTCAAAAAAACTCTCGTCTCTCGTCTCTCGTCTTTCGTCTTTTTACTATCTTTGCAGCCGATTTAGGTGTATGTATTAAGGTTAAATAAGTGATGAAACCAAAATTTTCTATTGATTTCGACCCGAAAATATTCTACACTTTGCGCCACTATGACCGCGCAAAGTTTATGAAGGATATTATGGCGGGTATTATTGTGGGTATTGTGGCTATTCCGTTGGCTATCGCATTCGGTATTGCATCGGGTGTTGGTCCAACCGAAGGTTTGGTAACCGCAATCATCGCAGGATTTATCATCTCGGCACTCGGAGGCTCGCGCGTTCAGATTGGTGGCCCGACAGGAGCATTCATCGTCATCATCTACGGCATTATCCAGCAATTTGGCGTAGGTGGCTTGGCCATCGCAACCATTATGGCGGGTATAATGCTTGTGCTGATGGGTGTCTTCAAACTCGGCTCGATTATTAAATTTATGCCCTACCCTATTATCGTAGGCTTCACGGCTGGTATTGCAGTAACTATCTTCTCAACACAAATTAACGACTTGCTCGGTCTCGGCATCGAGAATGTTCCGGCAGATTTTATCGAGAAGTGGGGCTGCTACTTCGCAAATATAGGCAAGACAAACTGGTGGGCTTTGGGTATCGGCTTGGCGTCGATTCTGATTATCGTCTTTACTCCGAAAATCTCGAAGAAGATGCCGGGCTCATTGCTTGCGATTATCATAATGACGGCATTCTGTTGGGCTTTGGAGCGCTTTGCTGGCATTCATCCGGTAGCAACGATTGGCGACTTGTACGAGTTACCTTCGGGATTGCCTTCATTCCGTCTTCCGTCGCTCGGCGAGCAACCATTGTGGGCCACAATTCAGTCGTTGATCCCAACTGCATTTACAATCGCAATGCTCGGTGCTATCGAGTCGTTGCTCTCGGCAATGGTGGCTGACGGTGTAATCAGTTCGCGCCACAACTCCAACACCGAGCTTATGGCTCAGGGTGTGGCAAACATCGTGGTTCCATTCTTCGGAGGTATCCCTGCTACGGGTGCTATCGCACGAACAATGGCAAACATCAACAATGGTGGTCGTACACCGGTAGCAGGTATCGTACACACAGTTGTACTCTTGCTTGTTTTGCTCTTCTTGGGTGGCTTGGTTGGTGCAATTCCGATGCCTTGCTTGGCAGGCGTGTTGATTATGGTGTCGTATAATATGAGTGGTTGGCGCACCATTCGTTCGATGTGCCGTCAGTCGCGCTCGGATATCGCAATTCTCTTCACTACAATGCTCCTGACCATCATCTTCGACCTCACAATCGCTATTGAGGTAGGCTTGGCTTTGGCGGTGGTGCTCTTCGTGCGTCGCATTATGGAGACCTCGAAGATTTCGGTTTTGCGTGATGAGATGGAACTTCACCACGACGGTGAGGAGGGCGATGTTCAGCTCGCTATTCCACACGGTGTGGAGGTCTACGAGATTAACGGACCTCTCTTCTTTGGCGTTGCTACAAAGTTTGAGGAGATGACCTCGATGCGCGACGCTATGCCTATCCGCATTGTGCGTATGCGTAAGGTGTCGTTTATCGACTCAACAGGTTTGCACAACCTCGAAATCTTTATCGAGGCAGCAATGAAGGCTGGCCAGCAGGTTATTCTCTCGGGCGTAAACAAGAGAGTTTATAGCGCAATAGAGAGTGCCGGTATCGTCGAGAAGCTCGGCAAGGAGAATGTTCTAAATCACATCGACCAGGCTCTTGCTCGTGCCGAGGAGTTGGCAAAACAGATTAACGAATAGAAAAAGGGTTGAGAAATTCTCAACCCTTTGCTTTTAGCCATTGGCTTTTTTATTTTATGGCTTTTACCATTGCCAGGTCGTGATTTGGCGAGCCGGTACCGAGATAGTCGGAGGCCGAAAACTCCATCGGAAGCTGGCGATCCTCGAAGCCTAATCGCTCGTATAATCGCTTCGAATCACTACTACTTGGAATAAGGGCTAAAATGTCGAATTTTTCGCCTATGCAAATTTGTTGCATAGCCTCTTTCAGAAGCTTTGATGCTATTCCACAACCTCGATATTCGGGCTTTGTTGCCACTGCATATATGTAAGCAACACGCTTACCCCACATCCGCAACGGCACCACGAACAACATCGACACCACCTCGCCATTCTCCTTGTGGATGAACGGCATAGCATCGTCGTGGCGAACAAAGAACGACTCTATCTCCGCCACCTCGTCGCCGAAAATCTCGTGCCACATCTGTCGCATCTCTCGCTGCTCGGCAGTGAGGTGCAGAGCCGAAATTTTATCGAGCAAAAGCGCAGGATAGTAGGAGATCTTCGCAAATCGCAACCCCTCCAATCCGAGGTCATCCTCTCGATTTAAGAACTCAAACTCCTCTTCGAGCGACTGAGCCATCAGGCGATTTATCATCGTGGCAGCGCCTTGTACCTCACCGTCATACTTCTCGATATGGGTACAGAAGGTCTTATTCGTTATTGGCGTACCATACGAAAATGCCACAGGCAAGCCATTGGCATATAGCACCAAACCTCGCAAACCAAGCGCCTCGAAATTGTCGAATGCTCGTTGCAGAGCGTGTTGCTCCGCCAACTCCATTTCGCCAACCTCACGACCTCGCAACCACTTGTCGTTCAGCGCAATACAGTCCTTGATATTCGACTTGGATAGTGGCTCGACACGCCAATCATTACGAGCAACAAAGTGGTTTATATGGTTTCGTTTGGGTTGATATCGTCGACCTTGCAACTGAGCCAAATCCTCGGTGCGATAGATGTAGTCGCACAAGGCTCGCGGAGCATCAAAAGCAAACTCCGAAGGGTAGTTCTCCTCCAAAAATTTGCGCCATTCAAGCGATAATCCATAGAGGCGCAAGGGTGTGCGTTGCAGAAAGGCATCGTGCCGTAACAGCTCCAAAATCAACCTTTTATCGCCATTGCCTACGGGTTGCATATAGGACTTCACTCCCCCATTGTCGAAGCGAATTATTAAGAATCCCTCCGCCTCGGCAACCTCGCTATGGTAGGTGTCGCACCAGCAGAAGATATTTGCAAAATTGAGGTCGCAGTTTTGCTCCTCCGACCCCAACATATAATACTCGAACAGTGGCTTGTCTGCCACTGTTACGGGATGAAACTCTATATGGTTGTTATGCTCCATTAACACGCTTTGAGCGACATATCGAGCGACTTAATCTGGTGTGTCAAAGCACCTACCGAGATAAAATCAACGCCCGTTTCGGCATAGTCGCGCAGAGTTTCGAGGGTAATACCACCACTCGACTCTGTTTCGCAACGACCTGCCACCAAAGCAACAGCCTCACGAGTCTGCTCAACCGAGAAGTTGTCGAACATAATTCTATCGACACCGCCCGCAGCAAAGACCTCCTTAATATCCTCCAACGAGCGCACCTCGCACTCGATAGGAATGTTCTTGCCCTTAGCCTTCAAGTACTCCTTCGCACCCATTACCGCCTTGGCAACACCACCGGCAAAGTCGATGTGGTTATCCTTCAAGAGAATCATATCGAACAAGCCGATACGGTGGTTCTCGCCACCACCCATCTTCACCGCCATCTTCTCCAATACACGCATTCCCGGTGTGGTCTTGCGAGTATCGAGGACTTTGGTGTGCAAATCGGCAATACGGTCAGCATATACTGCGGTCTGGGTTGCTACACCACTCATTCGCTGCATAATATTGAGCAGGATACGCTCAGCGCGCAACAACGACTGCAAGTTACCCTCGACATAGAACGCCACATCGCCCACCTTTACGCGGTCGCCATCGTTGAGAATCTGCTCGAACTTAACCTCCGCATCCAATCGCTCGGTCACCATCTTTGCAACTTCTATGCCTGCGATGATACCCTCCTGCTTGCACAACAGACGCATTCTTCCACGCTCCTCGGCTGGGATACAGCACAACGAAGTGTGGTCGCCGTCGCCAATATCCTCCTTGATTGCCAACTCGATAAGTTCCTCTACATAAGGTTTATATTCAGCCTTCATATCTTTACGATTTAACTTGTGTGAAATTTTAATCAATCTATAATCTTTCTTGCCCAAAGAGGCGATGCTATTCGAGAGGAGTATTTATAGCATTTGCGGTAAAGACCACCTTCGAGTCGCGAGATTCCATCGTGAACGAAATCTCGACCTTCTTGCCGACGCAACCCCACGCCTTGTTGATTGTGTATTGACTATCAAAACCAGTCGGAATGATGTTCTCCTTCTCGAAAATGTAGTTTATGGTTGTTTCGTCCTCCGATACGGTCGATGTAAACGGAATACCCTTTAACTCCAAATTGAGTTTTATAGGCATTGCATCAGCAAACTTCACTCCGTTAAAAGTAATATCAAATTTGGGTTCCCAACCATTTGGAATCACCACAGTTACCAAAGCAGCCTTGTCCTCGTATGTAACATCGCCCGACCCAATCTCGGTAACAACCAGCTTGCCCTTGTAGGTCCAAGCAGAGGAGCCTCCCGAAGTAGGTCCTTTAATGCAGGAGGTGGCGAACATCAACGACACAACACCAAGCAGAAACATCAATTTTTTCATACTTTTATCCTTTTACAATATATTTATCATCACTCTCAAACCTCCCGACACAGGGCGACCTCGTTGCAAGAAGCGGTTGCCCATCGACTCAAAGTAGAAAACATCATACTTCGTATTTGTGGCGTTCTTGCACCAAAAATCAACGGACCACCTCTGCCCCTCAAATCGTACCGATGCCTCCAACAACGCATAGAGCGGTTGCGACACATCGTTTGCCTCGTTCCAATATATTCGGCCCGCACCCGTAACTCCAACACCCAAAACCATACGGTCAATCCAACGAGAACGGAACGGAACGGTCTGCATCAGGCGCAAAGATAACGAATTTTTTGGTGCATACGGTATATAATTGCCTGCATAATTCACTCCGCCCGACACAAACTCCTTAAATTTTGCGTTTGTATAGCCATACGAGCCACTCAACACCAGAGTTTTTGCCAATCGTGCCGTTGCCGAAACCTCTGCTCCAAAGGAGCGTGTGCGACCGGCATTTGTCATCATTCGCCCCGTACTATTCTCATCTGGGAAGATTGTGAGTTGCTGGTCAAGACACTCGATGTAGAAGAGTGCCGCATCGGCAGTAAATGCCCCATCCCGTGTTCCAAAGTGCCCGCCAAACTCCACATTATAGCTGTGTTCGGGATTGTAGGCACACAACGCCTCAACATCCATTTCTCGGTATAACCCCATCTTGTTCTGCAATCGGCGCTGCAAAATCTCGGAGAACATCTGCGTATTGAAACCTCCCGCCTTATAGCCCTTCGAGGCGGAGAGATAGAGCATATTCCGACCGCTATCGTCTAAATCGACCGATGCCGAGAACGATGGTAAAAACTCGAAAAAACCACGCGACAACACCTCGCTATCGGCTATATTCAAAGGCACGGTCGTAGCCGCCTTATCCGGATTGCTCGGAAACATCGTATAGCAGGTGTTTGCACTTGTGTTGTAGAGCATCTGCACCAACTCGTAATCCAGACGCAACCCCAACGCCAAGCGCCAACGACCAAGATAGAGTTCGCTGCGATGATATGCCGCAGCTCCGCTATTGTGAGTCAAGAAACGGCTATCGAGCAACATCTCATCACCACCATTGCCCTCGCCATCACCCCAGCGATACTCGCCGTCATAGCCGCTAAAATTGTTGATATTGTCGAGAATCATCTTCTGGATACCCGTAGCTCCGAAGGTCACGGGAGCCTGCATCTGCTCTCGCTTGAAGAAGCCATACACACCGACTAACCAACGATAAACACCCTCCTCCTTGGAGCGCAAAATGAAGTCTTCGGCAATCTGGTGTTGCTGTTTGCGCTGTTCGAGGGTGAAGTAGTACTCGGGCAGGAAGTCGTTATCGATATGCATCTTATCGTTCATATACTGATACGATGTAACGCTCGCCAACGAGAACTTTCCAAAATCGTAACGGACACTTAAACCGTCATTTACAGCTATGCGAGAGTATGTTGATGGCTCGTTGTAGCAGATTTTACCCACCAACTCCTCGCGATGTTTTTCGGGGTTTGGCGAGCCGATATATTCGTAGGGATAGCCACCCTGCTCCACAATCGAGAAGGCGAGGGTGTTGTCAATACTCAAAGCACCCTTGCGATATTGGAACTTGGTGCGGAAGTTGCCACTATTCTCCTTATCGCAGAGCGAATTGTTGTAAGAATTGCGCCAATAGCCGTCGTGACGAGCATATTGAGCCGACACCGAAAAGCCAAACCTTTCATTAAAGCGATTGTAACTCGATGCCGCCACACGGAACGAGTTGCGCGAGCCATAGTCGGCACGAAGGCGCACACCCTGATAGGTCATAGGCGAGAGAGTATAGACATTTATCACGCCACCCATCGTGTTGCGGCCATAGAGCGTAGCCTGCGGGCCACGCAAGAACTCGATGCGCTCGACATCTTGTAGTTCGGTGTCGTAGAGATTTTTATCTGCCAACTGCACATTATCGACCGTCATACCCACTACGGGCTGGTCGATGCGTGTGCCCATACCTCGCACATATATTGACGAGGTGGTACGAGAGCCATAGTCGGGCATAAAGAGGTTGGGGATGTCGGTCATCACATCTTTTACCGCCGCCACACCACGCATTTCGAGCGTGCGACCGCTCAATATCGAGGCTGCCACCGCTTCACGACGGAGCTCGGCGCCCTGCTTAATGGCTGTAATCTGCACCTTATCCACCGCAATAAGGGTATCGACCTTAGGCTCGGTCGGAGTTGGCTCGGCTGGCTCGTTGTCGGCAGCCTTCGCCACCCCCACAACCGCCACCAAGAGCGAGAGTAACAGATATTTCCTAAAAAGTTGTGCCATCAAGTGCAAAGATAGTAAAAAACGGAAAACGGAAAACGGAAAGCGGAAAACTTTTCTACTGCACTCTCTTCTACTAATCCAAAGGTTGTAAACATTTAATGATACACTACAATGCTTTTTATGAGTGATTTGATATAAATAGAAAAACTTTTTGTATTTTTGTACTAGTACTACAACAATAAACCACAAATTTTCAAATCGAGCAACAATGAAAAAGATCCTAATTTATATTTGCGCAACCCTTTTTGCTGTCGCATCTTACGCGCAAGAACACATGTCCTTTAAAGGTATTCCTATGGATTGTGACATGGAAACATTTGCCTCAAAACTTGAAGTTAAAGGCTTTACAAGGATTCCTTTTGGTAAAAATCACATAGGAAGAGATATGGTGGCTTTAATTGGAAACTTTGCAGGAGTAGATAAATGCTGTATAGTTATTCAAGGAACACAAATATCAAAAAAGGTTTGGAGAGTAGGAGTTCTTTTCCCCATAGAAGATTCGTGGGTTGCATTAAAAAGTCGTTACGAATCTTTGAAAAATTCCTATACAAAAAAGTATGGCAAACCAGAGTCTTTTGAATATTTTAAACAACCTTATTATGACGGGTGTGGAGAAGAGCTTCAAGCTATTGCATTAGAAAAAAGTAATTATGTGTCATTCTTCTTTACTAAACCGAAAGGTGGTATTTTTCTGAAGATAGATAAAGCTAAGCATGTAGTCGTATCATATGAAGATGAAATAAATTCCACAATTCATACACAAGAACAAGAAAAAATCATATCAAATGATATTTAAAAGCATAGAGTTTCTATTCCATTATCCCACCCTCTAACTGCGGCAAAAACTCAAGAAAGCGGAAAACTTTTCCAACCACCCCTCTACTAACGGCGGCAGAAGCCGAGAGCAGACCAAGAGGAGGAGGGATAGACATTAAACCAAAGGTTTAGAGAAGAAATTAAATAGCGGTAGCCAAGTTTATTTGAGCTGCTGCTATTTGATTTATTATCGTGGTTGCGTAGCAACAATGGCTATCACACAACGCACCTCGCAGACAAGTCTGCCGAGGCGCAACAAGCTGAAAGGAGGGAACTCGCAACATAAAAAAAGAATAAGAGGGCGTTTCACAACGACCTCTTACCTCGAAACTCATTGCGAGTTTCTCTACTAACCCAAACTTAAATAAATGAAGAAACCTCACTGCGGTGTGCAGTTATCACCGCAGCTGTAAGATTGTTGTGCAATCTCTGTACCAAAAACGAAGGTGGCAGAGGTGAAATTGTGCGAAAAGCCCAAAGGTTATATCCTTTTGCCCTAATCGAACATTTTATGCGAAAATCGCAAACATCTCTAACGACCTTAACAACCCTAACGACTCTAATACCCCTGTCATAAGCGAAATTTATGCCCACATAAGCAAATTGTATTTGCACAAAATGAAAAAATATTCTATCTTCGCAGTAGCAAACTTTGAAAAACTAACAATTTTTTAATACAACACAGACTATGAAGAATTTGAAGGGCTCGAAGACCGAGCAGAATTTGTGGACAGCATTCGCTGGCGAGTCGCAGGCTCGCAACAAGTACACCTACTACGCATCGAAGGCAAAGAAGGAGGGTTATGTGCAGATTGCAAAGTTGTTTGAGGAGACTGCAAACAACGAGAAGGAGCACGCTAAGATTTGGTTCAAGCTGCTCGGTGGCATCGGTAACACCGCAGAGAACTTGAAGCACGCAGCTGAGGGCGAGAACTACGAGTGGACCGATATGTATGCAACCTTCGCTAAGGAGGCTCGCGAGGAGGGCTTCGACCACATCGCTAACCTGTTCGAGGGTGTAGCTAAGATCGAGAAGGAGCACGAAGAGCGCTACTTGAAGTTGTTGGAGAATGTTGAGGGTGGCTTGGTATTCTCGCGCGAGGGCGATATGATTTGGCAGTGCTCGAACTGCGGCCACATCGTAATCGGCAAGCAGGCACCAGAGGTTTGCCCTGTATGTGCTCACCCACAGGCTTACTTCGAGATTAAGGCTGAGAACTATTAGTAGATAGGTTACCTTATAAAAATAGGCAACACTTTGCGGTGTTGCCTATTTTGCTTTTAGGGCGGTTTTAGGGAGAGTAGGGAATTTAGGGATTATATCTAATTTCTTGTCAGAAGTCGTGAGATTTCAAAATACCACCTCGATAGAAAAATCGTAAATGATTAGGCTATTTTTGAGGCAATCAAAAAGCCCGATGCGCAGCATACTAAAGCGTATGTGAGCAATCGGGCTATTGAAGAGTGACTCGAAAAGAGTCAATCAGAACGATTTTTACTCGAGGTGTGGTCCTGCTGCTACGAGAGCCTTACCAGCCTCGTTTGTGGTGTACTTGCCGAAGTTCTTGATGAAACGGCCAGCCAAATCCTCAGCCTTCTTCTCCCACTCTGCTGCGTCAGCGTAAGTGTCGCGTGGGTCGAGAATTGCAGGATCTACGCCTGGAAGAGCTGTTGGAACCTCAAAGTCGAATACCGGAATCTTCTTTGTAGGAGCCTCCAAGATAGCACCGTCGAGGATAGCGTCGATGATACCACGAGTATCCTTAATCGAGATACGCTTGCCGGTACCATTCCAACCTGTGTTTACGAGGTATGCCTTAGCACCGCTCTTCTCCATACGCTTAACGAGCTCCTCAGCGTACTTTGTAGGGTGCAACTCCAAGAATGCCTGACCGAAGCAAGCCGAGAAGGTTGGAGTAGGCTCGGTGATACCGCGCTCAGTACCAGCCAACTTAGCAGTGAAGCCCGAGAGGAAGTAGTACTTAGTCTGCTCAGGAGTCAAAATCGAAACCGGAGGCAATACGCCGAATGCATCAGCCGAGAGGAAGATAACATTCTTAGCAGCCGGAGCAGCCGAGATAGGCGCTACGATATTCTCGATGTGGTTGATAGGGTACGAAACACGAGTGTTCTCGGTTACGCTCTTATCGTTGAAGTCAATCTTACCATTCTCATCAACAGTTACATTCTCCAAGAGAGCATCGCGCTTGATAGCGTTGTAGATATCTGGCTCAGACTCCTTGTCGAGCTTGATAACCTTAGCGTAGCAACCACCCTCGAAGTTGAAGATACCGTTGTCGTCCCAACCGTGCTCGTCATCACCGATAAGCTGACGCTTAGGGTCGGTCGAGAGGGTTGTCTTACCTGTACCCGAGAGGCCGAAGAAGATAGCGGTCTCACCCTTCTCGTTGGTGTTAGCCGAGCAGTGCATCGAAGCGATACCCTGCAATGGGAGGTAGTAGTTCATCATCGAGAACATACCCTTCTTCATCTCACCACCATACCAAGTGTTGAGGATAACCTGCTCACGCGAAGTGATGTTGAAGACAACAGCAGTCTCCGAGTTGAGACCGAGCTCAGCATAGTTCTCAACCTTAGCCTTCGAAGCGTTGTAAACTACGAAGTTAGGCTCGAAATCTACCAACTCCTCCTCGGTTGGGCGGATAAACATATTCTTAACGAAGTGAGCCTGCCAAGCAACCTCCATAATGAAACGAACCGACATACGAGTGTCCTTGTTAGCACCGCAGAAACCATCTACAACATAGAGTTTCTTGCCCGAAAGCTCCTTCTGTGCGATACCCTTCAACACTGCCCACGACTCCTCCGAGCAAGGCTTGTTGTCGTTCTTGTACTCCTCCGAAGTCCACCAGATAGTATCCTTCGAGTTCTCATCCATTACGATGAACTTGTCCTTAGGCGAACGGCCAGTGTAAACACCAGTCATTACATTAACAGCACCGAGCTCAGTCTCCTGACCCTTATCAAAGCCTGTAAGCTCAGCCTTGGTCTCCTCCTCGAAAAGGAGCTCATACGATGGGTTGTAAATTACCTCGGTTGTGTCGGTAATACCATACTTCAATAAATCTTCTTTCTTAAAAGCCATAGTTTTTAATTATTAATTGTTTAACATCATCTTTCTGTTCAAAATCTCCGCCATTTTGGGAGATGGCGAGGGGCAAATTTTCAACTGTTTTACAACTTGTTTCGCAAAAGCCCCTTTTTCACCGCTGCAAAGATACTACAATTATTTTGAATTGTGAAAAAATTAACACTAAATTTTTCAAAAAATTTTCGTTGGGATATAAGTTCACTTATATAACCTCACGCAAAAGGGGTGCCTAACTCATTGAGTCGGGCACCCCGTTTGGGTTATTAAATCAGTTTTCTATTAACGAGCGAAGTGACGCTTTACCATGGTGCTCTTCGGTGCGACAACACCCTTCTTTGGAGCGAGCTTTACAGCCTTCTTCGCTGCCCTTGGAGCCATCTTAACCTGCTTCTGCTTCATCATACGAGATACAGTGCAGAAACGCTTTGTAAGGTTGTTGCTCAACTTCTGAACCGAGAGAGTAGACTCCTCAACATACTCCTCCAATACGCCAGAGTACGACAACTTAATAGAGTTACCATACTCGTCGAGTGCATCGATATCGATAGTGTAGAGGTTATCGCTCTTGCCAACCTTTACAGTGCCCGAAGTGCAGAGTGCGTAGTCAACAAAGCTCTCCCAGTTATCGTCAAAGAGACCCCAATAAGTACCATAGATGTAACCATCGGCATCAAAACCTCCGGCTACTGCGGTACCGGCTGCGAATGTCGAGAGGAGCTGGTACTCGCCAGCAACAGGAGCAGTCTCCGAGAGGTCGCCCTGCAATTCGAGAACGAAGTAGTCGTTTGTGGTCGATGAGTAGAGGTCGATAAACCAATTGAGTGCGTTTGTGCCGTAGTAGTCGCCCCAATTCTCGTAGTAGCCCATCTCAAAGCAGGTGAGGTCCTTGTCACCGCTATCGCCACCGCCGGTGTTACCACTGTCATCACCCGAAGCCAAAGTGGTAAACTCTACGGTTGTTACATCAGTAGAAATTGTGCCGCTGGTTGTAACGCCAAATGCAAAAGCATAGTATGCGGTGTTTGGATCGAAGAGATCATCGAACGAGTAGGTGTCATAGCCTGACGAAAGTGCGTCAGCGAAAGTGAAGCCATAAGACTCGTAGATGTCCTTAACCTCGGCAATATATTCTGCTGCAAACGCCTTCTTGTCGGTGTACGCATCGTAAATATCCTTTTCGATAACATCGAAGTAGTAGGTATCGTAGTTCGATGGAGTTACGCTAACGGTTACACCTGTTGCAGAGATGTTAGAAACCTCTACCTGGAAGGTGTTCTCGCTGGTAGTTGCCTCGTTCAAAGTCTTGAACGCCTTCTTGGTAAAACCACCCTTAATCTCGCCATTAGCCGACAAGCAGAATGCAAAGGCGTAGTGGTCGGTGTTTGGCTCCAAATCGCCCTCCTCGTAGGTGTACGAGTCGCTACCCGAAGAGAGGAATTCAGCGAGGGTGTAGTTAGCACCATTGGAACTGTTAATCTCGTTGATCGTTGCTTGAATGTCTGCAACATAATCAGCGGCGAACTCCTCCTCGGTTGCATAAGTATCGAAGTACGCCTTCTCGATAACATCGAAGTAGTAAGTCTCATTGGTCGAAGGAGTTACGCTAACGGTTGCACCTGTTGCAGTGATGTTTGTAACATCGATAACGAACGATGTGGTGGTACCACCATTTCCATTGCCGTTGCCATTTCCACCATTGCTGATTCCGCCGTTGAGCAAGCCACCCAACTGGTCGCACGCAACACCGCATACAGCGAGCATTGCAAGCATAAAATTAAAAATCTTCTTCATAATATTTCTTAATTGTGTATTGATCATCATAAAATGTTGCGCTCTTACTCCAAGGTTTTGAACGGCACGAGAGTTACCTCGGTGGTTATCGTGCCATCGGTGGTTACACCGAATGCAAAGGCGCAATAGTCGGTATTAGGCATAAGTGCTATTGTACCCTCCTTGAACAGGTATTCATCAACACCGGCAGACAAATTCCACGCAAGGCTGATTCCGTATAAGTCGTTATTCTCTTTTATGCTCGCAATAACCTTCTTTGCATAGGTTTTCGCATCGGCATATCTCTCCAACTCCTCCTTTGATACAACATCGTAATAGTAGGTCGCAGCGCTGTTGCTTGGGGCAACCATAACATAAGTACTATTTGTTGTAATATTCAAAACCGTCAAATCGAAGGTCATCTCTGCATCTACAACCTCCGCCAAAGTCGTGAATGGTTGGATAGCGACCTCGGTCGTGATAGTTCCATCGGCATCCACGCCAAAAGCAAGGACATAATACTCTGTTTCGGGATCAAAACCAATAAAACGACGACTATCAGCCCCTGTTGAAAGAACATCGACAAGGGTATAACCTTGACTTTCACAAGCTGTTTTCAAGTCCGAGATTACCTTTCTCGCACAATACTTTGCAGTAGCAAATCTCTCAAACTCAACCTTCGATACAGCATCGCAGAAGTAGGTTATGGCCTTATCGCTCGGAGTAACCGATACTTTGGCGTTAATCGGAGTTTTGTCCGAAACCTCGATTGCAAATGTAACAGCAGGAGGTGGCGTATTGCCGCCATTGCCACCGTTGTCGCCATTGTTGTCGCCTCCCGGCAAACCACCCTCCTCGCCTGAGTTGGTACAAGCAACACAAAATATAGCCAATAATGCAAATATAAATCTAAAAAACCTCTTCATATCCACTCTGCTTTTATATCTCTTATTGTAATTTTGCCGTAATCAGATTGAGGAACTCCTCTCGGGTACGCTGGTCTGAGAGGAATATGCCGGTAAATGCCGAAGTTGTGGTTTTGGAGCCCTGCTTCTCGACGCCACGCATCTGCATACACATATGTGATGCTTCGATTACGACTGCCACGCCTACGGGGTTGAGAGCCTCCTGGATGCAGTCACGAATCTGCACGGTGAGTCGCTCCTGCACCTGCAAACGACGAGCGAAGCACTCCACAACACGAGCAATCTTTGATAGTCCTGTAATAGTGCCATTCGGGATATACGCCACATGCGCCTTGCCCACAAATGGGAGCATATGATGCTCGCATACCGAGAAGAGTTCAATATCCTTCACCACGACCATCTGCTTGTACTCCTCCTTGAACATCGCCGACTGCAAGATAGCGATAGGGTCCTGCTCGTAACCCTTTGTGAGGTAGGACCACGCCTTCGCCACACGCTCGGGGGTTTTAATTAAGCCCTCACGCTCGGGGTCTTCGCCGAGGAGTCGCAACACCTCGCCATAGTGATATTTCAGTTGCTCAATCTTTTCGAGGTCATATTTGTCCTCGCGCTCGTAATTTGCCATAGTTTTTATTTTAGACGAGAGACGAAAGACGAAAGACGAGAGGAATGTAAATCCACTAACGACTCTAACGCCCTTAACGACTCTATTAAATTAGTTTTTAGTTTGTAAAAATTCTACCAATTTTGCCACTGCACGGCCACGGTGCGAGATGGCATTCTTCTCCTCGGCAGACATCTCGGCAAAGGTGCGGGTTTCGCCCTCGGGAACAAACATCGGGTCATAACCAAAACCCTGAGTACCCGACATATGGTCGATAATTGTACCCTCGACAATGCCCTCGAAGAGATACTCCTCGCCGCCCAAAATCAGCGCAATAACCGTGCGGAAGCGAGCCTTGCGATTGCTCTCGTCTTCGAGGTTTTTGAGGAGCAAGGCGTCGTTTGCATCGAAGTTGTGCTCATCGCCCGCATAGCGAGCCGAGCGAACACCCGGAGCACCACCCAAAGCCTCAACCTCCAAGCCTGTATCGTCGGCAAAGCAGTCGGCGCCGGTGCGCTCGTGGACATAGCGAGCCTTCAACAAAGCGTTACCTTCGAGGGTTTCAGCCGTTTCGGGAATATCCTCGGTTATGCCACACTCGCGCAAGGTTTTGAGCGCAAACTTGCCCTCCAAAAGCGCCTGCACCTCGCCAAGTTTATGGGCGTTATTTGTGGAAAAAATCAGTTGTTTCATATCTATTTTAGTTTTCTGCTTCGAGGAGTGAGAGTTTGTGGTCGGCAACACACTTGTCAATAATGGTTTTGACAACAATATCAATCTCTGTTCCTTCACTGTAATCGGCAGGGCAGACATGATTTACTCGGTTATCACGAATAAGGGTATTCATCTCGCGTCGCTTGGTCTTATCCTTCGGATTGTAGACCGCAATGGAGTGTCCGCCAAAGTTCTTCACAAGGCGCATACAAGGGATATCGGTTGTTCCGTCGCCCACATAAATCATTCGCGAGAATGGCACAGGGCGCTCCTTCTCCTCCATATAGGTATTTACCTGCTTGGTGTCGTAAACCGACTCCACGCCCTTGTTAATCTTGAAGATAAACTGCGTTTTGTTGGTGTAGTTCACAGCCACACCGGGCCAATAGGCGATGCCATCGACATTGTAGAGGAACGAGCAGGCGTAGATTTTGCGGAACTTGTCGGCGATAGGTGTACCCTCGATAATCTCCTTCAAACCCGACGAGTTGATGTAGTGCACGATGTTTACACCACACTCCTCGCCATACTTGTTGATGCGGTCAAACCACTCCATAACACCCGGAAAAAGTTCCACCCTCTTGCCCGACTCTTGAAACGCCTCGCGACGCAACGACAAGCCTTTGGCTTGCGCCTCGCGTATCATAAGCGCCATATAGGTCAAAATCTGGTCGGCATCCTGCTCCTCGGCAAGGCGGTTCGACGCATCCCAGAACTCCTTGTTGCTCTTGCCTACGGCAGGTATAAAGTCGTACTCCTGCATATTTCCAGCAGCGAGTGTTCCGTCAAAATCGTAAATGAGTGCGATAGTAAATTTGTGGTCAGCAGCTCCCATAACACAACTATTTATATATAATGTGCGACAAATGTAGTAAAATTTTCACTATTTTTGCAGTAGAAACCCATGAAATAAACAATTAAAGCACAAAAATATGGAATTGAAGAAGATTTTGGCAAAGCGACGCAGTGTTCGCAAGTTCTCACCCACAGTGCCTTCGCGCGAGGTATTGCTCGACATCGTGCGCGATGCTCTCACAGCACCATCGTCACGCAATATGCACACCACGCGCTTTATGATTGTCGACGACCGTGAAACTATCGACAAAATATCCAAGATGCGCGACTATGGCTCTGGCTTTATGACAGACGCACCGGCAGCAATTATTGTTATGGGCGACACCACCAAGACCGACCTCTGGCGCGAGAACTGCGCCATCTCGGCTACGATGTTGCAACTCTCGGTTGTGGAGCACGGCTTGGCTTCGTGCTGGGTGCATGTAGCGGGTCGCCCTTGCTTGCAGGCAGAGCCCGAGGGGGCGAAAGCCGAAGAGTATCTACGCTCGTTCCTCGATATTCCGGGCGAGTGGAGCATCGAGTGTGTCATCGCTCTCGGCTACTCCGACTTCGAGCCAAAACCTCTCCCTGAGTGGGATTCGGAGTCGTGCATCGTGTGGCACACAAAGGAGTAAGAGTTGAGTTGAGAGTTGAAAGTTGAGAGTTGAGAGCTCTCAGCTTTTTTATAGGGGTTATGGGGGATAGGTAACACATATCTCGGCCTATGGAATCTCGCTATACCGACCGTACTACCACAACCAAAACAAAAACCCTACACCGTCAGGCATAGGGTTATGGTGGCAGATTCCACTTAATGGAGCAAACTTGTTTGCGACAAGCCCCCTTTACAGAGCCGCCGCCAAACCGAGTGCAGAGGGTGCTTGCACACTATGCCGAGGTGCGAAGAAGGAAGACCGATGGTCAAAGGGGGTTTGGGGGATAGGTAACACCAAACTCGGCTTATGGAATCTCGCTATACCGACCGTCTTACCACAACCGAAACAAAAACCCTACACCGTCAGGTATAGGGTTATGGTGGCAGATTCCATAAGCCGAGTTCTGTTTTAGTCCATCATTTATCTACGATGACAATCACTTGCCACCTCTAGCGGTTTACCCCTCGGCATTGGGCGAGCAACCCTTAATTGCCGATATACATAACCTTGCAACCCGTGAGGCGTACTGACCAAGCGACATTGCTGCCCTTGCGGTGGGCTCTTACCCCGCCTTTTCACCCTTACCCCAGGCCGAAACCCACGGCGGTTATTCTCTGTTACGCTACTATACCCTCTCGAACATCAAGCCGTTAACTTGCACGGTGCTCTGTGTTGCTCGGACTTTCCTCCCCCTCTTGCGAGGCAGCGATGAACCGAATCTGCGCTGCAAAGATACAACTTTTTGAAAAAATAGAGTCGTTGTTGCCCACTTTTCCACCTTTTTTACTACCTTCGTAACAAGAAAAACCAATTTTTTAGAAATATTATGAAAAAACTACTATCAATTTTAGCAGCAGTTGTTGCCCTTGTGGCACTCGGAGTTACGACTCTTTCGGCTGCAACTCCTACCGACCGTTCGGTCAAGGTTATCATTATGCCCGACCACCTCGATTGGAACTATAAGTGTGGCGAAAAGCCGGTTTTCAGAGTGTTGGTATTGAAGCACCACTCGCCAATGCAGAATGTGGAGATAAGCTACGAGTTGTCGGAGGACAATATGCCGGCACACAAGAGCGAAAAGATGGTGTTGAAGGCGGGCGAGGG
>JAZQYJ010000063.1:0-97025 GCA_045633465.1 Alistipes sp.
TACTCGGTTGGAGTTATGCCGACTTCGCGTTTGAAAAAGCGACAGAAATATGGCGTTGTTGAGAAATTAAGCTCCTCGGCAATCTGCTCGATTGTATGTCCCGAACTGCGCAGAAGAAGTTTTGCTTGCAAGGTAACCGCACGATTTGTCCAGTCGCTTGCCGTTGTGCCACTCGCCTCAAAGACTAAGCGGCTGAGGTATTGGGGCGATATATTCATCCGCTCGGCATAGAACGGAAGGTCGTGTTTGCCTCGATGCGTGTTGAGTTGCTCGATAAATAGGCGGAACAACTCCTCTCTGCGCCCCTTTGGGTGGTGGCTACTTGCTGTGCTATCTACAATGCGATAGTGTAGCGACAGCAGCAGATGTTCAACACTCCGCCTGTCGAATGGCAGCGTGGCCGAAATGGTGTATATCAGCTGAAAATACTCCTCCATCCACTGCTCATTTTCTCCACCAATGAGGTACTCCTCTTTGATGTTTTCGTTCTCCGCAGAGAGCGTAAAACCCAACAAATCGACAACCGAATTGGCATCATAGTCGAGAATCTCTGCCACGGAGTTTTGTCCTATATAGAGTGCCTCACCCTCCGAAATTAGATATTCACGAAGGTTGATAGAGAAGCGGACAAAACCACGCAACACCCTGACGATGCGGTTCTCCATAAAGCGGTATGGCTCGCCCCTCTTCATCACGCGCCCAATAGCTACAGCGACCTCGACGCCTCGGTTAATGGCAAAATCGGGGTGCGAGATAAGTGTCGCATCCTTAAACTCCGCAAGAGCATCTATCGCAATTTTGTTTATCTGTGTCATATTGCAAAGATAATATAAAAGAGGATAATTTGCTACAAAAATAGTAATTAAGTATTGAAAAGATAATAAACGACCTTTGTAGGATAACAGCCGACAGCATAAAAATTGCGAACTTTGCGTAAACTCAAAACCTAACAAATTATGTTACGAAGTTATATGCGTTATTGGTCCGCAGTCGGAGGTGTAATCTTCGCAGTCGTGGCAATTCTTGTGGGAACATTTGGCGACCTGCTCGCACCCACCCAGCGACTTATGGCGGTATTCTTTATGTTGCTCCTGCTACACGAGTTCGAGGAGTATGTCCTACCAGGCGGTTTTCCTGCGGCGATGAACATCGGACTTATGGGCGAGAAAAAGGACTTCGGCAAATATCCGCTCAACGAGCTGAGTGCCTTTATCGTAAATGTTGTCCTGGCATATCCGCTCTACATCTGCGGTTTTATCTTCCACAATGTGCTGTGGCTTGGTATCTTTATCGCATACTTTACTATGGCACAAGTCTTTATACACTGCATTGTGATAAACCGTAAACTCCGAACTTGGTATAGTCCTGGCTGTGCTTCGGCACTACTTGCGATGGTGCCATTTGGCATCTACTACCTCTGCTACATCGCCGAGCATTTCGACTTCCCGACATACTACTGGTGGGCACCATTGGCTGCATTCCCACTGGTGGCGGTTGTGATGATTCTCTCGCCCGTGCTTATTTTCAAAAACCGTGATACACGCTACGGCTTTGTCGAGTATGAAGCAACGGCATTTTCTATTAAGAACGGCATTGCCAAACTTCGTCGATAACACCCAAAAATGTTAGATATGAAAAAGTTTATCAGAAACTACGCCCTTGAAATTTACACTCTGATTTCACTCGGCCTGCTACTTGCAGGTGCATTGATGGATAATCTTTCGGTTATTCAGAAGTTTGTAATGGTATTTAATCTGCTCTTTATCCTGCACGAGTGGGAGGAGGGACACTATCCTGGTGGTTTTATTGACCTTATATCGGGTATGATTGGCAAGGATGTGCCTGTCGAGACCAAGCGTGCAAGCCGCATCCCTACGGGCATTCTGCTTATTGCCTTTACCTTTGTTCCATTCTTCTGGGACGACTGCGTAATTCCTATCTTGGTAACGGCGACACTTGGCATATTTGAGGGTATTGTTCATATAATGGGAATACGCATATTCCGTCTACCAAAGTTCTATTCACCAGGAATGGTAACAGCGGAGTTGGAGTTAATGGTGAGTGTGGCGTTGATTGTGTGGTTGGAGCAGAACAACCTCGCATCGGCAACCGATTATGTCTTGGGTGTTGTGATTATGATTGCTTGCTTTGTGGCAATGCAGCGCACGCTTGTATGGATGGTAGGAATGAAGTATAGTGAGCTTCCGAAGCGCATCCGTGCTCAGTGGTCTAAACCGAAGAATTAGCAAAACAGACAACTAATAATCGTGCGGCGGTGGGCTTTTTGCTCACCGCTGATTTCTATATGGCAGAAGAGTTTTTGCACAAATTCACGCTTTCTCAAAAATTTTCTATATCTTTGTAATGGCTTATGGCTTTTGCCGTTGAGCCGTACATATTAGTTGACATTTTATTGTCGAAATCTTCCACTTCAAAACTTGGCGGTTTTACACAAAACGAAGATTCGCAATCAGATGTCCGCGTTTGGTGTATATCCCCATCACCGATTGGCTCGGTGTATGCGATATATCTCCTGCGTGGGCTATCTGTGTTGCTTATTCGTTTTGTAGGCAGCCAAGGCCTTGAAGTGGGATAAGTTAATGCAGTAGCCTGCGCTTTTTTATGGACTTATCCGGAAATAAGGACTTGCTCGACAGAGAATTAGTGGCATTCTTCGCTTCGCGGAAAGCAACGCCACACGACACGCAATTGGCGCTGCAATGGGCTGCTGACATCTGCCAAACCGATAAAGTCGTCATCAGTGGTTTCCACTCCCCACTTGAAAAAGAGATTCTAAACTACTTGCTCGAGCGGCATCATCCCGTGATTTTTGCACTTGGAAGAGCACTTTATAAGAAGGTTCCGCCACACCTGCAAACGGCTTTTGACGAGGGCAATCTGCTGTTTATTTCGTTTCGCGGCTACACGCGCCATAGCTGGAACTCCGCTCAACAACGCAACTGGGGTGCCGCCGACCTCGCCGACGAGATCTATTTCACCCAATTCGACAACACCAGTTCCCTCAGCACTCTCCATTTCACCCTCGATAGGTATAGCGATAAGGCGGTGTATGTTTTAAAGTGATTTTTTGCCTTTTGTCAAAAGTTGACAAAACTATGGGGTTACTTTGTCACAAAGTAACCCTTAAATATTTTTGTTATGTCACTTTGGGATTGGCTGCTTGCAGCGTGGATTTATGAGGAGGTGTTCGATGATGATTCGGACAATAGATCGTGCGATAGCATTTGCGACTATGATTCGTCATACGACTACGATGACTATGAGGAGGATTTTTAATAATTCTCTGCACCTCGCATTGAAATTATGTTTAACTTTGTGTACTAAAATATAATGATATGGGACAAAAAATAGATATTATCAATAATTGGAACCTAAGTAAGTTGTTTAGCAATCTTGAAAATGGCAATTTTAAGATACCTAAGTTTCAACGCGAATATGTGTGGGAAAAGTCTAAAATTGTCAAGCTGCTGAATAGTATATACAAGCAATATCCAATCGGTTCGTTTTTTATCTGGGAGGCTGGTAAAGAGTATGCTGATTTTTGTCGTCATATCGAAGAGTTAGGATTGCCGGAAGCACCAGAATCTAATATGTTTTCCTTCATATTAGACGGCCAACAGCGTATTACATCTCTATATGTAGCACTTAAAAAGAAGGCCACAACCAAAGCAGATTACACTAATATATGCTTTAATTTGCGAGAATGCGAATTTCACATTCCCAAACTCAGGGCAGATGAATTTGATATTCCAGCCTGGAAATTATTGGACTCCAAGGAGAATAGTAATATTGTAAGAGAGCTGGTGGTAAATGGGCATTTGGATTTGTGCGATAATTGGCAAAACTGTTCTGAAGTATTCAACCAGTATCCTATTAGTATTATTAAAACATCTAATATGGATTTGGAAGAGGTTGTTGAGATATTCGAGCGAATCAATCAAGGAGGCAAAAGATTATCACTATTTGACTTAGTAGCAGCGTCTGTTTGGGCAAGTGATTTTGATTTGCGAGATAATATCAAGATCTTTAACAAAGAGGATAAAGTCAAGATATTCGGCGAAATAGATAATGAAGTGTTCACTCAATCTTTGTCGTTAAATGCTTTTGGAGATTGTACGAATAAAGTACAATTGCGACTGAGGTCAGACGATTGCAAACAGATATGGGATAAGACATTGAATTCTATTAGATTAGCTATAGACTATGTTAAAAAGTCTTATGGTGTATTAAGATGGGATTTCATACCATATAGTGCTTTTATTCCAATCATTCAGTACTACATGTATAAAAATAATGGCAAGAAAATAAGCGCTGAACACAAGCCATACATAGATAATTGGTTTTGGACATCAACATTTAGTCAGCATTATTCGAGTTCTACACTGACAAAGATGAAGGAGGATGCGGTATGGGTTGATAAATTGTTGAATGGAACATACGAGGAGAATACACATAATATATCTCTTACGGTCAAGGACCTCGCTAAAATTAAGATGAATAATGCGTCTGTGATCAAGAATGGTGTTTTGTGTATAATGGCATTGAATAGCCCGGTAGATTTTAGCAACGGAGAATCTGTATCATTGGACAATACAAACATATCCCGCTCCAACGCCAAAGAGAATCATCATTTCTTCCCATTCTCTTTACAGCGTGAATTTGGGACAAATAACGATGGTATAAACTTATTGTTAAACTTTGCGTTTATTTCAAAGGCCTTGAACGGTGAAATTCTCAATAAAAAACCTTCGATATATTTAAAAGACTACGCCGGCAAAAATATAAATATCATAGAGAATCTTCAAACGCATTTTATAAATGAGAAGGCATACCAATACGCACAGCAGGATAGGTATGAGGATTTTATTCAGGAGCGAGGTGTAGAGATTCTTAGAAAGATACATAGCTATACCAAGACCGAGAATAATCCAATTGATGATACCGATACTGCAATTGATGTTGATGACAACACTACATCTGTTATACCTAAAAGACGAGCAACATTTTCAATTAATGGAGAAGGCACATATCCATTAGGGCGAACAGTTTTAGAGGTTATTAAAAGATATGTTTCGATGCATCCAGAAATTACATTTGCGGAACTTCGTAAGGTGTTTCCTAATAGTATTAGAAATACAAATATTGATTACAGAGGTTGCTTTACCACAATTGAGGATGCATTAAGCGGTAAAGATAAGCGTCATTTCGTAGATGAAGAAGATGTAATTCACTTAAAAGATTGTAATATTGCTGTCTCAACAGAATGGGGTGCTGGTCCTATGTATTCAACATTCTGTGAATGTGCCAAAGAACAGGGATATTTGATAGAAAAAACGATGTAATTCCTATGCTCGCCTACACCTACATATCCCCTGGCAAGTTCGAGTTAATCGATAAGCCGAAGCCCGAGTTGCAAAGTCCGCGCGATGCCATTGTGCGCATTACGCTCGGCAGTATTTGCACCAGCGACCTGCATATCAAGCACGGCAGTGTGCCGCGTGCTGTGCCCGGCATAACCGTTGGGCACGAGATGGTTGGCGTGGTTGAGGAGGTCGGCGCCGAGGTCCGCAATGTCAAGCCTGGCGACCGTGTGACGGTCAATGTGGAGACCTTCTGTGGCGAGTGTTTCTTCTGCCAGAACGGCTTTGTGAACAACTGTACCGACCCCAATGGCGGCTGGGCGCTCGGCTGTCGCATCGATGGCGGACAGGCGGAGTATGTGCGTGTGCCGTATGCAGACCAGGGGCTCAACCGCATCCCCGACAGCGTGAGTGACGAGCAGGCGTTGCTGGTAGGCGATGTGCTTGCAACGGGATTTTGGGCGGCACGAATCTCGGAGATTAAGCCCGACGACACGGTGCTGATTATTGGCGCGGGACCTACGGGAATTTGCACGCTGCTGTGCGTGATATTGAAGCAACCGAAGCATATCATCGTGTGCGAGAAATCGCCCGAAAGAGTCCGTTTCGTGCGTGAACACTATCCGAGTGTGGAAGTTGTTGCGCCTGAGGATTGTATCTCTACAGTGCGCCAAAAATGCGAGCGTGGAGGTGCTGATGTAGTGTTGGAGGTTGCAGGTGCGGAGGACACCTTCCGCCTGGCGTGGGAGTGCGCTCGCCCGAATGCGATTGTGACGGTTGTGGCGCTCTACGATAAGCCGCAGATGCTGCCTCTGCCAGAGATGTACGGCAAGAAACTGACCTTCAAAACGGGCGGTGTGGACGGTTGCGATTGTGCGGGGATGTAGCGCCTCATCGAGGCGGGCAATATTGACACCACGCCCCTGATTACGCACCGCTACAAACTCGCTGACATCGCCGAGGCATACCACCTGTTTGAGAATAAGTTGGACGGCGTGATTAAGGTGGCGATTACAAATAAATAAATAAAGCGAGTTTAATTAAACTCGCTTTATTTATTTCCTACTTATATCGTTGACCAGGTTTTATAGATATGCTTTATTACATTGAGGTTAATATTTTCCCACTGCGTTGCCCGATGTAAAATAATATGCAATCCTTTGTTTAAGGCTAAACGAGATGAGTTATGAGCCGCTAACAACATAGAGTTTAGAAGTTGCATATGAGACATGTTAAACCCCGATTGCCCACTTCCTACAAGAGGCACACAAACAGGCATATTGTCATTAAGTTGCTCAATATAGTAGAACATCTTTTGAACTATCGGAATGTATTCTTCTTCCTTTACATCCACGTGCTCATACTCGTTAAATCTTGTCAAAGCTACTAATATAAAACAGTTATCTCCATCGCTAATTCTTATCGATGTTCCTAATTCATACTTATTTTCTGGCAACTGCAGTTTTAGATTGCGTCCTCTTTTGCGATCATACGGGTTGTGACGTTTGAGCTGTTCTTTTATTTTATCACTCAACTCATCCTCCCGTCCATTAAAGTATCGCCTAATAAATTGCCCATGCAATGAATCTGGCGATATAATACGATCTCCCACATGGGTGTCAAAATACTCGTTGACGGGAATCACTTTAATGCCATCGGTCTTAAACAGGTCGTCATACTTGATATGAATGTCCGTAGCCTTGTTTAGTTTAAGAGTTGCACTTTCTGTTTTACGTAAAATCCACAGACCCCAAATTATACTAATTACCAATGTTGCTATTCCCCAGATGTACTCACATGGCACATCGACGAATAACTTAATTAGCTCCAGAGCTCCCAGCAAAATACCAATAGCAGCTAAGAACCTTTCAGTAATAAGGCGCTTACAATTCCATAGTAATCTCCAATCCATAATTTACCTCATTATGGCCTGTTTAATCTCTTGGTAATTCCAAAAAAGTTTGGGATAACCATACGAATCTCTCCCATGTATAATCATTGGTAAATGCACGCCCGTATATCTTAACGATTCTGGACATTTACTCTTATCAACCTCCGTTGAGTTGTATAGGACAATAATTTTAATTCCAGCCTCTTTTGCTAACTCGCACTCATACTGTACATAACTACTGTTATCTATGAGATTGCCTCTACGACACGATGTACCCCAATACGAGTTGCTGTATGCCCCACAGGTTGAGCATGCCCCACTTCTCAGAGATGTCGTCTTGTCTCCGACTATTAATACAAAAGTTTTAGAAATACTCATTCGCTGTCTCAAAGATCGTTTGATAGAGCAATTCAGACTGTCATCGCTCGAATTTGTAAGTTCGTGAACATCTCGGAAAGTTAAACCATAGTTGTCACTTTCATTCCATTTTTTAATAATCTGGATGGCGTCCTTGTCGCCAGTCCAGTCTCCGGCCAAGTACGTCTTGGTGCGGTTTGTCATATTCCAAATACTCATATATTTAAATTTGTTTTAGTTTATAATCTAAATCTGCCCAAACAAAACAAATACCAGCCTATTTTGAACGCCATAATGTCATATATATCAGCCATTAGACTGTCATTATGACGTAATCTTACGGACTTTTGGCAGTAATATAAAGACGCTATGAAACATAGACGATAAAATCCCCGTTCTGACACTTAAATACGAAAATCACAATACAAATTAAAAATAATTTGTAACTTTGTAAGTTGAGGTGTATTGAACCTCTGTAAAAATGTAAATACAGCACAAAATCACCATATGGCTAAGAAGGTAAAACAACAAGAGATGTCAGGCGCGCAGGATTTATACAACTACCTGTTTGAGGCCTGCAACATCATACGAGGACCGGTGAGTCAAGATAATTTCAAGGACTACATCACGCCGCTACTCTACTATAAGCGCATCTCGGATGTCTATGACGAAGAGATAGAAGATGCTTTGGCTGACAGTGGAGGCGATGAGGAGTATGCCTCTTTGCCCGAGCAGCACCGTTTCGTTATTCCTGAGGGATGTCGCTGGCAAGATATACGCGAACGCTCAGAGAATCTCGGCACCGCTATCGTTGAGGCTATGCGTAAGATTGAGGTCGCTAACCCAGATACTCTTTATGGTGTGTTGTCAATCTTCTCGGCTCAGAAATGGACAGACAAGAAGGTGCTTTCTGACGAGCGTATTCGCAATCTCATTGAGCATCTATCAAAGCGCAGACTTGGCAACAAGGACTATCCCGCCGACCTTATGGGCGATGCCTATGAGGTATTGCTTAAAAAGTTTGCTGACGACAGCAAAGCACAAGCAGGTGAGTTTTATACGCCGCGTGCGGTTGTTAAGTTGCTTGTTCGCATCCTGGCACCTCAGCCCGGTGAGACAGTCTATGATCCGGCTTGCGGTTCAGGAGGTATGCTTATCGAGGCTATCCGCTATATGAACGGTGATGATCTGTGCTGCGGCAGTATTTTCGGCCAAGAGAAGAATGTTGTCAATGCTGCCATTGCCAAGATGAACCTTTTCTTGCACGGAGCTTCTGACTTTAATGTTAGACACGGTGATACACTTCGTAACCCGAAGATATTGCAGAGTGGTGCTCTCGCTCGTTTTGATTGTGTTATTGCAAACCCGCCTTTCTCTCTCGAGAAGTGGGGTTCTACCGAGTGGTCTAACGATAAGTATGGTCGCAATATATGGGGTACACCATCCGATTCGTGTGGCGATTTTGCTTGGATTCAGCACATGGTGTCGAGTATGGCCTTTGGCAAGGGCCGCATGGCTGTCGTTATGCCCCAGGGCATTCTGTTCCGAGGTCAGCAGGATGGCGAGATTCGCAAGAAGTTAGTACAGAGCGACCTTGTTGAGGCTGTGGTTACACTGGGAGATAAACTCTTCTATGGCACCCAACTATCGCCTTGCTTCCTTATCCTCCGTCGTGTCAAGCCCGCAGAGCACTCTGCCCGTGTACTGATGATCGATGGTAGCAAGATTCTCACTCCGAAACGAGCACAGAACGAACTCTCAGACGAAGATGTTAATCGCCTCTATGACCTCTATGCTAATTATGCCGATGTTGAGGACTATGCAAAGGTGGTAACACTTGATGATATTGCACAGAAGGACTACTCACTCTCGCCTAATCGCTATGTTGAGTACCACCGCGAGGAGATTCGCCCTTACGCCGATGTCAAAGCAGAGTTCCTTGCTGCATACGAAAATTTGAAACGATGCGAAGCCCGCTTCGCCGAACTTATAAATGGATAGCACTATGGCCGAAACTATCAATACAACCATTACTCTCGACGAATTGAAGTCATTCCTTTGGGGTGCAGCAGTTCGTCTGCGCGGCCAGATTGATGCCGCTGGTTATAAGGAGTACATCTTCCCATTGCTCTTCTTTAAGCGCATTAGCGATGTTTACGATGAGCAGTATAACGATTTTTTCGAGGAGGGCGGCAAGGAGTATGCCGATGAGCAGGTGCGTGAACTTGCTATCCGTATCCCTGATGGAGCCCATTGGAACGATGTGCGCCAAGTTACCGAGAATGTTGGTCAGCACCTTGTCGAAGCATTTATTGCCATCGAACAAGCAAACCCTGCTACCGAGGCTGATGGTCGCCGTGTAGGAGGCTTGGAGGGTATCTTCGGCCCGAAGGATGGCTGGACTAATAAGGCTAAAATGCCAGACCACATCATCACTTCGCTTATTGAGGACTTTTCGAAACACAATCTTTCGCTCGCTTCGTGCCCGGCGGATGAGATGGGACAGGCTTACGAATACCTCGTTGGCAAGTTTGCCGATGATGCAGGTAATACGGCACAGGAGTTCTATACCAACCGTACTGTGGTAACTCTTATGGCAGAGATTCTCAACCCTCGCCCCGATGAGAGCATCTACGACCCTACCTGCGGCTCGGGTGGTATGCTTATCAAGTGCCTCACACACCTAAAGGATAAAGGTGAGGAGTGGCAAGGTGTCCACGTCTTTGGTCAGGAGATTAACGGACTCACCTCGTCTATTGCACGAATGAACCTCTACCTTAATGGTATCGAGGACTTCTCTATTGCTTGCGCTGATACTCTTACACAACCGGCTTTCCTCGATGGTAGCCAGCTCCGTAAATTCGACATCGTATTGGCAAACCCACCATACTCTATCAAGCAGTGGAATCGCGAAGCCTTTGCCAACGACAAATGGGGCAGAAATTTCTTGGGCACACCACCGCAAGGTCGTGCTGACTATGCTTTCATTCAGCACATTCTTGCCTCTATGAATCCCGACACTGGTCGATGTGCAGTACTTCTGCCACACGGCATTTTGTTCCGCAAGGAAGAGCTAGAGATACGAAAGAATCTCATAGAGAAGGATCTTATTGAAGCAGTAATAGGCCTTGGACCTAATCTTTTCTTCAATGCTCCAATGGAGGCCTGTGTGCTTGTGTGTCGTAATCGTAAGCCAACAAACTTAAAGAATAAGATAATCTTTATCAATGCCGTTAAAGAGGTTACACGCAAGAACGCTGAAAGCTATTTGGAGCCTACACATATTGAGAAGATTGTATCAGCGTATGTTAGTAGCAATGACATTGCAGATTTTAAGTGCATAGTAACAAATAATGAGGTCGCAGATAACGACTTTGATTTGTCAATACAAAAATATGTATTCCTCAATGATTATGAGGCTACACACATAGATATTGAAAGTGCTATATCTGAATGGAAGGTAATTAGCAACGTTAGTTTGGAGAATCTAGACTCACTTATTAAAATGCTGAATGAATATGATATATAGATTTGATGATATAGCTATCAATAGTACAGCTAAAAAGAAGCCTGTCGAAAGTGATAAATTTCATTATGTAGGCTTGGAACATATTGATTCAGGATCTTTTGAGATTACCAGATGGGGATCAGATGTGGCTCCTGTTGGGGAAAAGTTGATAATGCAAAAGGGAGATGTCCTTTTTGGCAAACGTCGTGCCTACCAAAGAAAGGTTGCGATAGCCCCTTTTGATGGAATCTTCTCAGCACATGGTATGGTGTTAAGACCTAAAGAGGATGTGATTTGTAAAGAGTTCTTTCCATTCTTTTTGAGTTCTAACCAGTTTATGGATACCGCCATCCGAATCTCTGTTGGTGGCCTATCCCCTACAATTAACTGGAAAGACTTGCAAAAGCAAGAGTTTGAGTTGCCGTCGATTGAGGAGCAGCGAGTGCTTGCAGATAAACTTTGGGCGGCGTATGAGCTAAAAGAGGCTTACAAAAAGATGATTGCAGCCACCGATGAAATGGTGAAATCGCAATTTATCGAGATGTTTGGTTCCTATGGGAGAATGGAAAAATTAGCAAATCTTTGCTCTGTTTCTTCGGGAAAATCTATACCTACAAGGTTAGAGGATATTAAAGGAGGAATTGCTTATGTCAAGGTTGCTGATTTTAATCTACCTGGAAATGAGAATTATATTTATTCTTCTCAAAGATATGTAACGGAGGAAGGTGCTAGTTATAGTAAAATGATCCCTGTGGGCAGTGTTATATTTGCGAAGAATGGAGCCGCATCTCTATCAAATAAAAAGCGACTCACAAAGATAGACTGCTGTATAGATATGAATACAATGGCCATCACATCCAAGTCAAATGATTTGAATGGCGAATTTTTATTCGCAATAATACAAGCTATGGATATTTCAGTTCATGTAAGACAAGGTGCAGTACCGTCTATTTCTCCAAAATCGATAGAGGAATGTATGATACCTCTTCCTACATTGGCAGAACAATATAATTACATTTCCATAGTTCAGCAGGCCGATAAATCAAAATTTGAATTGCGACAGGCAATAGAAAAGATAGATAAAGTGATGAAGAGTTTGCTGCAATAGGTAAAAGTGCTCAAATAGTCACACTAATGCGATGATTATTCACCCAATAATTCAAAGCATATGATAGAAACTTTAATGAATGAGATAGAGCAGGCAATGATACCAGCACTCAACAATGAGCAGCTGAGCCAGCTTCGAAAGGTGATGGAGTTCACTTTTCGCAACATTAGTGTGACTGAAAAAGAGCAGGCCGAGCAGAGTGCAGATGACCGCATTGTCGAGAAATTCCTCGCTGCAAAGCGTGTTGAGGGCTGTTCCGACAAGTCGATGCACTACTACCAAAGCACACTCAACAATGCGTTGCGCAAGGTCGGCAAAGATGTTAAGCACATCACAACCGACGATCTGCGTACCTACCTCGACGAGTACCAGCAGACAAGCGGAGCAAGCCGAGTGACGGTGGACAACATACGCCGCATATTGTCAAGTTTCTTCTCGTGGTTGGAGGATGAGTCATACATCATCAAGAGCCCAGTTCGCCGTATTCACAAGGTCAAAACGGGTAAGACCGTAAAGGAGACCTATACCGACGAGGCATTAGAGCGTATGCGTGACTACTGCGATACCTCACGCGACCTGGCAATCATCGATATTCTTGCCTCAACGGGTATGCGTGTTGGAGAGTTGGTAAAGCTCAATCGCAGCGATATTGACTTCCAAAACAGAGAGTGTGTCGTTACGGGCAAGGGAAATAAACAGCGCAAAGTCTATTTTGATGCTCGCACCAAGATACACCTGCAAAACTACCTCGATGAGCGCACAGATGACAACGAAGCTCTATTTGTAACGCTGCTTGCACCGTATAACCGACTGCAAATTAGCGGCGTGGAGATACGCTTGCGCCAGCTTGGACGCGAATTGAACATACACAAGGTCCACCCACATAAGTTCCGCCGCACATTGGCAACAATGGCGATAGATAAGGGTATGCCTATCGAACAGGTGCAGCATCTACTCGGCCACCAAAGTCTCGATACCACCCTGCAATATGCAATGGTGAATCAAGCGAATGTCAAATTGTCTCACCGCAAATTCATTGGTTAGTATGTCGCAATTTATCGAGATGTTTGAGGGCATTCAAAATGATTCAAAATGGCCATTAAAATCACTAGAAGAACTATGTGATATGGTTAATGGATATGCCTTTAAGAGTAATAAGTATTCTGATGCAGGATATTCTATTATTCGTATTGCGAATGTACAAAAGGGCACTATTGATGATAGCGACAAGGTATATTACCCAGAGTCGTACAGAAGTGAATATAGTGACAGCATCCTTAAAGAAGGTGATATTCTTGTATCACTAACCGGTAATGTCGGACGCGTTGGTGTCATATATAATAAACACCTACCAGCAGCACTTAATCAAAGAGTGCAAGGATTGCGAATAAAAAACACTTCATTACTGAATCCTCAATATTTATTTAGTCTACTAAATCTTGATGATTTTGAAAACTTGTGCATCAAGAATGCTTCTGGAAGCGCGCAATTAAATCTTAGTACTGTGTGGTTGCGAAATTGTAAAATTGTATGTCCACCGATTGAGAAACAGGAGCAGTTTGCTTTAATCGCCCAGCAAGCCGACAAATCAAAATTTGTTGGTTTCAAATCGCAATTTATCGAGATGTTTGGAGGCGTAGAAGAAAAGAAATCATTGTGTGTTATTTCGAGACCTCGACAATGGCCTACTATACAGACAAAAGATTTTACAACCAATGGTTATTTTGTTTATGGTGCAAACGGAATAATAGGTAAATATTCTTCGTATAACCATGAAGATGAAACTCTAACTATAGCTTGTCGAGGAGCCTCTTGTGGAGCGATAAATCTCACATCCCGTCAGTCATATATCACGGGGAATGCGATGAGTATAGATGAATTAAGCAATGAAGTAAAGTTAAAATACCTTCAACATTTTTTGCTTTACTATGATTTTTCAAGTATTATAACGGGAGGTGCGCAACCTCAAATAACATATGCAAATCTTAGTAAGGTAGAGGTTCCTATTCCGCCTATCTCTTTGCAAAATGAGTTTATCGCCATTGCCCAGCAAGCCGACAAATCAAAATTAGTATAATCATTAAATAATATAAATTATGATTGACAGAACACTAACGACCTACACTTTTATTAACTATTTAATAGATAAAGGTGTTAACCAACTTGAGCTTTATGTTCCACTTGCATGTAAATGTATAATAAAATATAATGCTCGTGAAATTAGTCTTGAAAATCTCATAGAATGGTTTAAAAATGATTATGGATTAAACATGTATCGAGGAGTGTTTGATAATCTTCTAAGATGCATGGCAAGATATAATCTAATTACATGGTCTACCTCGAAATATATTGTAAATGAAGACAAAGTGATTTCTCATATTGAGTCTGTTGACAATGAGAAATCTGGGCAAGCAATAGAGTCATTATGTGCTAATATTGCTCAGTTTATAAAAAACGAGTATAATTTATCTTTTCAGTCAGAAGATATCCAAGAAGGGTTGTTATCATTCTTTCACACTCATGATGGAGACCTGTTATTTAACGAAGAATCTCTAATTGTGTCTTTGACAAAGCAAAAAGAAGGTAAAACGACAAAAACTCAAATTAAGTATTTTATCTCTAAATTTGTCATATGGAGTGTTGAACATGATCCTTCATCATTTAATATAATGAAGGGCCTGTCAAAAGCACATGCGGTAACATCTATCATATCAATGAAAGATTTTTCTACATATGTAGGAAAAATGAGCAATGTTGTAATAGCATTGGATACTCCTATTATTTTCAATTTACTTGAGTTGAACGATAGAAGTAATTACGATATAGCCAATGAATTGATGATGGCGCTGCAGCAACAAGGCTGTAAGTTTGTTATTTTCAACAAACATTATGAAGAAGTTACTAAAACTTTTTCGTCGGCTATTCATCTATTGTATACTAAAGACTATAATTTAGAAATTTCTTCGAGGCTGCTAAAATATGCTGTTAGAAATAGAATTTCTGCGTCTCAGTTACGACTAAAACAGCAACAATTAGAAACTATAATGGGGAAATGGGATATTACACTTATGGATGCCCCTGATTATCCAGTTCACTATAGTGATATTAATATAACAATGCTAGAAGAAATGTTACAGCGTAGATATCAAGAGGCTGGCAAGGAACTGGATGAAAACCGAAAACTAACAATACAAAACGATGTTGATGTTGTTTCGTACATATATAGAATGCGAGGTAACAATGTTGCATATAACTTAAAAAATGCTAAAGCAATACTTATTACCACAAATACAGCTTTGGCATATGCGTCCAAGAACGATAAACTGAGTTCTATACATCATACAATACCTGTTTGCATGACAGATCGATTTCTTTCCACAATAATGTGGTTTACATATCCACAAACTTGTGTAGATATCAACGAAAAAGTTTTATTGAGAGAATGTTATAATAATATTACCTTGTCGGATGAAATATTGCATAAATTTTACAAAGACGTACAAGATATTCATAAAACTACACCTTTAACAGAAGAGCAAATATTACATGCAAATACATCCTACATTGTACAAGAATTACTGGAAAATAAAACATATAACGACACTTCGTTATATACCGATACAACGGCAGCAGAAATACTCGAGGAGATTGACAGGGCTAAAAATGAAAGAATAAATACACTTGATGCTAAGCTGGCAAAACACGAAAACAACATTAACAAGTTGTCAAAAGGTATTGCAGCAGCATTTGTATTTATATTATGGATAGGTCTAGTATCATTGTTTTTGTTCTTAAAGTTTGTGGATTATAGAGAATGGGATACAATCTGTAGATGGATATTTAATATCTTGTCTCTACTTCCTGCTTTATGGGGTTTATTAGGATGGTTTGGCCTAATACCTAGCAAGATAAATATTATTGACTTATTGAGCAGAAAAATATCAAACAAGATTTCTGCATGGATAAATAAATAAGTACTCACCGTAGATTCCACCCTTATGATGTTTAATGAAGAGAACACAGTAGAGCAAATGCTTATTTCAGTAGCACAAAAGTGCGGCTGGACATATGTAGAGGCAAAAGATATTCCACGAGCAACAGACTCGGTATTAGTTGAGTCGTGGTTGCAGGATGCACTGATTCGCCTTAACAAGATTACCGCAGCGCAAGCAAGTCAGGTAATTTACAAGTTGAGAGCAGCCATTATGAGCGGTAGCGCTCCAGATGAGTTGATTCAGGCTAATGACCGTTTCCGCAAGCTTCTCTTTGAGGAGAATTCCGAGCCTTTTGGCAAAAATGGTGATAACCTTAACATACGCTTCTTCAGCGAAAATCCGAGCGAGAACTATTGTGTTGTAACAAATCAGTGGGAGTTCCCTCGCCAGAGCATTGATGGAGGCAAGCGTCTCGATTTGGTATTTATCATCAATGGTATTCCTATGGTTATTGGTGAGGCCAAGACTCCAGTTCGCCCACAAGTTACTTGGGCCGATGGCGCAAACGACCTTATGGCATACCAAAAGAGTATTCCAGAGATGTTTGTGTCGAATGTATTGGTATTCTCATCAGAGGGCAAAGAGCTGCAATATGGAGGCATCGGTCTGCCTGTTGACAAGTGGGGACCTTGGTTTGCTGACGAGGAGCGTCGTCACGGCACATTGCTGGATGTGGAGCATAACTTCACGCATCTGATGTCGCCAGAGCGAGTGCTCGACATATATCGCTACTACACTGTATTCTCTGCAACATCATCGGGTAATAAGATAAAGATTGTCTGCCGCTATCAGCAGTATCTCGGAGGCGAGGCAATCGTACAGCGTGTATTGGGTACATTCCGTGCCGGTGTAGGTCCAAAAAAGGGTCTTATATGGCACTTTCAGGGCTCAGGTAAGTCGTGGCTGATGGTATTTGCAGCACAGAAACTACGCAAGCAGAATGAGTTGAAAGCACCAACAGTTGTTATTGTCGATGACCGTATTGACCTTGAAGATCAGATTACGGGCGACTTTACGCGTGCGGAGATTCCAAATATCGAATCGGCAACAGACAAAGATGCACTAGAAAAATTCTTTGAGCAGGATCAGCGAAAGATACTTATTACCACAATTTTCAAATTTGGAGATGTACAACACAAACTCTCTGATCGCTCAAACATTATCGTAATGGTGGATGAGGCGCACCGAACACAAGAGAAAGACCTAGGCGCTAAGATGCGATTGGCATTGCCTAATGCATTCTTCTTTGGTCTAACGGGTACGCCAATCAATCGTCGAGACCACAACACATTTGCAGCGTTTGGTGCCGAGGAGGACGAAGGTCGTTATATGTCGAAATATACCTTCCAAGACTCGGTTGCTGATGGAGCTACGCTGGAACTAAACTTCAAGACAGTACCCGTAGAGATGCATCTCAATGAGCAACAATTGCAGGAGGAGTTTGATGAGCTTACTGACCAAATTAGTGAGGAGGAGAAGGCAGAGCTTGTAAAGCGCACATCGGTTGAGGCATTCTTTACGGCAGAAAAGCGAATCAACGATGTATGTAAATATATCGTTCAGCACTTCCGTGACTATGTTGAACCTTCGGGAATGAAGGCACAGGTTGTTGTGTATAATCGAGAGTGTTGCGTTAAATATAAAAAGGCGATTGATGCGTTGCTCGGTACAGATGATGCAACAACCATCGTAATGCATACTTCTGGCGACAAGGCCGATTTATATAAGGAATTTAAGCGTTCTCGTGATGAGGAGAAGCGTTTGCTCGATAACTTCCGAGATCCACTTTCACCTTTGAAGATTGTTATTGTAACATCTAAGTTGTTGACGGGCTTTGACGCTCCGATTTTGCAGTGTATGTATCTCGACAAGCCAATGAAGGATCATACGCTATTGCAGGCAATCTGTCGTACAAACAGAAAATACACAGTAGATAAGAAGTGTGGTTTGGTCGTTGATTTTGTTGGTGTATTTGATAATGTTGCTCGCTCACTCGCATTTGATGAGGAGACTGTAAAGACAATCATCAACAATATCGAAGAGATAAAGAAGCTTATACCAGGCTTTATGGAGGAGTGCATTAACTTCTTCCCTGGCGTAGATCGCACTGTGGGTGGATGGGAAGGTCTGCAAGCGGCTCAACAATGTCTCAAAGAGGAGAAGGTTAAGACTGACTTTGCCCGTCGATTTGCTCGTTTGGCAAAGGCTTGGGAGACAGTTAGTCCCGACCCTGAGATTATGAAGTATCAAACAGACTACACTTGGTTGGCACAAGTATATCAAAGTGTACGCCCTGTTGGTTCGGATGGGTCGTTAATTTGGACACTTCTTGGAGCTAAAACCATAGAGATCATTCACAAGAATATTGACACTATTGACATTGGCACGCCGCTCGAAGACCTTGTAGTAGATGCAGATGTTATAGAATCTGTGCTGAATGATGCCAAGAAAGCAGAGAAAAAGGCAATTGAAATCGAGAAGATGTTACGCTTGCGATTGGGCGAACATAAGAACGACCCAAAATACAAGCAGTTCTCTGAAAAGCTTGATGAATTGCGCAAACGAATGGAGGAAAATTTGATTACCAGCATTGACTTCTTGCGTGAATTGTTGGCAACAGCAAAAGAGATCCTTGAAGAGGAGAAGCGTACTGAACAACCTGAAGATAAGCGAGCTCAGGCCCGTGCTGCATTGACTGAATTATTCGAGAGTGTTCGCACGCCAGAAACTCCTATTATTGTTGAACGAGTAGTAAATGATATCGACGAGAATGTTGTTGCTATTGTTCGTAAATTTAAGGATGCATTTAAGAGTGTAACTGCGCGCCGAGAGATCAAAAAGAAGCTCCGCTCAATTTTGTGGGTTAACTACCAAATCAAAGATCAAGATGTCTTTGACAAAGCATATAGCTATATTGAGATGTACTACTAATTTGTATGACTATGGATCAATATATTGGTTATTTTGCAACATTGCACACCAATACTCAAAAAGGTGTTAAGGCTCCACACAAGGCAATTATGCTGTTGAGCGTTATTGACCTTGTGGAATATGGTGTGATAACATCAAATCAGATAGAGTTCTCGGAGCGATTGGAGCAGCAATTTCAGCATAATTGGTCAAGATATGTTGGGCAATCTGATGTGTTCCAGCCGAGAGTAGGAACTCCTTTTTGGCATTTGAATAATGAGCCATTTTGGAGATTGGTACCGTATGAAGGCGGCGATGAAGCTATCGCAATGCATCTGCAAGGAAATCCATATGCCCCAGGCACAACACGCAAGTTGATTCGTTACGCAGAGATTGACAAAGAGTTATTCGAACTTTTGCAGAACGAGACCAATCGAGCAAAATTACGAACTACGCTTATAAAGAACTATTTGTAAAGGGCTTTACAATACAAGGTGCTCGGCAATTGCCGGGCACCTTGTTGTTTCTGTTAGTTTGAGGTTTCTTCTGTTGAAGCAGCATCTTCTCCACCTTCGCTTTCCCCTCCACCAAGGCTAAAACTCGTGCCACTTAACGCGGCTGACAACTTGTCCATCTCTCGGCTCACTGTTTGGTCGACAATGCGGGCGTAGATTTGCGTGGTTGCCAACTTTGTGTGGCCAAGCATCTTGCTGATTGATTCAATTGACACGCCATTGGCGTAAGTTACCGTCGTGGCGAAAGTGTGGCGGGCAAGGTGCGAGGTTACCCGTTTTTGGATGCCGAGTGCGGTTGCTATCTCTTTGAGATAGAGGTTGTACTTGGCGTTGCTCAACACAGGTAGGAGATAGCCGTTAATGCGTGTTGGCTCGTACTTTTTCAGGATTGAAAGCGGTATGTCGAGCAATTTGACCTTTGATGCGACACCGGTCTTGACGCGGTGCGTTTCAATCCACATCGAGCCGTCATCAGCCAAAACAAGGTTTTGTTCGGTCAATGATGCAGTGGCCGAGTAGTCGAAGCCTGTAAAACAGCAAAACACAAACACATCGCGCGCCTTCACCAATCGCTTCTTTGTTGGTTTATAGTTGAGTATCAGCTCCAATTCGTGGCGCGTTAGGTAGCCTCTATCCTTCTTGACCTTCTTCAATCGCACATCGCAAAATGGGTCTTTTGCCATCAGTCCACTTTTGAAACACATCGTGGTAATACGCTTAAAGATACGCATCAACTTCTCGGCAGAGTTGGCTTGCAGGTGGTAATCGACCTTCAAATAGGCTTCAAAGTCGAGCACAAAATCTCTATCGACCAGCGATACGGGGATATCCGGTCGATTGCGTTTCACTCGCAGAAACTCTTCCAGGCGACGAAATGTCAAGTCGAACTTGTTGAATGTCGATTGCGTGATATCCACACCGATAAGATTCTCCTGCCTATCGTTGAACTCGGCAAACACCGAAAGTAGTGTCTTGCTGGGTGCTTTCACGCCGAGGAACTCATCACGCACCATTTGAGCCGTTACAGCCTCGCTCTGCTCGCACAGACGATAATATATGGTATTGATGCGTGTAACAACGCTATCGAGGTAGCGGTTGGCTTGCAGGGCCTCGTGGCTATGCCCGATGGCACGACCACTCTTGGCGTCCCAGATTTTCTCTGACACGCGGATTTTAAGGCTGAAACGAGCCTTTGTGCCGTTGATTGTAATGCGAACATAGATTGGGAGCATCTTTGCCTCATCGCTTGCCTCCCACTTTGCATAGAATAGGATTCTGAATGTACTTTTCATCTGACTGTTTTTTAGAAAGTGTAGGCAACTGCCAGTCTGAAAAGTTTGTAGAAAGCCGAAAAAATATCAAAGTGTCCCTTCATTTCGGAGTAAGTGTCCCTTATTTTCACGGTGGAAATACGGAGGGACACTTCGAGGTTCGGGCTATGTCGGGTAGGGGCTCCACGGTGTCGGAACGATACAGACCGACAACAAATGAAAAACCCTCTGAAACGATGTTTCAAAGGGTTTTGCTTGATTTTGTCCTCAAATCTTTTGGACTTGGAGCGGAAAACGAGACTCGAACTCGCGACCACAACCTTGGCAAGGTTGTGCTCTACCAACTGAGCTATTTCCGCATTTTACATTCAGCAAAAATGCCGAACTTTTAGAACCGTGCAACCAAATTTCCCGATTGCGAGTGCAAATATATGGCAAAAATTTTTACTGTGCAAGAATTTTTTAAAAAAATTGCATTTTTAATGTTTTTTCCTGACTAAATCGCCCTTTTTGCCACGACAAAAGCCTTAAACTTCCCCTAAAACTCCGAAGTAAAATGGAATTTAATATCGGGGAACTTCTCCTGGGCAAGAGCCAAAGCATAGCTCGTATCGGCAAGGAAAACATCTCTATCGTGCTTATCCTTTGCCATATTGGCATGTTTGCGGCGCTTAAAGTCCGCCAACTGCTCGGCATTATCGCTCTCAATCCAGCACGCCTTATGTATCGAAATAGGCTCCCAACGACACTTTGCACCATACTCGTGCTCCAAGCGGTACTGAATAACCTCAAACTGCAACTGTCCCACCGTACCAATAATCTTACGACCATTCAACGACGAGGTAAAGAGCTGTGCCACGCCCTCGTCCATAAGCTGATCGACGCCCTTTGCCAGCTGCTTGAACTTCATCGGGTCGGCATTCTCGATATAGCGGAACAACTCCGGCGAGAACGACGGAATACCCGTAAATTTCAACTTTTCACCTCCGGTGAAGGTATCGCCAATCTTGAAGTTGCCAGCATCGTGCAGACCTACGATATCGCCCGGATATGCGAAGTCGATAATCGACTTTTTCTCCGCCATAAATGCAGTAGGCGAAGAGAATTTCATCTGCTTGCCACTCGCTGCGTGGAGGTAGTTCTTATTTCGCTCGAACACACCCGAGCATATCTTCATAAAGGCGATACGGTCGCGGTGGTTAGGGTCCATATTGGCGTGAATCTTAAAGATAAAACCCGTCATTTTCTGCTCCTGAGGCTCAATTTGACGAGTTTCAGTCGTCGATGGGCGTGGCGATGGAGCAATGCGAATAAAACACTCCAACAACTCGCGCACACCGAAGTTGTTTACAGCCGAGCCGAAGAATACCGGAGCAAGTTTGCCTGCCAAGTAGTCGTCGTTATTGTACTCGTCGTAAACACCCTCCACCAACTCAACATCCTCGCGGAGTTGGTTGGCGTAGCGCTCACCGATGATTGTATCTATCTCCTTCGAGTTGATGTCGTCGATATCCACAGTCGAGGCGTTAGCGGTTTGGCGCTCATCAGATGTGAAGAGCGAAATATTGTGCTCGTAGAGGTTATACACACCCTTGAACGATGGTCCGCTCGAAATCGGGAAGGCGAGAGGTCGCACCTTAATCTGCAACTCACGCTCAATCTCGTCGAGCAGGTCGAATGGATCCTTGCATGGGCGATCCATCTTGTTTACAAATACCATTACGGGCGTATTGCGCATACGGCAGACATTCATCAGTCGGCGGGTCTGTGTCTCGACACCCTTTGCACCGTCGATAACGATAATAACCGAATCTACGGCGGTCAAAGTACGATAGGTATCCTCGGCAAAATCCTCGTGGCCCGGGGTATCGAGGATGTTGATCTTCACACCCTTGTAGTCAAATCCCATCACCGAAGTAGCCACCGAGATACCACGCTCACGCTCAATCTCCATAAAGACGGATGTTGCACCCTTCTTAATCTTGTTGCTCTTCACCGCACCAGCAATGTGGATAGCACCACCAAAGAGGAGCAACTTCTCGGTCAAAGTGGTCTTACCTGCATCGGGGTGGGCGATAACTGCGAATGTTCGTCTTCTTGCAATCTCTTCGTTGAGCGTCATAATATCATTTGGCTGTTAGCCATTAGCCATTAGCTATTGGCGAATTAAATTCTACATTCTTTTTTCGGGCGCAAAGATAATAAAAAGACGAAAGACGAGAGACGAAAGACGAGAGAAATTTTGATTTGGTGCAAAATAAAAGTAAAAATGCCGAGCGATTTTGCTCGGCATTAGTTTTCTATTTCCGTTTACCCGACAAAAGAGTGATTATAAAGGAGAGATTTCAAGGCTTGCGAACTTCGAGAAACCGCAGTTTACTTGGCGTAAATGAGGTTTTCGAGAAGGAGCGTAACGCTGAAATCACCCTTTATTATTACTCTTATTTCTGTGGTGGATAGTCGATGGTATAGTGCAGACCAACCGACTCCTTGCACTCGCGCGCCTGTTTGATGGTAAGGTAAGCCACAGCAATCATATTGCGCAACTCGCACAACTCGCGACACGGCTTGGTGCGGTTATAGAGCTCCTCGGTCTCTTGCCAGATTACCGCCAAACGCTTCAAGGCTCTATCGAGTCGCAAGTTCGAGCGCACGATGCCTACATAGTTCGACATTATTGAGCGCAACTCCTTTCTATCCTGCATCACGAGCACCATCTCTTCTGCCTCGGCTGTGCCCTCGAAGTCCCAATCGGGGATACCTTCCTGGAAATCGACCTTGTCGAGTCTTTCGAGTGCGTGGTGGGCTGCAATATCCGAATATACGAACGACTCGGTGAGCGAGTTCGATGCCAAGCGGTTTGCACCGTGCAAGCCTGTACAACTGCTCTCTCCCAAGACATAGAGGTGGCGAATAGAACTTTCTCCATTATAATCGACCTTGACACCTCCGCAGCAGTAGTGCGCCGCAGGGCATACAGGAATCATATCCTTGGTGATGTCGATACCAATTGATAGGCACTTCTCGTAGATGTTAGGGAAGTGGTGTTTGGTCTCTTCGGCTGGCATATGGGTAACATCGAGATAGACAAACTCCTCACCTCGAATCTTCAACTCATGGTCAATCGAGCGAGCCACCACATCGCGCGGAGCCAACGACTTCATTGGGTGATACTTATGCATAAACTCCTTGCCGTTTTGGAGTCGGAGTACAGCGCCATAACCTCGCATCGCCTCGGTGATGAGGAACGAAGGGCGCTCGCCTGGGTGGTAGAGGGCGGTTGGGTGGAACTGAATAAACTGCATATTCTCGGTCTTTGCCTTGGCACGGTGGCACATTGCAATACCGTCACCCGTAGCCACACCCGGATTGGTTGTTGTGTGGTAGATATTTCCGCAACCGCCTGCTGCTACAACGGTAAATTTGGCAAGGCAGGTAAAAATCTCGTTGGTTTGGGTGTTTAGGATATACGCTCCGAAGCAAGCCAAACCTCGTGTGTGGCGTGTTACAATCTCGCCGAGGTGGTGCTGTGTGAGAAGGTCAATCGCAAAGTGGTCCTCCAAAATCGTAATATTCGGGTGGTTGCGCACCTGCTCGATAAGCGCACGCTCAATCTCGGCACCCGTGAGGTCTTGGTAGTGGAGAATACGGTGCTCGGAGTGTCCGCCTTCGCGGTGAAGGTCGAAACCACCATCCTCACGGCGGTCAAAGCGTGTTCCCCAGCGAATCAAATCTTCGGCAGAGCGAGGTGCATTCTTTACGACGATTTCTACCGCCTTTGGGTCGCACTTGCCTGCACCGCAAACGAGGGTATCCTCGATATGTTTCTCGAATGTGTCGGGGGCGTAGGTTACAGAGCAGATACCGCCCTGTGCATAGTTGGTGTTACACTCGTTGAGTTTGCCTTTGGTAACGATTGTAACTGTGGCTGTATCGGCAACTTTCAGGGCAAACGACAAACCCGCCGAGCCCGAGCCGATAACCAAAAAATCACTTTTCATTTTGCGTGATAGTTTATTTGTTGGTACAAATATAATAAAAAGACGAGAGACGAGTGACGAAAGACGAGAGAAAATTTAACTTTTAACTCTTAACTTTTAACTTCAAGCAGTCGTTTGACTGCTTGTACTCCCTCCTCGCCAAGCGAAATGGTGTAGTCATTCACAAAGAGCGATATATGCTTTTCGATAACATCATCCTCCAACTCTTGCGCATGCTCCTTTACAAAATCACGCGACAAAAGTGGATTTTCGAGAGCAAAACGCACACTGTTTGAGAGTAGATTATCGAATTTCGATATTATATTTTCTGCGATTTCTCGTTTAACGATAATAGCACCGAGTGGAAGGGGTAGATTTGTTTCGTTTTCCCACAATTTTCCGAGGTCGGCAACCAACTCCAAATTTCGACGCTCATAGACAAAGCGACCTTCGTGAATCAATACACCTGCGTCCGCCTCGCCACGCTCAACCGCTGCGGCAATCTCCGAAAATAGGCGTTGTTCCACCTCCTCAATATCAGGAAAATATCGTTTTAAGAGGGCATTTGCTGTTGTGTTCAATCCGGGTGCAAGGACCTTGCGAATAGGCGAGGTTTCGCCCTTACGATGCACCAGGAGTTGCCCATTGCCACGACCGAGCGCCGAGCCACTATCGAGCAGTGTATATCGCTCTTTTACAAGTGGATATACCGCATAACTAATCTTTGAGATATCGGGCTCGCCACGCAGAACACCCTCGTTCAACTCCTCGATGTCGTGGTACTCCACCGCAAGGTCGAAGTCGTGTTCGATGCGACGATTTATGATTGCATCGAAGGCGAATGTGTCGTTCGGGCAGGGTGAAATATGGAGTGATAGTTTTTTCATTCTTCGCTCTCTAAATCGAGATTTAAGATAGTTTCGGTCAGGCGTTCGAGGGCAAGCGGAATATCCCATTCGCCACGCTCCTCGCCCACATAGTTCGATATGGCACGAATCTCGCCACAGCGCACCCCCTCGGCTTGCGCCATAGCAAAGAGTGAGGCTCCTTCCATATTTTCAATTTCGGCACCATCAGCCTCTTGCGAGCAGTGCGACACGGTGTTGCTACGCACCATAGGCAACCCATCAACCACCATCGAAGCGAGGTACGAGCGGTCATAACCCGTTGAGAGGTAGGCAAATCGCTCCTCCGTAACCGCTACCACATCGCCTTTTTTGAGGTTGTGGTCGTACGCCCCAGCAATACCGCAAAGGAGCAACGGTTTATGCTCGGTGCGGAGTATGCGAGCCACCTCAGTAGCAGTCTCAACTGCCCCGACACCGCAGATGCGAATATCGAGGTCGGGGCGCAAGGCTTTAAGCTTTGCCGATTCGAGTTCGGTTGGGAAGAGAAGTATCATACTATTTGCCCACCACTGCCTCCAACTCCTCAACCGACGAAGGGATATGCTTGTCGCCAATCACTCGACCACCCTCGGCAGTAACTACAACATCATCCTCGATGCGGATACCGCCAAAGTCGCGATACTCCTCCAAGAGGTCGTAGTTTACGATACCTTTATATAATCCCTCTGCCTTCGACTTATCAATCAAGGCTGGGATAAAGTAGATGCCCGGCTCATTGCTCATAACTGTTCCCTCGCGCAACTTCCAAGCGGCACGATAGACACAAGTACCCGATGCAACAGCCCTCTCTTTGAACTCCGAGAAGTCGTAACTACGCTCACCCATAGCTTCGCAGTCGTGAACGTCCATTCCCAAGCCGTGCGAAAGGCCGTGAGGCATAAACAAGTACATCGCCCCCGCCTCGACAGCATCTTGTGGCACACCCTTAATCAAGCCAACATCGTGCAAGCCCTCTGCCAACGATAGGAGCGCCCTCTTGTGCACCTCCTCCATATACATTGCGCCAGCCTTCATATTCTTCGGAGCCTCATCGTGAGCACGAAGTACTATTTCATAAATATCCTTCTGCTTCTGGGTGAATTTGCCCGAAACTGGGTAGGTACGAGTGTGGTCCGAGCAGTAGTTTTCGAGCGACTCGGCACCCGCATCAACCAAGAGGAGACGACCATTCTCCAACACTCCGTCGCTATTGAGGTTGTGGAGTGTTTCGCCGTGTTGCGACACAATACTTGGGAACGAAACACCCAAACCCTGCGCCTTGGCAATACCCTCCATTGCGCCTGCTATCTCGCGCTCAACAACGCCCGCCTTACACATCTTCATAGCGGTTGTGTGCATAGCATATCCGAGCTGGAATGCACGCTCCAACGCCTCAATCTCCTCTGCCGACTTAACCTCACGCATCTCGGCTACGGCAAACATCAAATCAACAGATTTGTGGTTGTAAAGCTCTGCAATTGGTAAGCCCAAAAGGCGAGCCAACTCGATCTTGCTCTCGCCACGATATGGCGGAAGGAAGTGAATCTTGCGACCAAGTTTCAACGCCTCGGCAATAACTCCGTCGAGAGCCTTCAATGGCTGACAGTTCGTCACACCCACCTGTGCACCCAACTCCACAAGACAAGGCTGTGGGCCTGTCCAGATGATATCCTCGACGGTGAAATCGTCGCCAAAGAGCATCTCCTCGCCCGACTCGGCATCTATCACTGCCATCAAGGTTGGCAAGTTCAAACCGAAGTAGTAGAGGAAGGTCGAGTCCTGACGGAAGTAGTAAGCGTTATTTGGATAGTTGTTTGGCGAGTAGGTGTTACCCGCAATCAAAATCAAGCCGCTGCCGATGCGCTTGCGCAACTCGGCACGACGGCTTTTGTAGGTATTTGCACTAAACATATTCTATATGGTTTTCGTTAATAAATCAGTTTTACATATCCGCTGACGGGGATATTCACACTTTGTAAACCCTTTGCGAGTTTCGCTCCTGCAACAAGGTTGCCATAGGTGTCGTAGTACTCCGCCTTTTTAGGCTTCTTCTCCAACTCAACAACAACTTTCTCTGCGCCCGTTGCGTTGATAATATAGATCTCTCTATCGCACTTTTCTGCCTTTACGACCACTCCCTCCTGGTATGCAGAGATGATGCGCTCCATCTTGCTCTCTGCCTCCAAGATAGGGAAGCAAGCCTCGGGGTGATAAGGACGGAAAGAGCCGTGAAGCAGCGTCTGGCGGTGTTTTTGTGAGAACTCCAACCAATGCTTTACCACCTCTCTATGCGACTGTGGAATACCTCGCAACATCACCGAGTACTGCACTACGCCATACAGTGCCGAGAGGATATGACGAGCCGCCACCTCTGGCTTCTCGTTAGGATTCCACTCAATCATATCGGCGTGAACCGCCGTTATGCCACTCGTAAGTCGGAGGTTGGAAATGCGTATACGATTATTTTGCATATCTCCCGGGCAGTCGCTTGCACGGAACATATTTCCATATTGGCGAATGGCCGGACCTATGTAGTTTTGGCGGAACTCTATCAAAATGTCGGGCTTGATGGCTTGAAGGCGAGATAAAACCCCCTTCATCAGCACATCTACCGCCTCGGGAAGACTCTTAATATCTCGACCTGCATAGTTCTCGGCCACAGCGGGATCGGTGCCCTTAATGCGGAACGAGTCGATAAAGTCCAACTTGAAGCCATCCAAATTCCAATCTCGCAACGCCTTCTCGTAGGTCGAAATCAGATACTCTCGCACCTCTGGGAAGCGAGGGTCGAGGACAAATGCACCATGGCTCGGGCCGAGGAACTTACCCTTAAAACGCTCGTAGGCCTGGCTATGCTCTCCGACAAATGGTACAGAGTACCACAGCATATACTTCATACCCATATCCTGCACACGCTTTACATGGGCTGCCATATCTTTTATGCGGACAGGTGCAACCTTCCAATCGCCACAATAGGCGTAACCACGATTATTATCGGCGGTCTGCCAACCATCATCCACGATTATGGTCTTCATTCCGAGCTTTACAGCCTCACGACACTCCGCCTCAATCTCCGTGTCGGTAATCTGCTGGTGGAACTGATACCAGGTCGAGTAGAGTGGCTCGAATGCCGCCTCGGGAACTCGGCACACCTTGAAGTCGTTGAGCGACTCTATCCACGCAACACCCTCACGAATGGCATCGGCCCAAAAGATATCTCGCTTATCGAGCAAAATGGTTGTTTTGTAGTGCGAAATCGGAGCCTCAGCCTCGGTGAAGAAGGTCAATGCACCATATAATACAGCCCCCTCCTCTCGTAGTCCGACCTTCGCATTGACACGGCGTTTTGCCTCGCTTGTTGCAATGGTCAGGCGGTTGTGGTTATTGTTGTTTATGAAGGAGTAGAGCGGTACAGTTTGCGCCAATGCCGATGAGTACTTACCACTCCAATCGGGCGGTAAAATAGTGCGATTGCTACGATTGGTATGCCACAAGTGGTGAGCATCCAACTGCGGAGTCGTAAACTCCACCTTCAAAGGAGAAGGGGCGGTTGGTTGCGGAGCAGTCATCTCGATGACAATCTCCTCGATTTCGCCCTTTGATACCACTTTTGCGTCGATTTCCCAGGCGTTATCCTTGCACGAAATGGCTACATCGCCCACCGACTTGGTCTGCACCTTTGTTTCGAATGCCATTGCCGACAGGGTGGCAAGAATTGAACACACAAATAGGATACCTCTCTTCATAATCTGCTCTGTTTATCGTAGTACCTCTTTATAAAGTTTATCACCTCGGCGAACAACCTCGACGGTCTTAATCGAGCAAACATCGCCCTGCTTAACACCCTCGACAATCTGCTCGTTCAAGACGATGTTTTCGGCCTTCTGCTCCACTACACCTGTGGTTTCGCCCATAATCAGAATGTCGTCGCCCTCCGCCAAAGTCGAAGCCTCAACCGTGATTTCGGCTACACCGATATTTTTGAAATAGTTGGTAATTTTGCCGACATACTCCTTGCGGTGGGTTGCCGATGAGCCGTAGGCGTTTGTGTGCTCAACAATGAGTTTGTTCGCATAGTATCCACCCCAGAAACCTCGGTTGAATACTCGCAACAAACCCTCTTTCAACGCCTCTGCATTTTCACGGGTGTATTCGCCCGCTTCGATAAGTCGCAGAGCCTTGTCGTACGCCTCAACCACTCGCTTGACATACTCGCCACCTCGTGCTCGACCTTCGATTTTCAGGACTCGCACTCCCGCAGCAATGAATTGGTCGAGAAAATCGACCGTGCAGAGGTCTTTTGGCGAGAGGATATAGCGACCGTCTATATCGAGCATCTCGCCCGTATCTTTATCTTGAATGGTGTACTTTCTGCGGCAAATCTGACGGCAAGCACCGCGGTTTGCCGAGCAGTTTGTTTCGTGCTGACTCAGGTAACACTTGCCCGAAATCGACATACACAACGCTCCGTGAGCGAACATCTCAATCTCGACCAACTCTCCCTTCGGTCCTCGAATATCCTGCTCGACGATTGCTTTGTGCACCGCTGCAATCTGCTCCAACGACAATTCTCGCGCCAGAACCACCACATCTGCCCACTGCGAGAAGAACTTTACTGCTTCCGAATTGGAGATATTGCATTGTGTAGAAATATGCACCTCAACGCCTGCGTGGTAGGCGTAGGTGATAACCGCCAGGTCCGATGCAATAATGGCATCCACGCCCACCGCCTTCGCCTTGTCAACAACCTCGTGCATCGCCTGCAACTCATCATCATAGATGATGGTGTTGACCGTAAGGTAGGTCTTTACACCTGCGGCGTGGGCAATCTCGACAATCTGCTCCAAATCCTTCTCGGAGAAGTTTGCTGCCGACGCAGAGCGCATATTCAATCGGCCAATGCCGAAATAGACCGAGTTTGCACCGGCATTTATCGCAGCGTGTAGCGACTCATAACAGCCCACAGGGGCCATAATTTCGATATCTGTTCGTTTAATCATAATCCTTAACTTTTAATCGTTTTTTAGCGAAGCATATCGATTCTCTCGCTGAATGGCAACAAATGGCATGCGCTCGCTTATGCTCGCTGAATGGCAATGCGCCTATTATTAAACAGTCGTCAGACTGCGCTGCCATTAAATGTCATTCAGGGCTGAAAGCCCGCATGTCATTAAATGCCATTTTATTGGCGCGCATCTCTCGTTTAGCTCTTTCTTCCGATTAGATTTTCGGCATAGCGACGAAGTTCTACGGTGCGCTCTTGTGGCACTTCGAGCGCATCCAAAATCGAGAGAGCCCTCTGGAATCTCTGCGCAATCTGCTGCTCCACTCGCTCTGGAACTCCCAACGCCTCGTACAAAGCCTTGATTGTCGCAATCTTCTCTGCATCAGACAAATCCTCGCGCAGGTGGGTTGTGCGTAGCACCTCGCGCTGCTCCTCGTTGGCACGAGAGAAGGCCTCAATCATAAGAATAGTCTTCTTGCCTTCGAGGATGTCGCCACCAATCTTCTTGCCAAGTCGCTCGTCGCCAAAACTATCGAGCAAGTCATCTTGAAGTTGGAACGCCAAGCCCACCTCCAACGCAAAGTTGTAGAGGTTGTGGCAGTCGCGAGCCGATGCACCTGCAAGTGTCGCTCCTATATGAGCCGAGCCGGCGAGCAGGGCTGCGGTTTTAAGTTCAATCATTCTCATATAATCGACCACCGACACCTTCGACTGCGTTTCGAAATCCATATCGAACTGCTGTCCTTCGCACACCTCGGCCGCCATCTTGTTGAAGGTCTCGAAGACCTTTGCAAGTTGGTCGGTATGTGTTCGTTGCAGGTGGTTGTACGCCAAAATCAGCATTGCATCGCCCGACAAAATAGCCACATTTTCGCCCCACTTTGCCGGTACCGAAAGGCGACCTCGACGCACAGCGGCATTGTCCATTATGTCGTCGTGCAGAAGTGTAAAGTTGTGGAAAATCTCAACAGCCATAGCGGGCATCAACGCTCGCTCGATATCTTCGGCATACACATTGTAGGAGAGCATAAGAAGGATTGGTCTGATGCGTTTTCCGCCCACCTCCAAGCCATACTTAATTGGGGCATAGAGGCGCTGCGGCTCCTCCGGCGTGGGCATCTGGGCAATGTGTCGCTCAAAGAGCGAAAGCAATTCATTATTTGTATATAACCTCATTGCAATAGAGTGTAAATATTTACTTTTTTTGAAATCAACTCTCAAAGGTACAAAAAATTTTGTAATCTTGGAAATTATGCCTAACTTTGAGTGATTAAATTGAAACAAATTTGGACCGACTAAAATTTATCACAAAATATTAAAGATTATTGACTATGAAAAAACTTGTTTTTGGAATCGACATCGGCGGAACAAATACCGCTTTTGGTCTTGTAGACGAGAAGGGTGAAATCTTCGGAGAGTCGGCTATCTCGACACGCTCGTATATGGCATACGACGACTACCCTCGCTACATAGAGGATTTGGCAACCGCAATGAAGACTCTGCTTGGAGGCATCAACTTCAACTACGACTTGGTGGGCATTGGCATTGGTGCGCCAAACGGCAACTACTACAAAGGTACTGTCGAAATTCCTTCGAATATGTGGAAGTTCTCAAAGGAGCAACTCGCTGCCGGCAAGAAAGACGAAGAGCGCATCTTCAACCTTGCCGAGGATTTGGGCAAACACTTTGGCGGTATTCCGGTATATGTTACCAACGATGCAAACGCTGCAACTATCGGAGAGATGGTTTATGGTGGTGCGAAGGGCATGAAGGACTTTGTAATGATAACCCTCGGCACGGGTGTCGGTTCGGGTTTTGTTGCCAATGGCGAGATGATATACGGACACGATGGCTTTGCCGGTGAGTTTGGTCATGTCATCGTCGAGCGTGGTGGTCGTGAGTGTGGTTGCGGACGCAAGGGTTGTCTTGAAACCTACACCTCGGCAGGAGGTATCAAGCGCACCGCTTTCGAGTTGATGGCTACAATGAACGACCCATCACCGCTTCGTGAGTACTCGTTTGACCAGCTCGAAGCCGCTACACTTTCGCAGTTTGCAGCCAAAGGCGACCCTATCGCCAAGGAGTGTTTCCGTCTTACAGGTCAAAAACTTGGCTACGCTTTGGCTGACGCTGTTACCATCACTTCACCTGAGGCTATCTTCATCTTCGGAGGCTTGGCAAAGGCGGGCGATTTGATTTTCGACCCTATCAAGTGGTACATGGAGGAGAATATGCTCATCGCCTTCAAGAACAAGGTGAAGGTTCTCCCAAGCGAATTGCAGAATAAGAATGCAGCTGTTCTCGGTGCTTCGGCACTCGTTTGGCAGGCAAAGTAGAATAGAGTAGATATGGAAGGGGTGTGTTATATCGCCCCTTCTATTGCAACATCACAACTCAGTTGATATGAAGAAATTTTCAATTTTAATGCTCATGTTGGCCCTTGTTGCCAACACTGCCGTAGCGCAGATAACACAAGAGGAGAAAGAGGCGTTCAAATTTGCCGACAAACTCATCAAGAAGATGACCTTGCGTGAGAAGTTTGGTCAGCTCGAACAGTTTATCACTCGCAAAGGCGTAGTTACAGGCCCGGGTGGCGTTAAGGGCGACATCGAGAGCGCTGTTCGCAAGGGCGAGGTTGGCTCGTTCCTCTCGATTCGCAAGCCCGAAGAGGCTTTGCGCTTGCAGAAGATGGCGGTGGAAGAGAGCCGCTTGGGTATTCCTCTTATCTTCGGTTACGACATTATTCACGGCTGTAAGATTATCTTCCCCGAGAACCTCGCTATGTCGTGCTCGTGGAACCTCGACGCAGTAGAGGGTGCAGCGCGAGTTGCTGCCGAAGAGAGTGCTGCGGCAGGTATTCATTGGACCTTCTCGCCAATGTGCGACATCTCGGTAGATCCTCGTTGGAGCCGTGTGTCGGAGGGCGCAGGCGAGGACCCATACCTCGGAGCAAAGATTGCTGCCGCTACGGTGCGTGGTTATCAGGGCAAAGACCTTTCGTCGGATAAGACTATTGCCGCTTGCGTGAAGCACTTTGCGGCTTATGGAGCGGCACAGGCAGGTAGGGACTACAATACGGTCGATATGTCGGAGTTGATGTTCCGCAATCTCTATCTCCCACCATATCGTGCTGCGGTAGATGCTGGTGCTGTTACGGTTATGTCGTCGTTCAACGACTTCCACGGTGTGCCGGCTTCGGGCAACAAATGGCTCTTGTACGACCTTCTCCGCAAGGAGTTGGGTTTCAGGGGCTTTGTTGTTTCGGATTGGAAGGCTGTAAACGAGATGATTATCCACGGTGTGGCTGCCGATGGCAAGGAGGCTGCCGAGTTGGCGTTGAAGGCTCACCTCAATATGGATATGCTCGGTGGCGACTATATCGCCCACGGTGAGCAACTCGTTAAGGAGGGTCGCATCTCGGAGAAGCTCGTCGATGAGCTTGTTCGCGAGGTTTTGGCGGTGAAGTATCGCCTCGGCTTGTTCGAAGACCCATACCGATATGGTTCTCAGGACCAGAAGAGTTCGTACTATCGCCCAGAACACTTGGCGTTTGCTCGCGAGGTGGCTACCGAGTCGATGGTTTTGCTCAAAAACGACGGTGTATTGCCACTCCAAAAGGGCGTAAAGATTGCCCTTATCGGTCAATTTGCCGACTCGCAAATCGACCAGCTTGGTGCTTGGCGAGGCTTGGGCGAGAAAGAGCATTCGATTACTGTTCGCACTGCCCTCGAAGAGCGTTTTGGCAAGGAGAATGTGCTCTACACCAAGGCCTACGAGTGTGGCAGATATAAGAATGGACTTATCGAAGGCGGCATCGAGGAGGCTGTAAAGATTGCTGAGCAGTCGGATGTAATTCTCCTTTCGGTAGGTCTTTCGGGTTGGCACAGCGGAGAGTCGCGTTCTCGTGCTTCGATTTCGGTTCCCGAGGATCAGCAGCAGTTGCTCGACGCCTTGAAGAAGACGGGCAAGAAGATTGTTGTACTCCTCTCGACTGGTCGCGCAATGGATATTCGCAACGAGGTGGAGAAGTCTGATGCTGTGTTGTTGACTTGGCACGGAGGAACAATGGCTGGTCCTGCGGTTGCCGACCTTGTTTCGGGCGACAAGAACCCTTCGGGGCACCTCACGATGTCGTTTCCATACCATGTAGGACAGATTCCTGTTCATTACAACTCGAAAAATACAGGTCGCCCGGCAAAGAGCCAATTCAAGCCGCAGGGATATAGTGCGAGCTATGTTGATATTCAGAATGCCCCACTCTTCCCATTTGGCTATGGTTTGAGCTACACCGAGTTCGAGTATTCGGATTTGAAGGTTTTGACTCCGACTGTTGAACTTGGCGGCGTAGTGAAGGTTAGCGTTAAGGTTACCAACAAGGGCAAGTACGATGGCGACGATGTGGCACAACTATATGTGCACGATGTTGTGGCAGAGACCACTCGCCCTGTACGCGAGTTGAAGGGCTTTGAGCGCTTCTCGTTGAAGGCTGGCGAGTCGAAGGTTATTACCTTCGAACTTCCCACCTCGGAGTTGGCATATTGCCATAGTGATATGAGCTGGAAGGAGGACAAGGGCGACTTCAAGGTTTGGGTAGGTGCAGATTCGTACGCTACACTCGAAGGAAAATTTGCAATCAAATAAAAACTTGAACAATGAAGAGGTTTATTTTAACCCTTGCGCTCGTTGCTACGGCATTTGTGGCGATTGCAGAGAGTCGTACCGATAAGTTGTTGCGTGAGTTGCGCAACCCGAAGTCGGAGTATGTGTTTGTGGTTTCACACCGTGCCGATTGGCGCAACTTCCCCGAGAACTCGTTGGAGGCTATCGAGTCGGCTATTAAGATGGGGGTTGATATCGTTGAGCTGGATGTACATCGTACTGCCGATGGCGAGTTAGTGATTTGCCACGACCGCACCATCAACCGTACAACCAACGGCAAGGGTAAAATTGCCGAGTTGACACTCGACTACATCCGTAATTGCTATTTGCGTGCAGGACACAATGCTGTAACTCGCTACAAGATGCCAACCTTGGCTGAGGCGCTCGATCTCTGCAAAGATCGCGTTCTTATCAACCTCGACAAGGCGGTAAACTACTATGATCAGATTATGGATATGCTCGTAAAACGCAAGATGGCTGATCAGGTAATTATGAAAAGTAGCAAGTCGCCTGCTGCGATGAAGGATTTCTTCTCGCACCACAAGCAGAATATGCTCTATATGCCTGTTATCAACTACAACGCAAAGTCGTGGGGCAAGCACGAACTTCTCTTCAATGACTACCTCTCTACCGACCTTCCATTTATCGCTTACGAGATGTGTTGGGATGGCTCGTTAAAGGGCGAAGGCAAGGTCTTTAAGAAGGTGGTTAAGAGTGGTAAGCGACTCTGGATTAACACTTTGTGGGGCAAATTGTGCGGTGGTAAGGAGAATGGTTACGACGACGATGCTGCCGTAGGCAACGAGGAGAAAATCTACGGTAAAATTCTCTCGTATGGAACCTCGATGATTCAGACCGACCGACCTCAGATGCTCATCAACTACTTGGAGAGCAAAGGACGACATACGCTGAAATAAACTAACTTAAATAGCTGAAAAATTTTATGGGATTTTTGAATTTTTTTAAGACAAGCGCTCCGGCACCGCTTCGTACAGACCTCGACGAGCAGGCTCAGAAGAGGTATCACAAGTCGTTGGCGTTCCAATCGTTTGTGGCAGGAACGCTCGGATACAGCTTCTACTATGTTTGCCGTGCGGCTCTCAATGTGATGAAGAAGCCGATTATCGATAGCGGTCTGCTCGATGCCGACCAGCTCGGTACAGTAGGTGCTGTAACTTTGGCAGCTTATGCTATCGGAAAGTTCGTGAATGGCTTCTTGGCCGACCACTCGAATATCAAACGATTTATGGCAACAGGTCTTATTGTCTCGGCCCTTGCCTGCCTCTTGATGGGTATCTTTGGTTTGACAGGTAGCGAGCAGTATGCTGCTCTCATCGGCGTAGATCCTGCTCAGGCAAAGAACATCTCGTTTATGGTGTTCATCGCCTTTGCAATTTTGTGGGGATTAAGCGGTTGGGGTCAGTCGATGGGTGCGCCACCGGCAATTATCGCGCTTTCGCGTTGGTTCCCACTCTCTCGTCGTGGAACATTCTATGGTTTCTTCTCGGCGAGCCACAACCTCGGAGAGGGCCTTTCATTCATCTTTGTAGGCTCAATCGTAGCCTATGCAGGATGGCAGTGGGGCTTCTTCGGTGCCGCTATTGCTGGTTTGATAGGAATTTTGATTATCATCTTCTTGATGCACGATACTCCTGAGAGTAAGGGCTTGCCTTCAATTGAGGTGTTGACCGGCGAGAAGGTCGAGGTGAAGAAGAGCGATGATGACGGCTCGGCAGGTGCTGCTCAGAAACTCGCTTTGAAGACCCCTGCTGTTTGGATATTGGCTCTTGCTTCGGCATTTATGTACATCTCTCGTTACTCGTTGAATTCGTGGGGAGTACTCTTTATGCAGGAGATAAAGGGTTATAGCTTGATGGAGGCTTCGACAATTATCTCAATCAATGCTTGGTTGGGCATTGTCGGTACCGTTGTAGCCGGTTGGATGTCGGATGTATTGTTCAAGGGTGATCGTAAGATGCCGGCGTTTGTTTCGGGTATCCTCCTTTCGGTCTCTTATGCATTGTTCATCTATGGTGGTGACGAATATTGGGTGAGCGTTCTCTCGATGGCTCTCTTCGGTATCTCCATCGGTGTATTGATTGCATTCTTGGGTGGCTTGATGGCTGTGGACATCGTTCCTCGTAAGGCAACAGGCGCAGCACTCGGTATCGTAGGTATGGTAAGCTATGCTGCAGCTTCTATCCAGGAGAAGGTGAGCGGTTACCTCGTGAACAGCAATATCACCGAGACGGTAAACGAACTTGGCGAGGTTGTTAAGCACTACGACTTCTCGGATGCAGCAATCTTCTGGATTGGAGCATCGGTTATCTCGTTCTTGTTGCCAATCCTCAATTGGGGCAAGAAGGTGAAGGAGTAAGTTGAGAGTTGAAAGTTTAGAGTGGAGAGTTTGGTAAATTTTGCCAAACTCTTCTTTTTTGTGTAATTTTCAATCCTCAATTCTCAATTCTCAATTTTTTTATGCTATCTTTGCCCGATAAATTTATTTTAACTCTATTACGATGAGCGAGAAAAAACTCCGTTTCGAGACATTGCAGATTCACGGCGGATATGCACCTGACCACACTTTGTCGCGTGGTTTGGCTATCTATCCTACCGCTGCGTATCACTTCAAAAGTTGCGACTATGCCGCTAACCTCTTCGAGTTGAGCGAGCCTGGAAATATATATACCCGAATCCATAACCCTACAACCGCAAACTACGAAAATCGTGTGGCGGCATTGTATGGTGGCGTAGGTGCATTGGCAACTTCGTCTGGTATGTCGGCGATTTTGCTCACCGTAACCGCATTGGCAAAGGCGGGCGACAATATTGTAACTTCGCCATATGTCTATGGTGGAACTCACAATCAATTCTCGATTTCATTGCGCAACCTCGGCGTTGAGGTGCGCTTTGCGAAGAACGCTTCGGCAGAGGCTGTCGAGGAGTTGATTGACGAGAAGACACGCTTCGTGTTCGTGGAGTCGATGTCGAACCCCGGCTGCATTGTTGCCGATATGGAGGCGTTGGCAAAGGTTGCTCACGCTCATCAAATGCCGCTCGTTGTGGATAATACCTTCGGAGCTTGCGGTTACCTCTGCAACCCGTTTGAGTGGGGTGCGGACATCATCTGCGACTCGGCTACAAAGTGGATAAATGGTCACGGAACGGCTATGGGCGGTATTATCGTCGATGGCGGAACATTCGATTGGGGCAATGGTCGCTATCCCGAAATTGACGGTCCATCGGAGGGCTACCACGGCTTGAATTTGTGGAAGACCTTCGGCAATCAGGCATTTATCGTAAAGTGTCGTGTTGATGGCTTGCGCGACTTCGGTTGCTGCCCATCGCCATTCGACACTTATCTTATGATGCTCGGTCTTGAAACCCTCTCGTTGCGAGTTCGCCACGAGGCGGAGGCTACCGCAAAGTTGGCAGAGTTCTTCCGTGCAAACGAGAATGTTCGCTCGGTAAGTTATGTCGGCTTCGAGGATAACCCAAGCTACGAGTTGGCGCAGAAGTACTTCCGCAAGGGTGCTGCGTGTGTAATCTCGGTGGATATGAAGGGTACTTTGGAGAGCACCGTAAAGTTGGTTGAGGGGCTGAAACTCGTTGCCAATATGACGATGATTGGCGACTCAATTACGGTGGTTACCCACCCAGCTTCGACCACCCACAAGCAGTTGAGCGCCGAGGCATTGAAGCGAGCAGGTATCTCGCCTACGCTCTTGCGTATCTCGGCTGGCTTGGAGGCTGTTGAGGATATTATCGAAGACTTTGAGCAAAGTTTTGCTCAAATCTAATTGAGAATTGAGAATTAAGAATTGAGAATTAGTGGCTAAATTTTTTCACGATACAACACCGTTAAAGTTGGAGGGCGGAGGTGTTTTGAGCGAGTTGACAATCGCCTACGACACCTATGGCGAGCGCAACGAAAATGATTCGAACATCATCTGGGTATGTCACGCCTTGACCGCATCGTCGGATGTGGAGTCGTGGTGGCCCGAGATGATTGGCGAAGGAAAGTTGCTCGATGCATCGCGCTACTTTATCATCTGCGCCAACTTCCTCGGCTCGCACTACGGCACTACGGGCCCACTCTCGATTAACCCTGCTACGGGCGAGAAGTGGTATGGCGACTTCCCGAAGGTTACCGTGCGCGATATGGCAGAGTGCCACCGTCGCTTGGCGGAGCATCTCGGCATTAAGCGAGTAAAGTTGCTTATCGGTAGTTCGATTGGAGGTTTCCAGTGTTTGGAGATGGTGTTGGCAAACCCCGATTTGGCAGAAAACTTGGTGTTGATTGCTACGGGAGCGACCACCACACCGTGGATTTCGGCGTTCAACGAGTCGCAGCGTTGGATTTTGGAGAACGACCCAACCTATGGCGAGCGTCGTGATGATGCGGGCGAGGCGGGTATGGCGGCAGCACGCAGTGTGGCGTTGTTGAGTTATCGTGGTGGCCCGGCATACTGCCTTACACAGCAGGATAACGAGGAGTTGAAGGGCGACCTCTTCAAACGCAGAGTTCATTCGTACCAGCGTTATCAGGGCGAGAAGTTGCGCAGAAGATTTAACGCCTACTCCTACGCTTCGGTTTCGTATGCGGTTGATTCGCACGATATTGGTCGTGGTCGAGGTGGCGTGGTCGAGGCGTTGAAAAATATTAAGAGCCGCACATTTGTAGTGGGTATTACAAGCGACATCCTCTTCACCGAGGTCGAAAATCGCTACCTTGCCGACAATATCAAGGGTTCGCACTATCACCTTATCGACTCATCATTCGGACACGATGGCTTCTTGGTCGAGGCAGAGTCGCTCAACAAACTCATTTTGGATTTTATAAACTAAAAAGATATATGGGACAGAAACAACTTGTAATCGGAATGTTCGGCTTCGGCAATGTAGGTCGAGGACTCTACGATGTTCTGAACACCATCTCCTCGAAGGAGGCGACAATCAAGCGCGTCTGCGTACGCGATTTGAGCAAGGAGCGCGGCGTAAAGGAGGAGTTCTTTACCGACAATGCCGAGGATATTTTTAACGACAAGGATATCAATCTTATTGTTGAGTTGATTGACGATGCCGAGGCGGCATACCACATTGTTAAGCGCGCCCTCACAAGCGGTCTTTCGGCTGTTTCAGGCAACAAGAAGATGCTGGCACACCACCTTCCGGAATTGATTGAGTTGCAGCAGAAGCACAATGTGGCGTTGCTCTACGATGCATCGGCTTGCGGTTCGATTCCTGTTATCCGCAACCTCGAAGAGTACTACGACAACGACCTCCTCGTATCGGTTAAAGGTATCTTGAATGGCTCGTCGAACTTCATTCTCTCGAAGATTTTTAACGAGAACTACTCTTACGACGTGGCTTTGCGCCGTGCGCAGGAGTTGGGCTTCGCCGAGAGTGACCCAACACTCGATATTGGCGGTTGGGACTCGTTGTTCAAGCTTATCATCATCACTGTACACGCCTTCGGTTGCTATGTGTCGCCCGAGAAGATTTTTACCTACGGTATATCTTCGATGAACGACAACGATATCCGATTCGCGAACGAGAAGGAGCGTCGCTACAAGTTGGTTGCCCATGTCGAGAAGTTGGAGAATGGCAAGATTATTATGAGCGTTATGCCACAGCTCATCTCGCGCGAGAAATATATATATAGTGTAGAGGACGAGTTCAATGGCGTGGTTATCAAGGGCAAGTTCTACGACAAGCAGTTTATGTTTGGTCGTGGTGCAGGCGGTCACCCGACAGGTTCGGCTGTGTTGAGCGATATTATGGCTTGCTTCTACAACTACCGCTACGAGTACAAGCGAATGATTGGTCGCACCCCGGTTGAATATACAGACGATGTGTTGGTACGAGTATATCTCCGCTACTCGAATGCTGAGGATCGTGCATTATTCGAGTTCGATAGCGTGGAGGAGCAGTACATAAGCAACGACTACAAGTATGTTGTTGGTCATATCTCGTTGGCAAATCTCCACAAGAATGCAGCGCAGATTCGTGAGCGCGACCTCTTTATTGCAGCATACCCGACAAAGTAAAGGATACAACCCTAAACAAAAAGGCCCCAAGAGTCGTTTGAACACCTCTTGGGGCCTTTTTTATCGCTTTGGGTTTTAGTTTGCCACTCCGCCCTCACCGAGATTTACCTTCTCGAACTTGTAGCCAAGTCTGTGCAACTCCATCGCCGCACCTATACGGAATAATACGCGCGTCGTGCGCGCGAAGATGTAGAAAGCCTTGGTGCTTTGAGCCTCGGTATCCTCGCGACGGATATAGGTGATGGCGGTGTTGGCACAACGGCGCATCATATCCTCAATCTGCTTCGCCTCCTCCGAGTCGAGCGACAAGCCCAGAATGTGCTGCATAATATGCTCGTCCATATCGTCGAAGCCCAGTATTCCGTGCAGTGCCGAGTATGGCTCGGTGGCATACTGCTCCCAATTCTCATCCCAGCGATGTGCTACCGCCATTCCCACATAACCAGCCCACGCAATGGCTGCTGCCGGGAACGAATTTACCTGCGGCACGGCATCCGCCATATACTCGGGAGCATACTCCTTCCAACGCTCGTCGATATCCTCCGACGAGAGGAGTGTGCCCTCCAACATCTTGTGCGAGGTACAAAGACGCAAAACCTCCTTTATGAGGTTGTTCTCGAAATTATCGTAATACTCTAAATTCTCCATATCTATTGGTTGTTATTTTGCAATTCTATCTGTTACTACTGCACAGGCTGCATCGCCCGTGATATTTAGGACCGTACGAATCATATCGAAGATGCGGTCCAAGGCGTAGAGAAGAGGTAATCCCTCAATCGGGATACCCGCTGCCGCCAACACCGCCACAACCATAAGGGTTGGACCCGGAACACCTGCCTGACCAATGCTGCCGAGCGATGCCGTAACCGTAATTGCCACATATTGCGCTACGCCGAGTTCGATGCCGTAGAACTGCGCAAAAAAGAGCGCCACCAAGGTGTAATATATGGCATTACCCGTCATATTTATAGTGGCACCAAGAGGTATGACAAAGCCTGTAACCTCCTTCGACACACCCATCTTGTCGCAGGCACCCATCGTTACGGGGAGCGTAGCCATTGACGAGGCTGTCGAAAAGGCGACAATCTGCGGACGGAGCATTGCCGAGAAGAACTCTTTGATGCTAACCTTCGAGAGAAACATCACCGTCAGCGGATATACCGCCAAACCCATTATCGCCACAGCAATCAAATCAACCCACAAAAGATTTACAACTTTCACGAGAATATCAAAACCGAATGCGCCCATAGCCTCGGCCATAAGACCAAAAACTCCGAGAGGCGCTATCCACATAACCTTGCCGACGCACCAAATCAAGGCTTCGAGCAGATAGTTCAAGCCATTGACAACCTTTGTGCGCTTCTCCTCTTTGAGAGCGGCAATGCCAAAACCCAAAAACAGACCAAAAAAGATGATTTGCAAGATGTTACCTTCGGCAAAAGCCTTGATTGGGTTGGCGGGAATTATACCTATTACCGTATCCCAAAACGAGAGGTTGGTCGGAGCACCTTGCTCTGCCGAGGCAGATGCCATAATCGAGGCTATGCCCTCGGCACTTAAACCCGAGCCCGGTTTGAAAATCAAGCCTACGGCAATAGCAATAATAATCGACAAAACGGTGGTGAGCAGGATATAGGCAATGCTCGTAATACCTATTTTGCCTGCCGAACGGCTACTGCCGAGCGATGCTGCGCCCGAGATAATAGAGATGCCAACCAAAGGCACCACCAACATCTTGATAAGTTGAATAAATAACGAGCCGAGCGGAGCAAAGAGCTTCGCCTCGTCGCCCATAACCACACCAACAGCAACTCCTGCAACCATAGCCACAAGAATCCATACGCCCAAATTTTTTAATAGCCGCCTAATCATAGTGTTGCAAAGATACTAAATTTTGAGTGAAAATATTGAATTCGCCAAATTTTTACTATCTTTACATTTGGAAAATGTGGGGAAAGATGAAGTGCTCGACAAAACTCTTTGTACCAGGCATCGTGGTTGCGATGGTTGCTATTGCGCTTTTTGTTGCGCAGTGGCTCGTTGGCGACTTTCCGATGTGGTTTTTTGCCTTTCCTATGAATTTGTTGCTCGGTGTGTTGTTGCTCGCCCTTGTTGTGGAGGGCTATCGTCGTCGCACAACATCGGTGGCGGTGCAATATCTTCTCTCGACAGAGGCGACCTTTTTGGCATTGGCTATTTCTGCTGTGATAGCAGTGGTGCTTGGTTTGCAGCGTGAGCCTTCAACATCATCTTGGCCCGTGGTTGGCGGAGGATTATTTGTCCTAACTATTTTGACGCTTGTCATTCTGCGAGGTTGGCGAAATGGAGGAGGTGTGCGTTGGAGATTTCTCGTTACCCATTGTGGCTTGTGGATTGCGCTTATGGCGATGTTTTTGGGCGCTCCCGACAAGCAGATATGGCGTATGCAACTTTCTTGCACACCCTCCCGTGAGGCTATAAACGAGCGAGGGGAGAGTGCTTTTCTCGACTATGAATTAAAACTCACCGATTTTAAGGTGGAGCGCTCGGAAGATGGCTCTCCAAAGCGATTTAATGCCACCATAGAGGTAGATGGCAAGGAGGTTGATGTCGAAGTTAATAGCCCCTATTCGCCAAAGTACGGCGAGGATATATATTTGGTGAGCTATGCGCCCGAGGGTTGCGTAGTGCAGATTGTGCGCGAGCCGTGGAAGGTGGTATCGGCTGTGGGTATAGCGATGTTGTTGTTGGGAGCAATGATGCTGTTTTTGCAAGGATTTAAAAGATAGAGCAAGTGATGATTGGGTGGAGTGAATTTCCGTGGTTTGCCGTTGCAACGGTACTCTTGGCGGTTGTAGCATCGGCTCTCGCCTTGTGCGATAAGCGCAAGGTGGCTCTTGCCTTCTCGGTGTTTGCAGTCGCAACCCTCTCTGCGTTTATTGCAATGTTGTGGCTCTCGCTCGAACGACCCCCAATGCGAACAATGGGCGAAACTCGCTTGTGGTACTCGTTTTTCCTGCTTGTGGCGGGTGTAGCAACATACGCAAGGTGGCGCTTTAAGTGGGTTTTGAGTTTTTCGACACTCCTTGCCACAGTATTTATGGTGATAAATTGTCTGCGTCCCGAACTGCACGACAAGAGCCTTATGCCGGCATTGCAGAGTGCCTGGTTTATGCCCCATGTGGCGGTCTATATGTTCTCCTATGCCCTACTTGGCGTTGCTACTTTGATGGCTCTATACTATCTTGTCAAGCGAGATGAGCGAGTACTCTCCGCGATTGACAATCTCTTGGGTGGTGGTTTGGCGTTATTTACTGTCGGAATGCTGACGGGAGCATTGTGGGCAAAGCAGGCTTGGGGTGAGTATTGGAGCTGGGATGCCAAGGAGGCGTGGGCTGCGGCGACCTGGTTTCTCTATTTGGGGGCGATTCACCTGCGATTGATGCGACCAAAGGGTGTGCAAAAGTTTTGCATACTCCTCGTTGTGGCATTCCTCTCGTTGCAAATGTGTTGGTATGGAGTAAATTATCTCCCATCTGCCGAAAAAAGCATACATTCATATAATCGTAATAATTAACCAACTAAAAAATCAGTTGTTATGAAGAAAAAATTACTCTATTTAGCTTTGGTGCTCGTGGTTGTTGCGCTTGCAATTTTCCGCATTTCGGAGCGTGTACCTTCGGCTGAGCTTCCGCTCAACGAGCGTGTAGCGGCAATCTTTGTTAAGGGTGGATGTTTGGACTGCCACTCGGCAGAGCCACAGCTGCCATTCTACTTCAAACTTCCCGTTGTGGGCAACATTATGAAGAAGGATGTTGAGGAGGGTTATCGTGCCTTCGACATGGAGCCTCTCTGGACAAAACTCCAAGCAGGAGAGAACGATTTTAACCCTGTGGATGTTGCCAAAATCGAGAAGGTGGCAATCGACAAGCGTATGCCTATGGCGAAGTATTACCTCATACATTGGGGTAGCCGTATGACCAATGCTAAGCGCGATGTTATCCTCGAATGGGCTTCGGCATATCGTACAGCCTACTATCACGATGGCGTGTGTGGTTGTGAGCCGGTACGCCCTATCAACCTCTCGTTGCCATACGACGAGGCGAAGGCTGCGTTGGGCTTCAAACTCTATCACGACACCCGCCTATCGGTGAATAACACCGTATCGTGCGCATCGTGTCATGGTTTGAACACCGCTGGTGTCGACAACAAGCCGTTCTCCGAAGGCGTGGAGGGTAAACTCGGCGGAGTGAATGCTCCGACTGTATTCAACGCAGTCTATAACTTCGTGCAGTTCTGGGATGGTCGCGCCGTAACCCTTGCCGAGCAGGCTGCCGGACCTCCGGTAAATCCTGTGGAGATGGCTTCGCCAAACTTCGACGCTATCGTGGCAAAACTCAACAAGGACCGCAAGTTCGCACGCGAGTTTAAGAAGGTGTATCCCGAAGGCTTCACTCAGGCTACTATTACCGATGCTATCGAGCAGTTCGAGCGTACGCTCATCACACCGAATTCTCGCTTCGACAAGTATCTGCGTGGCGACAAGGCCGCCATTACCGCCGAGGAGTTGGAGGGTTACGAACTCTTCAAGAAGTATAACTGCGCAACCTGCCATGTTGGCAAGAACTTGGGAGGCGAAAGCTACGAGTTGATGGGCTTGCGCAAGCACTACTTTGCTGACCGTGGCTTGGATTTGACCGAGGAGGACAATGGTCGCTTCAAGCAGACAGGCGTGGAGCGCGACCGTCACCGCTTCAAGGTGCCGGGTTTGCGCAATGTCGCTCTCACTTGGCCATACTATCACGACGGCACTCGCACCTCGCTCAAAGAGGCTGTGTGCGCTATGGGCACCTACCAGTCGGGCGTAGAACTTACCGACGAGGAGGAGGACAAGATTGTGGCATTCCTCAACACCCTCACAGGCGAGTATCAGGGCAAGTTGCTCACCAATGCCAACGAGCAAAAATAATCGCTTTGTTGGGCGACAAAGAAAAACCAACCTCTCGAAAGGGGTTGGTTTTCTTGTTAAAGAGGGTTTTTGTTGAGGTTTTTACAACTCGGTTTTCCACAAGCCGTGAAGGTTGCAATACTCGTAAACAGCGATAGGCTTCGAGTCGCAAGTGCAGAAGACCGCCTCCGGTTTGTCGGTCAAGTCGATGCGGATACCGCCCTTCTCGGTCTCGACATAGATAAAGCAGATGTGGTGCTCAGGCAACATTGGGTGTGCCACGCTGCCCACCTCAACCTTGATATGACAATCGTCAATCTTTGTTACAACGGGAACATGCTTCTCGTTGCTTGCATCAACCGTGTTTGGCACCAGCTCCTGCATTGGAGCGCCACAGCACACAACAGGGACCTTAGAGTCCACAACCTTCTGAACAACATTGCCGCAATGAGGGCAAACATAAAATTTAGTAGCCATAGTATGTCAAGTTAAAAGTTAAAAGTTTTATATTAAATCTGTTTTTCGCTTATTAGAATGCCCATATCCAAGGCACAACCGAGAGTATCAATAGCACAAATAGTACCAAATAGAGTACGGTGCGCCAACAATTACTCTTGATATGTCTTTTGAGAAAACCATCTATTGTAGACCAATGAAGTATAATGTGTAGCACAAGCAATACAAGCACCACGACGCCTGCCCAGAGGTGAATCTCTGCCCACAATCGCCTACCGCACGACAACACCCACGATGCAGCATCGCGTACCCACGCCTCGTGGGCCACTCGGCGCAATGGAGCGATAATCCTTATCACCACACCACTAATGCTTGTGAGTGCCATTGCGAGAAACATCGCAAGGTCGATAATAATGTTTATTGTCAATCGGTTTTTCATCATCTTTGTTATTTCTGTTATAGCAAAGATAGGGCATTATTTGCGATAAAGCAAATCATAAATTTTTATTGTGGTATAGGCAAAATCTATGCTAAAAGCCCATTAGTGGCAAGAGACCTCCTTGTGGCGTTTTGTTTCTACAAAATAAAGTACTATATTTGTAGTGATGAAATAGGGTTTTATTAAAAAACGAGAATATTGTGGATATTGTTATCACCTATGTAAATGGCTTGGACCCTATATGGCAGGCAGACTACGAGAAGTACACCAACCAACCTGTGTTGGAGAAGCGTTTTCGTGATTGGGACACTTTGCGCTATCTTTTTAGGGGTATAGCCGAGAATATGGCGTTCGTGCGCAAGGTGCATCTTGTTGTGTCGCACGAGAGTCAGGTGCCAGAGTGGATAAATCGCGAAGAGGTGCATATTGTTCTCCACAAGGATATTATCCCTGCGGAGTTCTTGCCGACCTTCAACTGCAACCCTATCGAGATGCACCTGCATCGCATCGAGGGGCTCGACGAGGAGTATCTCTATTTCAATGACGATGTCTTTCCGATGAAGCCTTGCAAGGCTACGGACTTCTTCAAAGGGGGCAAATGTCACCTCGGAATGTCGCATCATCTCATTGTAAATAATATGTTCAAGGCGATATGTCGCAACTCCGATCGCCTTGCCCGCCAAGCTTTGGGGTTGAAGCAGAGATTGTTCTTCCTGCGCCCACAACACATTTGTACTCCTATGTTCAAGAGCGAATGTGGCGAACTCTACTCCAAGGTTCCTGCCGAGATAGCAAAGACTGCCGCGTCGCGCATCAGAGATGACAAAAACCTCAACCAATACCTCTTCCTCGACTATATGTACTTGAAGGGGCGACTTGTGAATAAGCGCTTGTCGAAGAAGCACTTTTCGGTGGGTATTGTTTCGGGCGAAAAGCTCCACCGCTTCATAACCAACCCTTCGCACAAGTTGGTCTGCATAAACGATGTTCAACTCTCGGAGGAGCGATATACAGAGTTGCGCAAAGCGTTGCTCGATGCATTCGAGGAGCGTTTCCCACAAAAATCGAAGTTCGAGAATGACTAATCGCTACAAAATATCGCTCATCGCCCCAATCTACGGGGTAGAAAAGTATATCCGCCAATTTGCCGAGAGTGTGTTGGCGCAAACCTACGAGGATATTCAGTTTGTCTTCGTGAACGACGGAACAAAGGACTCTTCGATGGAGATTTTGGAGACCCTTATCGAGGAGAAATTCTCGCATTTGCGCCCACGCATTACAATCATCAACAAGGAGAATGGTGGTCTGCCTTCGGCTCGTAAGGCGGGATTGGAGGTGGCTACGGGCGAATATATTCTCTTTGCCGACTCTGACGATTGGCTTGACAAGGATGCCGTTGCGAAGGTTGTGGCAAAGGCTATGCAGACCAATGCCGACATCGTCTATTTCGATTTGGTGAAGGAGTATGGCGGTGGCAAACAGAGCATTAAGCACGAACGCACCTATACGGCAGAAAATCGCCTGCGATGGATAGAGAATATGTTCAACTACCGCTCATTTGGCTACACCGTAACCAAGTGTTTCCGTCGCAAACTCTACACCGACAACCAAATCGTCTTTCCGAAGTTGGGTATGCACGAGGATATCTGCCTTATGGCGCAGATAATATTCTATGCACAGTCGATAGCGCAACTGCCAGAGCCGTTATATCACTACCGCAAGGATAACCCTGCGGCAATGTGTTCGCAAAAGCGCAGTGTGCGCCACATAGCCTCCTCACGCAATATGATGGGTGTTGTCGAGGGCTTCAAAGACAACCTCAAAGGCTCTCCAATGGAGTTTGTTGCCGATGGTGTGGTATTGCGTGCCGGCTGGCACTCGATAATTCATGACTGCGACCTATTTGAGGAGTTCCCGTGGTTGTCGGAGGCGATAAAAAAAGCAAAGGTGAGCACCCACTATCGCACACCGCTGCTATTCCAAATTTTTGTAAAGATTTATAACCTTTTCCGTCGATGCAGAAAGTAGATTTGGTCTATATGTGGGTTGATGGCAACGACCCTGAGTGGCAGGCGAAGCGCAATCGCTATGTGGGTGGCAGCGCAAACCAGTCGCAAGAGGTGGTAGGAGCAGCTCGTTGGCGCGATAACGATGAGTTGCTATTTTCGTTGCGCTCGGTCGAAAAGTTCGCTCCTTGGATAAACCACATCTACATTGTAACCGACCATCAGTGCCCTGCGTGGCTCAATACCAACCATCCAAAAATCTCTATTATTGACCATAAGGAGATTCTACCAAAGGAGGCATTGCCGACTTTCAATAGTTGCGCAATAGAGGGTTGCATACATCGAATACCCGGATTGAACGAGCATTTTATTCTCGGCAATGACGATACAATGTTTGTCAAGCCCACAACATGCGATACTTTCTTTGTCGATAGTGCGCCAATAGTTCGACTCATGCGCTTTGATCGTCAGAAGGCGTTGCGTCGTGGCCACTATCATCGAATGATTCATCGAATGCAGGATTTGATAGAAGCCGATTTTGGCAAAAAGATATATCTTGCTCCGCACCACAACTTCGATGCCTACCTACGCTCCGACTACAAATATTGTGTAGAGAATCTCCATGCCGAGGTGTGGGGAACTACTACACATCACCGCTTCCGCGATGACGAGGATATGCATCGCTCCTACATAAGTTATTATATGGTAGCTGTCGGTCACGCCACAATGCGAAAGGTGGGTCGCTACAACAACATTAAAGGCTTTTTCGGCAGGATAAAGGCGGTACTGACCAATTGTTTTGAGAACGATTCTCGTTGCATCAACAACTACTCGCACAATTACGCCGAGCAGCTACGCAAGTACAACCCGATAATGATCTGCGCCAACGACTCGGAGCGAGCTACGGATGCAGACGCTTTGAGGATGAAAGCCTTTCTCGAAGAACTCTTCCCCGAGAAGAGCTCATTCGAGAGGTAGCAAAACCTTTCGTTTATTCATCTTATACTTGTACAATGGAGCCGAAGAAGCGGGTTTTGCTGGGTATGAGCGGAGGCACTGATAGTTCCGTTGCGGCATTGCTGCTACAAGATGCCGGCTACGAGGTGGTCGGCGTTACATTCCGCTTCTACGAAAAGAACGAAGATACCGAGTATCTCGACGATGCCCGCGATTTGTGTCGTCGCCTGGGCATTCAACACATAATCTCCGACCAGCGAGAGCTCTTCAAATCGACCATAATAGACTACTTTGTTAGTGAGTATATGGCAGGGCGTACGCCTGTGCCTTGTACCCTGTGCAACAACTACTTGAAGTGGCCCTTGCTCCGTCAGATTGCAGATGAGTTGGGCATATACCACTTAGCAACCGGGCACTATGTTCAAAAGCAATATGTTGATGGTTTTTGGCACATTACAAACGGTGTCGATGAGGACAAAAACCAATCTTTCTTTCTGTGGGGCCTTCCACAAGATATTTTGGAGAGAATGGTGCTCCCGTTGGGAGGAGTGACCAAGCAGCGAGTTCGCGAGATTGCCGAGGAGCGAGGTTTTTTGAAGGTGGCACGAAAGAGAGATAGCCTTGGGGTCTGCTTTTGCCCGATGGATTATCGCACATTTCTCAGAGAGATGGTGCCCACCAAGACCATTCAGAGGGGTAAATTTGTTGACGAGCAGGGCAACTTCATCGCTTGGCACGAGGGATATCCGCTCTATACCGTAGGACAACGAAGGGGGTTGGGCATAGACCTAAACAAAGCCGTTTTTGTAAAGGCGATTTTGCCTGCGGAAAACAGGGTTGTTCTTGGTGATTTGAAGTCGCTGGAACGCACGGAGATGCGTTTGAAGGATTGGAGCGTCGTAAATCCCTCGCAGCTCTTGAACAGGGATGATGTCATTGTCAAAATCCGCTACCGCAAGCAGGAAAATCGTTGCACCGTAACCCTTCTGCCCGACAACACGCTCCATATTCATCTTCACGAACCTCTCACCGCCATTGCTCCTGGTCAAGCCGCCGCCCTCTATCGTGGAGAAGTGGTGCTTGGTGGAGGCATTATTGTCGAGGAGTGATTTTGCTCGCTGCTCTTCGCCCTAACATCCGAATAAATACGCGCCTTTTTATGCCCTTATGCCTATTGGCGGAAGATGGGATTGACTGCGCTACGCTTGTCTTTCCCTTCTGCTCGCCGCAGGGGCACCGCCAAAGAACGGCTCTACGCAAAAAGTTGATACTATCAACTCATTTGTTTTTGTACACTATGTCTGCAAACAAGTTTGCGCCATAGTATCCAAAAACAAAAGGTGTCGAAAATTCGACACCTTTTTGCTTCGTTTGTTCTTTGGGTGGAAGATGGGATTCGAACCCACGACCTTCGGAACCACAATCCGTCACTCTAACCAGCTGAGCTACATCCACCATTTAGACTCCTCTCGGAATCGGGTGCAAATGTAATACACTTTTTCACAAAGTCCAAATTTTTCGAGAAAAATATATCGTTTTTGCTCCAAAGAGGTCTCTTTAATAGCGCAACCAGCGCCACAAATCCTTCAATTTCGGCTTCGCTCCGTGCATAAAGATTCCTATCTTATAGATCTTGGCCGCTCCCCACACGCACACCACAAATGTTGCATACAACAACGCCAACGAAACGGCTATCTCCCACGCCGGAATGCCGCTCGGAATGCGCGCAACCATCACAATAGGCGAGGTGAAAGGTATCAGCGAACACCAAAAGATTATTGGCGAATTGGGGTCCTTCATTATCATCATTATAACAACGAATGCCACGATTATCGGCAAGGTAACAACCGTAGTGAGTTGTTGTGCATCTTGTGCCTGGTCGACGCTTGCGCCAATAGCCGCATAGAGCGATGCGTAGAGCAAGAAACCTCCAATCGTAAAGAGCAAGACCATTGCTACAATCGTCGCAATCTGCCCCGCATCGAGCACCGACGCCAGTGCGGTGAGCATCTCCGGAGCAACATCTTGCTGCATTGCAAGCACCGACACATCGGCTCCCGCCTGTACCTGCTGAACACTCTCGATAAGGTTCTCAGGCATCAATGCCGGCATAATGACCGCGCTGAAAACAACCAACAACACTCCCCAGACGAGAATCTGCGTGGCGGCAACAAGGGCGATGCCGAGGATTTTACCCATCAACATCTCGAATGGTTTTACGGTCGAAACCATAACCTCCAAGATGCGCGACGACTTCTCCTCGATAACGCTCTGCATAACCATACTACCATAGATGGCGAGGATGAAATAGAGCAAAAAGCCGAGCACCATACCCACCAACGACGAGGCAATCGCCGACGATGCTGCCGACTCCTTCTCCTTGTCGGTGCGGAAGGTGGCGAGATGCACCGAAGCCTCGACTTTGTCGAGTATCTCGTCTATATTCTCGATATTGTAGGCTTTCAATCGCTCGCTCTCGATGACCTTTTCAATCTGGTCGGCAATGTTCTCTTCGAGCATCAACGAAGAGGAGGATGAGGTGTAAAGACGCGCATCATTAGGGTTTTCTACAATCGCATTACCAATATGCAGAACTCCGAAATTGTCCTCATCTTCTGCTGTTGCGACGAGCGTCTCGGCAATATCCTTGTCCGAAAGGACAAACTCCACCTCATCGTCGGATTTGAGTTGCGGAGCCACAATGCCACTCTCATCCACAACGGTTATTTTGCGGGTATCCGAGTCGGCAAACTCCATAATCAAGGTTGGTGCCGCACCAATCAAAATCATAAATAGCGGCATCAAAATCGTTGTGAAGATAAACGACTTCTTATATACTCTCTCTCGGTACTCACGACCGATAATCAAACCAATATTTCTCATAATATCTGCTTGTTAGAGGTTTCCGTTTACGGCACGAATAAATATATCGTTCATCGAAGGAATAGTCTCGACAAATTGGCGCAGTTCGACCGTGTCGTTGATGAGTGCCACTACCGAGCGAACATCCTCGTTGCGCTCAATGTGGAGTTTGAGCAAGGAGTAACCCGTTGTATTCTCCTCATTTTCGATGATTTCGCACACGCCTTGCAACTTCTCGACAAGAGCCCGACCGTTGCCCTTATACTGCACCGAGAATACATTTCCCCCGTGCTCTCGACGAATGTCATCGACCTTGCCCGAAAGAATATTGTGCGACTTGTTGATAAGGGTTATGTGGTCGCATATCTCCTCTACCGACGACATATTGTGAGTGGAGAAAATCACCGTAGCGCCCTCATCTCGCAATCGGAGAATCTCCTCTTTGAGGAGGTTGGCGTTAATGGGGTCGAAACCCGAGAACGGCTCGTCAAAAATCAGCAACTCGGGCTTGTGAAGCACCGTAACAATGAACTGAATCTTCTGCGCCATACCCTTCGATAGGTCTTCGACCTTCTTGTTCCACCAATCTTCTATGCCGAAGCGCACAAACCACTCTCGCAGGCGGAGCAACGCCTCGTGGCGTTTCAGTCCTTTGAGTTGTGCAAGGAAAAGAGCCTGCTCGCCCACCTTCATCTTGCGATAAAGACCTCGCTCTTCGGGCAAGTAGCCAATACGGAAGATATCTTGTTGGGTGATGGGGCGACCATCAAAGAGAATTTGTCCCTCGTCGGGCAGAGTAATGCGGTTGATTGTGCGGATAAGCGTTGTTTTTCCTGCACCATTAGGACCCAGCAAACCATAGACCGAGCCTCGCGGTATCTCGACCGAGACATCGTCGAGTGCGGTGTGTGCCGAAAATCGTTTGGTTATATGTTCGGCGGTGATAATGTTACTCATACACCTAAATTTTTAGAAAATATAGTGCAAATATATAAATTTTCTATTAACTTTGCGTAGAATAGTGAGCATATATGGCGATATGCTCGGGTGTTTATTGCAGAAAACACAAATAACTACATATATGGGAAAGAAAACAGTTTTGGTGTCGGGTGGAGCCGGATATATCGGTTCGCACACCGCCGTAGAGTTGATTAACGCAGGATTGAATGTTGTTGTTGCAGACAACCTCTCCAACTCGGATATGTCGGGCGTGGAGGGTGTTCGCAAGATTACGGGCGTGGATGTCCCTTTCATAAATGTTGATTGCTGCGACAAGGAGGCCTTCAAGCGCGAGGTGTTCGAGAAGTACGAGTTCGACTCGGTAATCCACTTCGCTGCATACAAGGCTGTGGGAGAGTCGGTGGCAGACCCCATGAAGTACTACCGCAACAACCTTCTCTCGTTTATGAACATCATCGACTTGATGCGCGAGACAGGTCGTCACAACATCGTATTCTCGTCGTCGGCAACCGTTTATGGCGAGGCTGACGAGCTCCCTGTAACCGAGCAGACTCCTCGCAAGCCTGCGACTTCGGCTTATGGCAACACCAAGCAGATGTGCGAGGATATCTTGCGCGACTCGGTGGCTGCATACGGTGCTGACGGATTGAAGGGTATCGCTTTGCGCTACTTCAACCCAATCGGCGCTCACCCATCGGCGCTCATCGGAGAGTTGCCTCGTGGCGTTCCGCAGAACCTCGTTCCATTCATCACCCAGACCGCAGGGGGTATTCGTGAGTGCTTGTCGGTATTCGGCGACGACTACAACACCCCTGATGGCTCGTGCTTGCGCGACTACATCGATGTTGTAGATTTGGCAAAGGCGCATGTTGTGGCTATTAAGCGAATGATTGACGGCAAGAGCAAAGAGAACTACGAAATCTTCAATGTTGGCACGGGTCGTGCAGTATCGGTGTTGGAGTTGGTAAACACCTTCGAGCGCGTGAATGAGTTGAAGCTCAACTACAAGGTTGCACCTCGTCGCCCTGGCGATGTTGTGGCTATCTGGGCAGATACGGCTCACGCCAACGAGGAGCTCGGCTGGAAGGCAGAGCGCTCGCTCGACGATACTCTCCGTTCGGCTTGGGCTTGGGAGAAGAATGTTAGAGGCATTAAATAAGAGTTTACAATATGGAGTACAAAATAAAGTTACAAGATTTTGCGCCGGCATTGACCGATGCGGAGGTTGCTGCGGAGGTTGCTCGTATTAAGGGGCTTTCAACTCGCAACTATCGCAAGGATGTCTATGCGTTTGCCCTTTCGGCGGTTGATTTGACAACGCTTACCTGTAATGACTCCGTAGAGTCGGTTACCGCTTTCGCTAAGCGTGCAGTCGATTTCTATACAAAATTTCCCGATTTGGCAAATGTTGCCTCAATCTGCGTCTATCCATCGTTTGTAGAGACCGTGGGCTTGGCGGTTGACGGCTCGCCAATGCGTATCACAAGTGTTGCAGCAGGCTTCCCTGCATCACAAACCTTCCTCGAAGTGAAGATGTTGGAGGTGGCTATGGCAATCGAGAACGGTGCTGACGAGGTAGATATTGTAATGAATGTGGGCAAGGTATTAGAAGGCAACTACGACGAAGCGGCAAACGAGGTGGAGGTTATTCGTCAGGAGATGGGCGAAGATACCATCTTGAAGGTTATTCTCGAAACAGGCGCTTTGATGTCGTCGCAGTTGATACACGATGCGTCGTTGTTGGCGATGTTGGCGGGAACCCACTTCATCAAGACCTCGACCGGAAAGATCGATGTTGCAGCAACTCCGGAGGCTGCGGTTGTGATGTGTCGTGCCATCAAGTTGTTCCACGAAAAGACGGGCGTAAAGGTTGGATTTAAGGCTGCAGGAGGTGTTCGCACCCCTGAGGATGCGGCGCTGTACTACACTATCGTCGAGGAGATATTGGGCGAGGAGTGGCTCACAACAGACCTCTTCCGCATTGGAGCTTCGTCGGCAGCAAACAACCTCTTGTCGGGTATTTTAGGCGAGGAGGTTAAGCATTTCTAATCTTATCAAAAGATTATTAAAGAGTTGCAATGTTGTCTGTTGCAACTCTTTTTTGTATAATTTTTGCGGAAATTTTGCAGATTGTAGAAAAGTTTGTATATTTGCAGACCGAAAGCGGAGAAATGGTCTGATGGCCGAGTGGCTAGGCAGAGGTCTGCAAAACCTCGTACAGCGGTTCGAATCCGCTTCAGACCTCAGATTTTGCAGAGCAGACGACTTAAAATGTCGTCTGTTTTTGTTTGCTGCATTACCTGTTTTTAAGGGTGCGACGACTGAACAAAAACACTCCTACCATTGTAAATAGTGCGTTGAGAAGCAATATTTCGAAACCAAATTCGTAGCCATTAAACCATATCGTAGAGTTGTAGTCCAGCAGAGCACAGAGCAATGGCGCAATAACTACCACCACAGGCACCGCCTTATCGCAGATCTCTCTTTTCGACAAAATTCCAAAAGCGAAGAGTCCGAGCAAGGGTCCATAAGTATAGCTTGCTAAGCGATAAAACAGCTCTATCGTGCTTGCCGTACTCCACTTTTCGAATGCCAAAATGAGCATTAACAGAACAAGCGCTACGCTACAATGTATCTTCTGGCGAGCCGTTGTCGAAATGCTCTTATTTCGTAAAACATCTACCGAGAAAGAGGTTGTAAGCGAGGTTAGCGCTCCGCCTGTCGCTGAAAACGATGCCGACACCACGCCCAACACCAACAACACTCCAACCACCGATGGCATACCTTCTCGGGTAGCAACAAACGCAAACACCTCGTCGCCTTTTTCTACCTTTGCGCCCTCCTTGGCGAGGTAGAGATAGAGCAGCGTACCTAGCCCGAGCAACATCGCTATAACAACGGTTTGCAAGAGTGACGCAGCCACCATATTGCGTTGTGCCGACCGCTGCGAACGGCTGCTCAATGCCCTCTGCATCATATCTTGGTCGAGTCCTGTCATCGCCACAATCATAAATATGCCCGCAAAGAACATCTTTACAAAATAGATAGGGGAGTCGAAGTTGTCGAAATAGAATACTTTTGTGAAGCCTTCTAAGTGCGCTTGCGACATCGCTTCGCCGAGCGAAATACCAAGTTCCCGAAGCATAAACACTGCGCACAATACCACGCACAACACCATACAGAGTGTTTTCAGCGCATCTGTCCAGACCACTGCGCCTACTCCACCACGATAGGTATAGAGCCACGCTAAGGCCATAAAAGTTGCTGCTGTCGCCCAAAATGGAACACCAAAAGTCTCACAAAGTAGTTGTTGAATAACAACACAAACTACAAATGCGCGAAGCGATGCCCCCACAATCTTCGATACAAGAAACAACCACGCTCCTGCCGAGTGGCTACATACACCAAAACGACTATCGAGGTATTCGTAGAGAGAGGTTACATTATAACGGTAATAGAGAGGTATGAGAAGATAGGCTATCGCAACGCTTCCCACTATAAAACCAAGCACCATCTGCAAGTAGGAGAAACCTGATACGCCAACCATTCCGGGAACGGATATAAAGGTTATACCCGTCATAGGGGCGCCCACCATAGCGAGTGCTACAACCCACCATCTCTGACTACGACCACCCAAAAAGAATTTGGTATTATCGCCACCGCGCCCCGAGAGGCGCGCTACTACAAAGAGCAGCACAATATAGGCAATAACAACTGCAAGTATCAGCAGAGGGGTTGTCATCTTTTTTTAGAGTTTATCGAGTACTCGACGGATGATTTCTACGCTCTCTCCTATCTCCTCGTCGGAGATTACGAGCGGTGGAGATATGCGGAAAGCGGTAGCGCAGTAGAGAAACCAATCGCTCAAAATGCCCTCCTCTTTGAAGAGTTCCATAACCTTGAATAGTCGCTCCTCCGAGCCGAGTTCCACCGCCAAGAGCAGTCCGCTACGACGAATTTCGAGAACGGCAGGATGGTCTTTTAGCAACGACTCGTAGAGAGCGCCCTTGCGCTCAACATCGACTACAACATTGTGCTTTTTGAGGTAGCGGAACGCAGCCAAGCCCGCTGCGCAACATACGGGATGACCGCCAAAAGTCGTGATATGACCGAGAGTTGGGTTTTCCTGCAACGAGTCCATAATCTCCTTCGACGAAACGAAAGCTCCGAGTGGCATACCTCCACCAAATGCCTTTGCAAGGCAGATTATATCGGGAGTAACACCATATTTCACACAAGCGAACATCTCGCCCGTACGACCCATTCCGGTCTGAATTTCGTCGAATATAAGCAACGCACCAACCTCATCACATCGCTTACGCAACGCTTGCAGATAACCCTCCTGCGGAAGGCGTACTCCCGCCTCGCCCTGAACAGGCTCACACAATACACACGCTGTCTTTTCGGTAATCTTCGCCAAATCTTCAAACGAGTTGAAGTCCAACGCTCGGCAGTCGGGCAAGAGGGGGCGGAAAGCATTTTTCCACTCCTCGCCTTCGGGCTCGCCCATCATACTCATTGCTCCGTGTGTTGAGCCGTGATATGCTCGGCGCATTGATATCATCTCGGTACGGTGGGTATATCGCTTTGCCAGCTTCAACGCCCCCTCAACAGCCTCGGCTCCCGAGTTGAGGAAATAGACGCTATCCAAATCGCCTGGCAACGCCTCGGCAATCTCTACGGCATACTCCACTTGTGGTCGCTCAACCATCTCGCCATAGACCATCACATGCATATATCGCTCTGCTTGACGCTTGACCGCCTCTACAACATCTTTGTTGGCATGTCCGACATTGCTCACAGAAACACCCGACACAAGGTCGAAATAGCGTTTTCCCTCAGGTGTGTAGAAAAATACACCCTCTGCTCGCTCCACACCTACAAGCATAGGCGAGGGTGAAGTCTGGGCAACATTGGCAAGAAACTGACGACGAAGAATTTGTGTGTTCGACATATTTTTATTTTATCTACTATTCTGTTTTTCTCTCTACCCCACTTTCACCATAGCCTCGATAGACTTTGAGGCTTTTTTGCGAGTCTCCTCATCGAGTTCGATGGTTGGCGATTCGTTTTCGAGGCAGGCGATAATCGAGTCAAGCGTTATCATCTTCATATACTCACACTCGTTGCACTTCTTTCCCTCGACAGAAGGAGCAGGGATAAATGTTTTGAAAGGATATTTCTTCTCCATCTCCGCCAAGATACCCGGCTCGGTAACTACGATAAAGGTATCGCATTCGCTTGCTCCGCAATACGATAATATTCCCGCCGTTGAGCCGCAATAATCGGCCAATTCTGCCACTTCTCCCCTACATTCGGGGTGGACAACCACCTTAGCCTCGGGATGCATTTTTTTAAGGGTTAAAATACCCTCTTTGGAAAATTTCTCGTGGACATGGCAAGCTCCATCCCAGATAATCATATTTTTTCTACCTGTTACCTTTTGTATATAGGAGCCGAGATTGCGATCAGGAGCAAAGATAATCTGCTTATCCTGTGGTATAGACTCCACGACCTGCAAGGCATTCGACGATGTGCAGCAGATATCGGTCAGTGCCTTCACGCCTACGGTGGTATTTACATAAGCAACAACGAGAGCATCGGGATATTGCGCCTTAAACTTAGCAAAGTCGGCAGCAGGACACGACTCGGCAAGCGAACAGGTAGCCTCGGGGTTTGGTATAAGCACCTTTTTCTCTGGCGAGAGCACCTTTGCGGTTTCGCCCATAAAGTGAACACCAGCAAAGAGAATTGTTTTTGCATCTATATCACGCGCCTTCACCGAAAGTGCCAACGAATCACCCAAGAAATCTGCCACTTGTTGCACCTCTGGACGACAGTAGTAGTGCGCCAAAATCACCACGCCTTTCTCACGCTTCAACTCCTCAATTTTTGCTATTTTTTCTTTCATAATCTCTACCTCTATTTTTTCGCCGTTTTCGACACCTGTTATTTATTATTCCTTTTATTAAAATTAAATAATTAATTAAAAATAGAATTAAACAATAACAATAATCGCTGTTGAAAGTGTTGATATCTTTTTTTGGAAAAAAGTTGCTAACCGAGGTTTTTCAAAAATTTTACAAATATCTCCGTTAACTCGCTGATAACACCCATTTTCCTCTCCCTTTTCAACAAATGTTTATAATTGGTTTTAACAAATTAACATTGTTATTTTTTAACATTCTTAATTAAAATAATCCTAATAAAAATAGCAACAATTTTTAATAAGTCGGTGGTTTTGTCGGAGTCCTAAAAGTTGTTACAACTTATTAAAGCTTTTCCACCGCTTTTCAACACTATTTCGCCATCTTATCAACAACTTTCTGCGCTATCTGTTGATATACCTCCGCCACTTGCGAAACAGTGTTTACTGCCGGCACTCCATCGTCTGCGCCTTGCATAATGTCTTGAATTATAGGCACTTCGCCCAATAAATCAACACCAACCTCCTCGGCATAACGCTTTGCTCCTCCCTTGCCGAAAATGTAGTAGCGATTATTCGGCAACTCCGCAGGTGTAAACCACGCCATATTCTCCACAACACCCAAAACAGGTATGTTTACATTGGGATTTCTAAACATCTCAACACCTCGAACTACATCTGCCACAGCCACTTGCTGCGGAGTAGAAACTATAATCGCTCCTCCGATGCGCAATTCGTTAATTATTGACAAATGTATATCACCCGTACCCGGAGGAAGATCAATTAGTAAAAAATCTAAATAACCCCACTCTGTTTGGTGGATTAACTGGCGTAATGCGCTGTTAGCCATTGTTCCACGCCACAACAAAGCGTCTGTTTTGCGGATAAACATCGCTATCGAAATCAACTTTATTCCACCCACCTCGGCAGGCACGATATAGTCGTGTCCATCGACTTGCTTTGCATCGGGCAGATAATCCTCCACGCCGAACATCTTGGACTGCGAAGGGCCATAGATATCGGCATCGAGAACACCGACCTTGTAACCCTCCTTTGCCAACGCTACGGCGAGGTTTGCGGTAACGGTAGATTTACCCACGCCACCCTTGCCCGAAGCAACGGCAACGATGTGCTTGATATTTGCGGTGGTCGAGAGGTTGTGCATCTCCTCGATTGCGGCATTCTTGGCTGCACGCTCGGCACTCTTCTCTCCCTCTTTGATTACGACAACTACTTTATAGTCGGGATATGCCGCAGCAATGGTCTGCTCTACCCTACTCTTGATCTTCACGGCAAACGGATCACGAGCCTTGCGGAAGATAAGCGACACAACGACCTTCTCCCCCTCAATCTCGGCACCCTCAAAGATACCTGCCGTTACAATATCCTGCTCCAACTCGGGGTGAAAGACCCCACGGAGCAACTCTTTAATACGAGCTCTCACTAATTTTTAATTTTCAATTCTCAATTCTCAATTTATGCTGAAAGCATACGGGCAGTACGCCTGCACGCCCTCTCTTGCAACCTCTCGCTTCAACGAGTTGTAGTACTCCGCTGCCTCCAAAGTCTCGGCATCGAACAAGTACGCCTTTGCCTGCATATTCAACGACTGCATCATCTGCGCCATTGGAGAAAGCTCCTCCAACACCTCGGTAACACGGAAGTTCTCGGCAATACCCGCCTTATCCACCGCCACGGCGATAGCCTCACGCAAACCGCCATTTGCATCTGCCAAGCCGAGTTCTACGGCACGAGTGCCCGACCATACTCTACCCTGCGCAATATCCAAAACCTTCGCCATAGGCAAATTGCGACCATTCGACACCTTCGAGGTGAAAGTAGCATAAACTTTATCCACCGAGCGAAGCAAGGTCTTGCGCTCCAAGTCGGTAATCTTGCGCACTCCCACGCCCATAATGTTTGAGCCGAAGTCTGCCGAGCGACCTGTCTTCACAACATCGGTGGTGATGCCGAGTCGCTTGTTGAGCATATTCTCGCCTTCGAGCAACATTCCAAACACGCCAATCGAGCCGGTCAAGGTCATCTTGTCGGCAATAATTGCATCCGCACCCGAAGAGATATAGTAACCGCCACTTGCGGCATACGAGCCCATCGAGACGATTACAGGCTTCTCCTTGCGGAGCAACTCCACCTCGCGCCAGATAACATCACTTGCCAAAGCGCTACCGCCTGGTGAATTCACACGGAAGACAACCGCTTTGATATCCTTATCCTTGCGAGCCTTCTTCAACACCTCGACGAGGTTTGCGCTGTAAATATTGTCGTCCTCGCCCTCGCCATCGTAGATAGAGCCTTCGGCATAGACTATACCCACTGCCGGAGCACCAAACTTAGGCAAAACGGGCGCCAAAGTCATATAGTCGCCAAGCGAGATGATGTTATACTCGCCATCTATGCCCTTCTCAACGCCATACTCGGCAAACTTGTCGTTCATCTCGTCCTCGTAGATAAGAGCATCAACCAAGCCGTGCTTCAAGGCATCTTCTGGCTGTGTAACCTCCAACTTGTCTGCCAATTGCATCAACTTCTTTGCGTCGAGCTGACGGCTCTCGGCAATCGAGCCAACCAACACACCCCACATATCATCGACCATAGTCTGCATCTGTGCCTTGTTCTCCTTCGACATCTCCTTGCGGATATATGGCTCAACGGCGCTCTTATACTTACATACGGTAGGGCGGATAGCCTCGGCATTCAGACCGAGCTTGTCGAGCGCACCCTTGAAGAAGATAGAGGTCTGCGCCATACCTACCCACGAGAAAGCTCCCTCTGGGTGGAGGTAGATTTTATCTGCCACCGATGCGAGGTAGTATGAGCCCTGTGAATAGCCCTCGTTGTAAGCCACCACGAACTTGCCACTCTGCTTGAAATCGACCAATGCGGCACGAATCTCCTCCATAGCGCCGGTTGTAATACCACCTGCACCGGTAAAGTTGAGGTAGATACCCTTAACTCGCTCATCGCCCTTTGCTGCCTCGATGCTCTGCAACACCTTCAAGAGGTGGGTGCTCTTCGCCATCGTCATCGTGTTGTAGTCAAAGCCAGCCATCGGGTTTTTGGTCGGCGCCTCGGTGATATTCTCGGCAAAATCAATCTTAACAATGGTTTGCGGAGTGATAACTGCCTTGGTTGTCTGCCCCATCGAGCCTGCCATACCAACAAAAACAATCAGGCACAACACCCACGATAATACCGTGCCCACAACCATAGCGAGCAGGGTAGCCAAAAAGATCTTAAAAAATTTCATAGTCCTCAAATTTTTAAGTTAAAAAACATTTTCAGTAATACAAAGATATAAAAAAATGGGGTAGAGTGTAACATCGTGCCAAAAAAATCTCTATATTTGCATCAGCAAAGGTTCGCAACGACCTGTTTTGGGGGTTGCGATGAAAAGGGAATCGGGTGAAAATCCCGGACAGTCCTCGCTGCTGTAAGTTCTTATATGTTCGTGCAATCATTATGGTCACTGCCAACAACGGTGGGAAGGCCGCACGAACGGAACAAGTCAGAAGACCTGCCTCTGCGTTTAAGGAATTTTTACCTGCGGCGGACGGGTTAAAAATCATCGGGACTTATCCTTATTATTAGAGTAGGTATCTGAACGATTTTCTATCGGCATTGGGCGTAATAGTCTTTTGTTTTTGGCTTCGCACAGGGGATATTCCATTGTGCGATGTGACGCTTTTTACCCAATTTTATGTTAAACAACTAAAAACAAAAAAGACTATGAAAAAGATTTTCTTGATTCTTGCGCTTGGCGCAATGGTGGCTTCGTGTACGCCCGACAACAATGGCGGTAACGAAGGTGATGGCAAGAGCCGTGTAACATTGACCTTTGAGGGCGATTATTGGAACTCGCTTATCGACAATCCGCAGTACAACGGCGAGCTGCTCTACAAGCAGGAGGGCTATTCTTGGTACGACGAGGCAACCGACCTTTACAGCACCGTAAATGAGCTGTGGTACACCGCAGCCTATTGGAATGGTGGTCTTGCGGTGTCGAATTATTACACCACCGACTATACCACTACAACCTCGTTTATGGAGCAACTCACGGTCTTTACTGAGGGTGCTCATTCGGGCTCAAACTGCATCGTAAGTAATGGCTACAAGTGCGACATGATGGGCGATGCTCGTTCGGTGCTTCAATTTAAGAACGGCGAGGGCTTTATCGAGAGTGTGTGGGTGGCACACACCGGCTACTCCTACTTTTCGGCAATGGAGGGTTGCGGTCAGGCGACGCCATTGACAGCCGAGCAATCTATTTGGATCGAGGCGAAAGGCTATACGCTCGATGCAGAGGGCAACGAGGTTGAGGGAAATGCCCTCTCGCTCTACCTCTACGAGAATGGCAAAGCTTCGTTCGATGGTTGGAAAAAGTGGGATTTGTCGGCGCTTGGCAAGGTTCAGAAGGTTAAGTTCGATGTGCAATGGAATGGCGAAGGCGGAGCAGATGCGTTTATGCACCCGGCATACTTTGCGCTCGACGACATAACCGTAGTAAAGGAGTAATTCGCCTAAAAAGAATTTAGTTTAAGGGAGAGGGATGGGAACCCTCGGAGAGGCTGAGCAATCAGCCTCTTTTTTGTTGTATTTAGGTGGCGGAAGGGTGGTGTGCAATCTTTTTGCACACCCCTAAACACCTACTCCCAAAAACGCTTTTTACGATATAATTCGGCAATCGCTTGCGCCTGTTCCTTAATCTTTTCGCGCAACTCCTTCGGCTCGACGACCTCTACCCAATCGCCCTTGGAGAGGAGTTTGCCCGTAAGTTCGGGTGTGAGATTGAGGTAATATTCGAAGTCGCTCGACTCGTTGCCGTTTGTGGCAATTTCTCGTTGCGACGGGTGCAGCGGCACTGAACGCATATACTCGGTCGAAACGCCATAAGTTCGCAGCACAACCCGTTGCGGTTTAAGACTTTCGTTTACAAAAATACCAACCGTATGAGCGTAGTACTCGCTTGCATCGAAATCTTCCGGCAGGGTAAACGACTCGCCGGTAATCTCCATTCTGAGAATGCGGTCGAGGGCGATATTGCGAATTGCGCCACTCTCCTTGAAGCGGCCTACCACATACCAACGCTGATTATAGACGCGCATTGCGTATGGTTGCAGATACAACTCGAACTTCTCCCCCTGGAAAGGCTTGTAGTCGACAAACAAAACTTTGTTTTGTTGCATTGCGTCGACCACCGTTTGTGCAAACTCCGCACCGCTCGGAATATCCTCAAAGAGGATTCGATCCTTCATATTGCGCCCCGCCTCGATGGTGTTCGAAATGGCAAAAGAGTTGAAAAGCCACTGCTGTGCCGAGTCGTTTTTCAGCTCCTCGGGCGAAGCGATAGAGTATTTGTAGGTGTTGGTGTCACACACAATCTCCACCCCAAAGAGTTCTGCAACAGCCTCACGGTGTTGGTGGAATGTTCGCAAAGCCAATGGCTTGCCGTCGGTCAAACTGCTCTTATCCCACAAGTCGCAAATATCCTTGAATGTCAGACTTTTGCGCTGCAATAATGTGTTTACCAACCACACATAGCGCTTGATTACATTGCTTGCCATAGTATATTGTTTTTAAGTTAATCGTTTGTAAAAATGACAACGAATGGCAATCGCACCTGCGGTGCTGAATGACAATGAATGACAAATAATATATACTTCCCTTTGTCATTAAATGCCATTAAGGGCGAAGCCCGAATGTTATTCTATGCCATTAAATGTCATCGAAAAACATCTTTTTTCCAATCTCTCCACAAATATAATAAAACCTATGCAATAATTTCGCACACCCCTCGAAAATTTTTCAAAAAGTCAAATTTTGCTATGCAAATGTTATTATTTATTAAAAATAAACTATTTTTGTGGTGGCTATGCAAAAATGCAAGCCGTTACATAGACATTTTTATAGTTGTTTTTGCGGTACTCAAACTTCGCAACTTTGAAATAACCCAGCAAAACAGCGACAGGATGTCCACAATAGTGTATTTGTGCTACTGCGCATTTGGCGCAGTGTGTGTAGATGTTCACTTGGCGTGGGTTGCCTGTTTGCTTGTTTGGGTTATGGTAGCGAAGGCCAGAGTACGAAATAAGCAGCAGTAGCCTGCGCTTTTTTATGGACTCGCTTGGAAATACCGATTTGTGGGAACGCCATCTTGTTGCCTTCTTCGCCTCTCGTTCGGTTACGCCCGAAGCCGAAAATCGCTGTATTGCTTGGGCAAAATCGGTGTGCAAAACAGACTCGGTGATTATCAGCGGATTTCACTCACCACTCGAAAAAAGAGTTCTCAACCTCCTTCTCGAACATAAACACCCCGTGATACTCTTTCTTGGTCGTGCTATGTATAAGCGAATCCCGGCGGAGTACCAAGAGGCAATAGACGAGGGGCGAATGTTGATTGTTTCGGTGCGCAATAATTGTCGCCATAGCAACGGCTCTGCCGAAACCCGTAATTGGAATGTGGCAAGATTTGCAGACGAGATATTTATGTCGCCTTTCGACAGATGTAGTCTGCTATCGACAATGCATTACACATACACTCATTATGATGATGTACCTATAACAATCTTATAAACAGACAAAGAAAAGTGAGGCTAAATCCTCGCTTTTTTCGTTGAAATAGGGCCAATATGGCTAAAAGCCATAAGAAAAATTAAAAAATCTCTCGTCTTTCGTCTCTCGTCTCTCGTCTTTTTATTATCTTTGCCGATTAGTAAGGAAAAAACAAACAAAAATCAATTTTATGTCAAAGGATTTTAAGAGATATCTTATCACTTCGGCACTGCCGTATGCCAATGGTCCGGTACATATCGGCCACCTTGCAGGCGTATATATTCCGTCTGATATCTACACTCGCTACCTCCGTTTGCGTGGTCGTGATGTGATTTCGGTTTGCGGTAGCGACGAGCACGGAGTGCCTATCACGATCAAGGCAAAGAAGGAGGGTATAACCCCTCAGCAGGTGGTAGATCGTTATCACAACATCATCAAAGATTCATTCGAGAAGCTCGGCATTTCGTTCGACATATACTCTCGCACAACCTCGCCAACCCACGCAAAGACCGCTTCGGACTTCTTCCGCAAGCTCTATGACGATGGCAAATTCGTGGAGCAGACCACCGAGCAGTTCTACGATGAGGAGGCTAAATCATTCCTTGCAGACCGCTACATCAAGGGTACTTGCCCTAAATGTAACGCCGAGGGCGCATACGGCGACCAGTGCGAGGTGTGTGGCTCAACCCTCTCGCCAGAGGAACTTGTCAACCCATATTCAACCCTTTCAGGCGCAACACCGGTAAAGCGCGAGACAAAGCACTGGTACTTGCCTCTCGACCAATATGAGTCGATGCTCCGTGAGTGGATTTTGGAGGGCCACAAGGAGTGGAAATCGAATGTATATGGTCAGTGCAAGAGTTGGCTCGATGGTGGCTTGTTGCCTCGTGCCGTAAGTCGCGATTTGGAGTGGGGTATTCCTGTTCCGGTTGAGGGTGCCGAGGGTAAGGTTTTGTATGTTTGGTTCGATGCGCCAATCGGCTATATATCTGCTACTAAGGACCTTACACCAGATTGGGAGAAGTATTGGAAGAGCGAGGACACCAAGCTCGTTCACTTCATCGGCAAGGACAACATCGTATTCCACTGCATCGTTTTCCCTTCGATGTTGAAGGCGCACGGCGACTACATCTTGCCTGAGAATGTGCCAAGCAACGAGTTCTTGAACTTGGAGGGCGACAAGATTTCGACCTCGCGCAACTGGGCAGTTTGGTTGCACGAGTACCTCGTTGATTTCCCTGGCAAGGAGGATGTTTTGCGCTACGCATTGTGCGCAACAGCACCTGAGACAAAGGATAACGACTTCACCTGGAAGGACTACCAGGCTCGCAACAACAACGAGTTGGTAGCGGTGCTCGGAAACTTCGTAAATCGTGCGTTGGTGCTTACCAAGAAGTACTACGATGGCGTGGTGCCTGCGTGTGGCGAACTATCTGATTATGACCGAGATACAATCGCTGAGTTGTCGGAAATCAAGGCTTCGTTGGAGAATAATATCGAGAATTATCGCTTCCGTGAGGCGTTGAAAGATGCGATGAACTTCGCCCGTATTGGCAACAAGTATCTCGCCGACTCGGAGCCTTGGAAGTTGATTAAGACCGATGCAGAGCGTGTTAAGACAATCTTGAATATCGCATTGCAGATTACTGCAAATATCGCTATCGCAATCGAGCCGTTTATGCCGTTCTCGGCAGCCAAGATTTTGAATATGTTGGCTTGCGAGAAGTTTGGCTGGGAGCGCCTTGGAGCAATGGATTTGTTGGCTGAGGGCCACCATATTGGCGAGCCTTCGCTCCTCTTCGAGAAAATTGAGGACGATGTAATCCAGAAGCAACTCGACCGTCTTGCCGAGATTAAGAAGCAGAATCTGGCAGCCGAGGTTAAGGCCGAGCCGCAGAAAGCGGAGTGCACATTCGACGACTTCCAGAAGATGGATATTCGCGTTTCGACCATTTTGGAGGCAGAGAAGTTGCCAAAGACCAAGAAGTTGCTCAAACTGACCATCGACACAGGTATCGACAAGCGCACAATCGTGTCGGGTATTGCCGAGCATTTCACCCCTGAGGAGTTGATTGGTCAGCAGGTTTTGGTGCTTGTAAACCTTGCTCCGCGCGACTTTAAGGGCATCACCTCGCAGGGTATGATTCTTATGGCGGAGGACGCTACGGGAGCACTGCGTTTGGTTCAGCCAAACGAAAAAACCAACAACGGTGCGGTAGTGGGTTAATCTTTGCGTTGTTGTTCCACGAGGAACACTCGATATGTAATTTATTGGAATAGAGAAAGATGAATTGGAACGAATTGGAGTTCGAGTTCAATAGCACCGGCGGAGAGAACCTCCGCCGATACTACAAAGAGGGAGTGTGGTCCGAGGCGGAGTGGACAACCTCGGAGTATATCCCTGTTCATATGTGTTCAGCGTGCCTAAACTATGGTTTGCAGGCATTTGAGGGCATAAAGGCGTTTCGTGGTGTGGATGGTAAGGTGCGAATTTTCCGACCTTACGCCCACGCAGCAAGAATGGCTTCGGGTGCTCGAAAACTATGTTTGCCAATGGTTTCGGCAGATGAGTTTGTGGAGGCTTGCAAGGAGGTTGTGCGTCGAAATTTGGCGTTCTTGCCACCATACGAGTCGCAGGCAGCCTTGTATATCCGTCCGGTTTTGTTTGGAACACGCCCTCGTTTGACGGTAAGACCATCGAGCGAAGCAGGGTTTTGTGTCTTTGCGACGCCCGTAGGCCCATATTTCAAAGATGGAATAAAGCCGATTGATGCCATTGTAAACCGCAATCAGGACCGCTCTGCGCCACTTGGCACGGGCGATGTCAAGGTTGGTGGCAACTATGCGTCGAGTATGCTCTCGTATGAAGAGGCGCACGAAATGGGGTATAGCGCAGTGCTTTATACCGAGTCGGTGGAGCATCGCTATATTGAGGAGTGTGGCGCAGCAAACTTTATCGCTATCAAGGGCGATAAGTATATCACACCAAAATCTCCATCGATTTTGCCTTCGATTACCAACGATTCGTTGATGCAACTCGCAGAGGACAAGGGTTTTACGGTTGAACAACGCCCGATTGATGTGGTGGAGTTATCTTCGTTTGAGGAGTGTGGTGCGTGCGGTACGGGTGCAATTATTACTCCTCTTGCCAATGTTTTCGACCCCGAAACCGGGGAGAAAATTCACTATGGCGATGAGGTTGGCCCGGTACTGCTCGACCTTTACAAGTCATTACAAGATATTCAGTATGGTCGAGTTTCGGATATACACAACTGGTGTGTTGTGGTAGAATAAAGCGTTGGTATAGAGTGTATTATAAAAGGATTGTTCCTCGTAGAACAATCCTTTTAGTTTTCCGTTTTCACTTTTCCGTTTTCCGTTTGATTGTTCCCCGTGGAACATTATCGACCAAACTTGACTAACAGCACATTTACATCTGCTGGCGAAACGCCTGGAATGCGTGACGCCTGACCGATTGTGGTTGGGCGTATGCGACTTAATTTTTGGCGAGCCTCGATGGTTAGCGACTGCATTGACGAGTAATCAAAGCCCTCTGGAACGGAGATGTTCTCCAATCGATGGAGTTTTTCCGCCACTTGTCGCTCTCGCTCGATATAGCCGGAGTACTTGATTTCAATCTCTGCCTCCTCGATTTCGCTCTCGGTTATGCCGTTTTCTTTTACGAACTTTTTGAGTTTTGGCAGAGCCTCCACCAAACCTGCGAGTGTCAAATCGTTGCGAAGTGCGAGGTCGAAAATCTTCTTGCCCTGCGAAATTTCGGGCAAACCGAGCGAAATTAAATAGTTTTGAATTTCGCATATTTTCGCGCTCTGTGTGCGACAGTAGGAAATAAGCGAATCTACGCGCGAAATTTTTTCGTTGAATTTTTCGTATCTCTCCGCAGAAATCAACCCCAATTTGTAGCCAAGCGGAGTGAGTCGGCGGTCGGCATTATCTTGTCGGAGCAAAATTCGATACTCGGCACGAGAGGTGAACATTCGGTATGGCTCATCGACACCCTTAACCACCAAGTCGTCAATCAGTACGCCAATATACGCCTCGTCGCGCTGCAAAACAATCGGCTCTGCCCCCTCGCAGCGGAGCGAGGCGTTGATACCTGCAAGCAGACCCTGCGCAGCAGCCTCTTCGTAGCCCGTTGTACCATTCACTTGACCTGCAAAGTACAGATTATCAATGAGTTTGCTCTCCAACGAGTGCTTCAACTGCGTTGGAGGGAAATAGTCGTACTCGATGGCGTAGCCCGTGCGGTAGGCGTGTACCTTCTCCAAGCCTCTAATCTGGTGAAGGGCAGAGAGTTGCACCTCGTATGGCAACGATGACGAGAAGCCATTGAGGTAGTATTCGTTGGTTGTGCGACCTTCGGGTTCGAGGAAGAGCTGGTGTTGCTCCTTGTCGGCAAAGGTGCGCAACTTATCTTCGATGCTCGGGCAATAGCGTGGGCCAATACCCTTGATTGTGCCGTTGAAAAGTGGCGAATCCTCAAAGCCTGTGCGGAGGGTGTCGTGAACATCTTGCGAGGTGTAAACCAGGTAGCACGGCATCTGCTCCTTCACCGGCTTGGTCTCGTCAGAGAATGAGAACTTTGAAGGCTTCTCATCGCCTGGCTGCTGCTCCAAAATCGAGAAGTCGATTGTGCGAGCATCCAATCGTGCCGGTGTTCCCGTCTTCATTCTGCCAACCTCAACACCTTGATTTACAAGGCTTTCCGTTACTCCGTATGATGCTGCATCGCCTGCACGACCTCCGCCGGCATTGTTGCGACCACAGTGCATAAGGCCCGAAAGGAATGTTCCTGCGGTGAGGACTATCGCCTTCGCCTCGAACTCTACGCCCATCTGCGTTTTGATGCCCTTTGCGCGCGGTTTCTCGCCCTCGGTGTTAAAGAGTATCTCCGTAACCGAATCCTGCCAAATATAGAGGTTTTCTCGGTTTTCGAGACGGTGTCGCCACTCTGCCGAGAACTGCGCTTTGTCGCACTGCGCTCGCGGGCTCCACATCGCAGCACCCTTCGAGCGGTTGAGCATACGGAACTGTATGGTCGAGAGGTCGGTTACGATAGCCGTTTCGCCTCCGAGAGCGTCAATCTCTCGCACGATTTGTCCTTTGGCAACGCCACCGATAGCGGGGTTGCACGACATCGCCGCAAACTTGGTCATATCCATCGTTACAAGGAGCGTGCGACAACCTCTGCGAGCTGCCGCCGAAGCCGCCTCACAACCTGCGTGACCGGCACCAATAACGATAACATCAAATTTTTGTATCATAAATTTGATGGCTATTAGCCATTAGCTATTAGCCCTTGGCTTTTTAATTCTCAATTCTCAACTCTCAACTCTTCGAGCAACGCAAGATACTTATCTTCCTTGCGGTGCATCTGCTTCTCGGTGCGAGGGGTTTTGTCCTTCTGACCGCAGAGGTGCAGTACGCCGTGAACTATCACTCGGAGCATCTCCTGGCGAGCCGTTGCACCGTAGAGTCGTGCATTGTCACGCACGGTCTCGATGTCGATGAAGATATCGCCCGCAATAAAGCCCTCTTTCAGGTTGCTATCATCGAAAGTGATAATATCGGTGAAGTAGTCGTGGCCGAGGAACTCGATATTCATCGCACGATGGCGCTCTGCCGAGCAGAAAACATAATTTATCTCGCTAATCTCGTAGCCTCCCTCCTGCTGTGCAACCTCTCGCAACCAACGGCGCATCAAGCGCTTTTGTGGCAGGCGGTAGTTGCAGTCGTCGGTATGAAACAATATATCCATAGTCTTACTTTTTGAAACAGTTTGCAGCCGACATCTTCACATCGGGCGAAGGGGCGTAAATGCCAAACACTATCTTGTACTCCATCTCCATAGTCGAGATGTTCACCGCCGAGCCGATGGTGCCTATGCGCTGACCCTTCTGCACGATTGCGTTCTTCGTAACCGATACTGCCGAGAGGTTGGCGTAAGATGTAATATACTCACCGTGAGCGATATAGATGTCGTACTTGTTGTTCACCTTGTTGCGCTTGATATCGACCACCTTACCTTCGTAAATCGAGGTTACCGCAGCCCCCTCTTTGCCGACAATCTCTGCCATATTGCCCTTGTATCGCTTCACCTTTCCACCCACAACGGGCAAATTCAAGGCGGTTGTACTTGAAGAGAATGACGCTCCCGCCTTGTTTCCCTTTGTAAGCTTTCGCAACACCTTAATTGCCGAGTTGAGCTTCTCTTCGTGTTCCATCTTCGAGCGCAGAACGCTCTGTTGTTTGCTCGACATCTGGCTGATTGTCTTTTTCGCATACGCCATATCGGTGCGGAGCTTTTTGCGTTGGTTGTCGAGGCGGCGCTTCGTTGCCGAGAGCTCTTCGCGACGCTTGGCGAGGGTGTTACGCTCCGCCTGCACATCGCTTCGCACTGCCGACACCTGCTTGATTTGGGCGATACGATACTCTGTCGCCACGCGCAACATCGCCACACGACGAGCCACATCGGTAAACGATTTCGCCGAAAAGAGGTATGTCAAATGGTTTTGATAGCGGTAGTTGCGATATGCCGAGCGCACAATCGCGCGTATATTCTCTTCAAGTTCGGTGAGCTGTCCGCCGAGTAGGCGAAGTCGCTTTTCCGAGGCATTAACCTCGGCGGTGAGCTGCTTTATTTGACGAGTTGTTTCATGAATCAGGGCATTTCGCTTCTCAATCTGCTTGGTGAGCGAGGCGACTTGTTTCTCTGCCGAAGCCTTATTTTTTTTGAGTTGAGCCAACTGCTTCTCCTCGCGCGCAATGCTGCGTTCGAGGTTGGCAATAACCTTTTTCTGCCGCTCGATTTTGCTTGTCTGCGCAACGGCAGGGGAGGCAAAAGCCAACAGCACCAACAGGGTTAGTATGTAGAGTCGTTTCAACATCAGTTTCTACTTTTTCTGCTCTCTTTTTTCGGGTAAAAATCGCTTTTCAATCTCCTCTTTGTCGGCTCCACGCTCCAACGCCTTGCGCCAATAGGTCTTTGCCATAAACTCCTCGCCCAGAGCGTGAAGGATATCGCCATAATGCAACGCCAACTCTGCCGACTGCTGACGGTCGAGCGAGAGGGCTTGCTGCATATACTTTTTAGCCTCGTCATAACGCCCCAACTTGTAGAGCACCCACGCCATCGTGTCGAGGTAGGTGGCGTTGTTCTGTGCGAGCGCCAAGGCCCTCGAAATCATTGTTAGGGCGCGTTCCAAATTTTTGCCATCGAGCGAGAGGAAGTAGGCGTAGTTGTTCAATACCATTGCGTTGTCAGCGTGGTAGCGTAGTGCTTTGTCGTACGCCTTGTAGCAACGCTTCGTCTCGTTGCGTTGGTGTTCCATATCGCCTATTGCACCCCAAAGCGATGAGCGCAAGGTGTCGTTGTCGGCGTGTTTCAATGCCTCGTTGTAGAGAACTATCGCATCGTCAAACTCTTTGCGCTGCAATGCCAACGCACCTCGCAGATGAAGAAGGTCGGTGTTGTGCGGAAAGAGAGCCAAAGCAAGGTCTGTGTAGTGTTGTACCGAGTCGGGGCGATTGAGGTGATTTTCAATCTCTATCACTCGTGTAAACTCCTCGATATTAGGCTTTTGGTAGTCGATAAGTTGCTTGCACAAGCGTAGAGCATCCTCCACTTTGCCCGACAAAATTAGATGCTGGGCATAGAGCGTTGCTACCTCTTTGCTCTCGGGGTGGCGGATGTAGAGCCGCTTGATAAGAGCATCATATTGTGGGTAGAACTTGCGATAGGCGCTCATATCGTTCGACAGAGCCTTCCACTCCTCGATTTTGCCCTGTAATGGTAGTTGGTCGTTGCCGAATATTCGCTCCAAAACAGAGAGATATGCCACTTTGTCGCCCCTCTTCTCATAAAATTCGGCAAGAGCTAACCACGACTCCACTGCCAGCGAATCTATCGCAATGGCTTGCTGATATGATGCCAGCGCCAACGAGTCACGGCGTGTCGCAGCGAAAATTTCGGCTAACGAAATATGGTTTTCAGCGAGATACGGAGCATCATCTATCGCCTTGCGGGCATCCGCCTCAGCAGCGAGGGTTTGCCCCGTTTTCATAAGGTAGTATTGACGCAATCGGCTCAACAACGGAATACGACCAAAGCGCACTTCGGCTGTATCCAAGACCGAGATCGCCTCCACTGTTCTGCGGCTGCTATCAAGTAGAATCGCGAGAATGCGGTAGTCGTTGGGCTCTATGCTTTTTAGTGTGATTTTTTCGAAGATAGGGGTTGCTTTGGCATACTCGCCACCCTGTATCAAGCACCTGCCATAATCCTCCAAGTAATAGCGATTGGTTGTGTCAGAGAGGTATGCTCTCTCGGAGTATTCGATTGCATTCTTGGGTGCTTTCGTAATCTTCGACAGGAGATTTAGTGCAGGAGCATAGTTCGAGTCTTGTTGAAAAATCGCCTCAATGGCACATAGGGCACCGATGGTATCCTTGTGGATTGTTGCTGCCTTTATCGCCTCGGCGTAGAGCTCCGAAACGCTTTTCAGGGGAGTTGCCTGGCGTGTCGCCTTGTGTTGCGGAATAAATCCGCAACAAAACACCGCAACCAGCAATATAACAAACCCCCTCTTCATAAACCGAAAAGCGCTTATACCCCTAACGACACTAACGCCTCTAACGACCCTAATTACAATACGCTGTCGAATTGGTGAAGGAATCGAACATCGTTCTCGAAGTAGAGGCGCAAGTCCTTTACGCCAAACTTCAACATAGCTATACGCTCAACTCCCATACCAAACGCAAAGCCCGAGTACTCCTTCGAGTCGATACCGTTAGCCTCCAAGACATTAGGATCGACCATACCGCAACCCATAATCTCCAACCAGCCGGTACCCTTACATACAGGGCAGCCCTTGCCACCGCAGAGGTTGCACGAGACATCCAACTCAGCCGAAGGCTCGGTGAATGGGAAGTACGATGGGCGCATACGAATCTGAGTCTTTTCGCCGAAGAGCTCCTTCGAGAAGTACAAAAGCGACTGCTTCATATCGGCAAACGATACATTCTTGTCGATATACAAACCCTCCACTTGGTGGAAGATGCAGTGTGCGCGATATGAAATAGCCTCGTTACGGAATACTCGACCAGGGCAAATTACGCGGATAGGGGGTTGTTGTTGCTGCATAGTACGCACCTGAATAGACGAGGTGTGTGTACGCAACAACACATCGTCAGCCGAAGGCTCCGAGCCCGCCTTCTCCACAAAGAAGGTGTCCTGCATATCTCGTGCAGGGTGCTCCATAGGGAAGTTCAAACGAGAGAATACATGGTTGTCATCCTCAATCTCCGGACCATCGGCTACGGTGTAGCCAAGGCGTGAGAAGATGTCGATAATCTCCTGCTTAACCAACGAGATTGGGTGGCGTGAGCCGAGTTGCTCTGCCGAGCCTGGGCGCGACATATCGTCAATCTGCGGAGCCGAAGCGACCTGGTTTTCGAGAATCTCCTTCTGCTCGTTAATCTTTGCGAGGATGCTGTTTTTCAAGGTGTTGAGTTTCTGACCAAACTCTCGTTTCTGCTCGGGGGCAACGGTCTTGAACTCCTCCATAAGGGCGGTCATCTCGCCCTTCTTTCCGACCATTCTGATGCGGAAATCCTCTACCTCCGCCAATGATTTCGGTGCAAAAGCCTCAACTGCTTCGGTGAGCGCAACAATCTTTTCATTCATAGGGTCTATCTTGTTTTTATTTTAATTTTTCATCTCTTTTGTCCCAAAGGGACACTATACGCCACAAAGTTATACAAATAAACTTAAATCTAAAAATTTTGTGCCACGAATAAATACAAAAAAGAGTGCTGCCCGATTACTCGAACAGCACTCCAAAAAGTTTATAGTGAGTGATTAGTACTCAATTGTCTTTGCAAGGACACCGACACCATAGTTGGTGCTCTTACCCTTGAACTTTGGCAACTCGATAATGTCGCCCGCTTTAACCTCGCGCTCTACGATGTAGAATGTGCCACGCTTCTTGCCATCCTTTGCACAACGCGAATAGGTTGATGTGAGAACCTTCCAAGGGGCCTTGCGAGTAGCACCGGTGATAGAGGTGAAGAGGTAGATCTTGCCGTCAGCCTGAGCGGTAATGCGACCACCTACGCTCATTTCGCCCTTAGCAACAGGGGTTGGCATCAACAACTCAAAGCCCTCGAACTCCTTCGGGTACTCGTTGCTCATAACATAACCGGTATTTGCCCAAAGCTCTGCACCCTCAGTGAAGCTTGTGCGGGTGTAACCTTCGCCCTCGAACTTCACAGCAATCTCCGAAGCCTTCTCCACGAGAGGACGAGCGCTCAACGAGCGGTTGTTCTTGTCGCTGCGGAAAGCTCCGAGAGGAAGACCCTCTGCCGAGAAGACATTACCCATATCTTCGTTGAAGCAGTAACGAACAGCCACAGGGTTCTTGACACCCTCGGCAGCAACAAGAATGGTGTTACCTTCAATCTTTGCCTCTGCCAACGAGAATATCAACAATTTCTCGTTGTTAGGGTCTTTAACGCCGAGTTGGAAGCCATTGATGCGACCTTCACCCTTCTGTACGAGCGTTGTAGGAACATTCTTGAAGTGTACGCGGATTGCATCACCCTCAACCTCTATCGCCTTGTAGGCAGGTGAGCGGAACTCCGCCTCGCTCTTTTTGTAGAATCCTCCGAGAGCACACTGTGCCAAACGGTGAGCGACATCTGCCTTCTTTGGAGGGTGGATATCGCCAGGAATCTGGTTTTGGTCGTTGGTGATAACGATTTCGCAATTTGGAGTGCGAGCTGCTACACGGGCCTGAGCCTCACGGATGCGAGCACCGTTGATGCCGGCATAGGTGTGCGGAGCAATCTCCACGATGTAGAATGGCATCTCCGGATTGCGGAACTCCTCGCGCCACGACTTGATGAGGTGCGAAAGCAGATTCTGATAAGTTCCACAGCTCGAAACATTCGAGCAACCCTGATACCAGATAACACCTGCGATGGTGGTGTGGCGGATAGGATAGATATTTGCATTGTGGAGGTACGAAATTTTGCTTTTCCAACCCTTGCTCTTCAACTTCTTTGCAGTAGCAGCAACCTTAGGGTTGTTTGCAAGATACTCTGCGCTCAACCAACCCTCGATGCAGGTGCCACCATACGAAGCGTCGATAAGACCGATAGGTACATTCAAGTTCTCCTGCAACTCCTTACCAAAGCCATAACCTACTGCTGAGAAGCTCTTCAATGATTTGCTGTTGCATACGCTCCACTGAGCCTTGTGCTTCTTCTGTGTAGGAACCTCGGTCTGAGGAGTCTCTGCGAATGTACGACCGGTGCAGTAAAGGCGGATGTTGTTGTTTGCCTCGTTTTTCAACTCTCCCTTCATATCAGGGGTCTTGCTAACCGGCCACTCCATATTCGACTGACCGGCGCAGAGCCAAACCTCGCCAAATACCACATTCTCCAACACCACAACCTCCTTCTTGCACGAGATGGTGATGGTGTGCGAGTCGAAGCTTGCCGCTTGTGTCTCAACCGGCAAAATCCAAAGACCCTCTTCGTTTGCCTTCACTTTGAGAGGCTTGTTTAAGTTGAGCCAGCTTGGGTTAATCTTCACGGTAGCCTTTGGCTTAGCCCAACCCCAGATGTTTACTGTGGTCGAGTGTTGAAGTACCATGTCGCTGCCAACAACCGATGGCAGAGTAAGCGTCGTTGGCTTCTCCTGTGCCACTACCGATGCAGAGATGAACAACGCCACCACTGCAACCAAGATAAATTTAAGATTTTTCATAAAAATAGAATTTTGGTTTGATTATTAGGTGAAATTTTAATTATTAGACGACATTTATGCGGTTTTGTTAAATCTATTACCACAAAGGTAGTCAAATTTCTTAAAATTTGTAGGATTAAACCCTAAAAATGTGGGAGGGACTTCAAAGAGTGAGCGGTGAGGAGAGAGTAGTGAGTAGTTAAAACTTTCAGCGCATCCTATCGCCCCTATAAACAGCCCACACAAAAAAATCGAGGACTATCTGAAATCCTCGACTATAAACACTCCTGTGTAGTTGCCCGTTATTTTGTTGAACGCATCATCTTCGAGCAAGAAGGTTGCCGTATGTGTGCCGTCATCGTTGGCAGTAATCGTAACCGAACCCTTGGCAATAGGTGCGGTTGCTACCATAGCGCCACTCTTCGAGGTGCGTAGATACCACGAGTAGGACATATAATCCTCCTCGTCGATTATGCCCTTCAACATTCCGTTAGCCTTGTAGATGTCGCTTGTGGCAGTGAAAGTTCCCGTCGGCACTACAAGGTCGTTTGGCTTTACCATAACCTCGATAAGGAGTTGCTCCTTGGTCTCGAACTCCAAGAAGTAGATTTGCCACATATCGAGCCCTGTTTTGTAGTAGTCGCCAAAGCAATCTGCATAGACCAAGGTGTTGTCGGCACTGAACACAAGTTCCAAATCCTCGGTCAATGTCGAGATAGCATCTTCGGGGCGCTGTGGCTCCTCGTTGTTTGGCGCATCAGGGGTTGGGTTGCACGCCCACACCACCACCGCCGACAGTAGTATAGTGAATAGTTGTTTCATCGTTTTCCGCTTTCCGTTTTCCGTTTTCCGTTTGAAAAAAGGGCAGACGACCTTTCTGTCGCCCGCCCACAAACATAACCTAACTAACCAAAAAATGAAAATTATTTCTTAATCATCGAAGAGAACTTAACCTTGCGTGGAGCAAGCTGCATCTTTGCGTGCTTTGCAAACTTTGCACCTGTCGAGAGCTTGTTCAACGACCAACCGCCAGCCTCAACCACTGTAAGTGGTGCATTGCAAGTACCGGTAACCTTGTGTCCGAGGTCGTCAACAGCATTGATAACAACTGTGCCCATTCCCTCTTCGCCTTCTGTCAAAACTACGCTACCCGATACAAGAGCTGCCATAGCATCTGGATCAGAGTTCTCGTCGAGGTGCGTCCACCACGAACCAACCAAGGCATATGTGTAAGCGCAAGGATATCCAATAAGTGCGCACTCTTTGGTCAAATCGCCCGAAATAGCGTATGTTCCGGCAGGGCTTGCCTTTGCAGGATCTACGAGAAGCCAGATGTAGAACTCGTCACCCGAATCATAGTCGTCAACATAGAGGAACCACAAGTTCTTACCAACAACCAAGTAGTCACCATAAGGGTCTGCATAAATCTCGCTCTCGCCGGTGAATGGAACATTCAAGTCGTCGGTCAAAGTGGTTACTGACTGAGGCATTGCGCCCAAACCCCAAGATTGTGAGTTATCAACCAAATTGTTAGGGCACTGTACATGGTAAACCTTACCGTCCTCAGCTGTGAGCACAGCGTCGATGAGGGCGTCGGTAACAGTTACTGTACCGCTTGCAAAGAATACCTCTTCAACGCCATTGTCCTCATCTACGAGGTAAAGGCAAGTGTACTCAGTTCCCATAGTACCGGCCGCTGTTGTATTCTCTGTGTCGAGAGTGTAGACACCATTAGGAGCCTTGAAAGTCAAGCTGTAATTTGCAGATGGAGCACCAGCAAAGATGTCAAGTGAAAGATACTGCGCACTTGGCTTGAAATCAACGCCAGCCGAATAGGGGTCGTAAACATTTTTGTGGTTAGACAAAATTACATTGTAGTTGTAAGAGTCTGGTACCTCTGAGTACTGTACATCAAAATAGGCTCCACCAACCTCAGACAATACGAGGTCAACATCGTGCTTATCGCAAGGTTGAACAGGGTCATTCCCCCCCCCATTTGGGTTGTCCGGATTACAGCCTACCAACGCGAAGACTGCCAAAAGTGCAAGTGTAAAGATCTTTTTCATAGCATTAAAATTTTTAAGTTGTTAATAGTATATATTATAAATTGTAATCCAAAATTTTGGTCGCTGAAAAAATATGCAAAAACCTATTTTGTGGCGAATAATTTTCCGTTGCTTTTGCAAATTTAGACAGAATTTTTCATTTTGCAAATTTTTTATTAATTATTTTTCTGCCCACCAACAGCCCTTAAAGTGCCATTTTGTAGGTGTTTTTGCTCTTTTTCGATGTGTTGTACCTCTGTGCAGCGCTTATTCAATTACAAATTGTAATCAAAACAGGGCGAATCCCTAAAAAATTATAATTTTGAAAAATCTTCAATCTTTCCTTTTTTTGTCAAAAATGTAACAAAGAGCAAAAAAGGCAAAAAAAATCTTTCAGAAATTTGTGTTTTTCAAAGAAAAAATCACTATTTTTGTTATTTGTAAGATGTTGGATAAACTACACACACAATAAATTTCATTTTAATTAACTAAAAATCAAACCATTATGACAAATGTAAAGCGCGTCTATTTCTTCGGTAACAAAGAGGCCGAGGGAAATGGCAAGATGAGAGAGTTGCTCGGCGGTAAGGGTGCAAACCTCGCCGAGATGAACCTTATTGGTATTCCGGTACCTCCGGGATTTACCATCACTACCGATGTTTGTACAGAGTACTACCAGCACGGTCAGGCTGCTGTTATCGAGTTGCTTCGTCCGGATGTTGAAGCTGCAATCAAGCGTGTTGAGGCTTTGACAGGTCGTAAGTTCGGTGACAAGGAGTTGCCACTCCTCGTTTCGGTTCGTTCGGGTGCTCGTGCTTCGATGCCGGGTATGATGGATACTATCCTCAACCTCGGTATGAACGACGAGGCTGTTGAGGCTGTTGCTCAGTTGTCGGGTAACCCACGCTTCGCTTGGGACTCGTACCGTCGTTTCGTACAGATGTACGGTGATGTTGTTCTCGGAATGAAGCCGGTTTCAAAGGAGGATCAGGACCCATTCGAGGTTATCATCGACGAGTTGAAGGAGGAGCGCGGTGTTGCTATGGATACCGACCTCACAACCGAGGACTTGAAGGTTTTGGTTGCTAAGTTCAAGGCTGCTGTTAAGGAGCAGACCGGTTCGGACTTCCCAGTAAACCCTTGGGATCAGCTCTGGGGTGCTATCTGCGCAGTATTCGGATCGTGGATGAACGAGCGCGCTATTCTTTATCGTAAGTTGAACAATATCCCGGCAGAGTGGGGTACAGCAGTAAATGTTCAGGCGATGGTATTCGGTAACATGGGTGACAGCTCGGCTACCGGTGTTGCTTTCTCGCGTGACGCTGCTACCGGTGAGAACATCTTCAATGGTGAGTACCTCATCAACGCACAGGGTGAGGACGTTGTGGCTGGTATCCGTACTCCACAGCAGATCACTATCGAGGGTTCGCGTCGTTGGGCTAAGGCTCAGAACATCTCGGAGGAGGATCGTGTATCGAAGTATCCTTCACTCGAAGAGGTTATGCCAGAGGTTTACAAGGAGTTGGACGAGATTCAGCACCACTTGGAGGAGTATTTTACCGATATGCAGGACATCGAGTTCACAATTCAGGACGGTAAGCTCTGGATGTTGCAGTGCCGTAACGGTAAGCGTACCGGTGCCGCAATGGTGAAGATTGCAATGGATATGTTGGCTGAGGGCTTGATCGACGAGCAGACAGCAGTATTGCGCTGCGAGCCTGAGAAACTCGACGAGTTGCTCCACCCAGTATTCGACAAGACCGCTATCAAGAATGCAAAGGTTATCGTTAAGGGCTTGCCTGCTTCGCCAGGTGCTGCTACCGGTCCGGTTGTATTCTTCGCTGACGACGCCGAGAAGGTTCTCGCAGAGACAGGTCAGAAGGCTATTTTGGTTCGTATCGAGACTTCGCCAGAGGATTTGAAGGGTATGCTCGATGCGGCAGGTATCCTCACCGCTCGTGGTGGTATGACTTCGCACGCAGCAGTAGTTGCTCGTGGTATGGGTAAGTGCTGTGTATCGGGTGCAGGTGAGTTGGATATCGACTACAAGGCTCGTACTATCAAGATTAACGGCTTGACCATCAAGGAGGGCGATTGGATTTCGTTGAACGGTTCGACTGGTGAGGTTTACCTCGGTCAGGTTGCAACTCAGGAGGCTTCGCTCGATGGCGACTTCGGTAAGTTGATGGAGTTGGCTGGCAAGTATGCTAAGTTGAAGGTTCGTGCTAACGCTGATACTCCACGCGACGCTGAGCAGGCATTCGCATTCGGTGCAGAGGGTATCGGTCTTTGCCGTACAGAGCACATGTTCTTCGAGGGTGACCGTATCAAGGCTATCCGTGAGATGATTTTGGCTGACGATGAGGATGGTCGTCGTGTAGCGTTGGCTAAGTTGCTCCCTATGCAGCGTGGTGACTTCGAGGGCTTGTTCAAGGTTATGAAGGGCTATCCAGTTATCGTTCGTTTGCTCGATCCACCATTGCACGAGTTCGTTCCTCACACAGAGAAGGAGCAGAAGGAGTTGGCAGCAGAGTTGGGCGTATCATACGAGAAGGTTGCTGCAAAGGTTGAGTCGTTGCACGAGGTTAACCCTATGCTCGGTCACCGTGGTTGCCGTCTTGGTAACACCTATCCAGAGATTACCGAGATGCAGGCACGCGCTATCATCGAGGCTGCAATGAATGTTAAGGCTACTGGCGTACCTGTAAAGGTTGAGATTATGGTTCCACTCGTAGGTAACCACAAGGAGTTGCGCTACCAGAAGAATGTAATCGATGAGACCGCTAACGCAGTATTCGCAGAGCGTAACGATAAGATTGACTACTTGGTAGGTACAATGATCGAGGTTCCTCGTGCTGCTGTAACTGCTAACCAGATTGCAGAGGTTGCAGAGTTCTTCTCGTTCGGTACTAACGACCTTACTCAGATGACTCTCGGCTTCTCGCGTGACGATATCGCTAAGTTCCTCCCTGTATACCTCGACAAGAACATCATCAAGGCGGATCCATTCAAGGTTCTCGACCGCAATGGTGTAGGTCAGTTGGTACGCGAGGCAGTTATGAAGGGCCGTTCGACTCGTCTCGACTTGAAGTGCGGTATCTGCGGTGAGCACGGTGGTGAGCCATCGTCGGTAGAGTTCTGCCACTACGCAGGTCTTAACTATGTAAGCTGCTCTCCATTCCGTGTGCCTATCGCACGATTGGCTGCGGCTCACGCTGCTCTCAAAGAGAAATAAAATTATCTCTCTGCATAAAAAGGTGTCGCAAAAAGCGACACCTTTTTTGTTGGAAAATAACTCAATCATTGACAGTTTTGAATAAATGGTAGGAGACAATAACCAACGGCTAATAGCAAAAAAGGCTTGCAGCTCTGCAAGCCTATACTATATATATTACGGTACGGGGTCGTAGCCCGAGCCGCCCCACGGATGACAACGGGCGATGCGTTTGGCTCCAAGCCAGCACCCCTTGATTACGCCATATTTGCGGATTGCTTCGAGCGTGTATTGCGAGCAAGTTGGCGTGTAGCGACACGCTGTGGGTGTAAGGGGTGAGATACACTTCTGATAGAAGCGAATCAACCCTATAAATGGTAGCGCCACAATGCGACGGCAACTATTTAGCAAGGATTTCCAAAATGCGTTTTGTGGCATTCTCGATAGTTTTATAGTCGACAACCTCCTTCGAGGAGTAGATGAGGGCAACTTGCATAGCTCGTGGCTCGTGGCTCGAAAGTAGCAACGCCTTGTTTAGGCGATAAGCCTCGCGCATACGACGACGCACCTTGTTGCGCCTATTTGCTCGTTTGAGGAACTTTTTGGGTGTCGAGAAGAGAATTTCGGCGCTCATCTCCTCGGCTCCCTCGGCATACACCACATAGCGCAACGGATAGACAAAGCCTCCGCGCCCCTCGGTAAAGAGGCGACGAATTGCCCCAAACGAGTGCAATTTCTCCGACTTGGGCAGTTTGCAATCCATTGGCGTGTTTTTGCTGATTATTTCTTTGTGCGACCCTTCTTTGCGAGTCGGCTCTGCTGTGTGCGTAGGAACTCCTCCTTGCGCTCATCATCCACGAAGGCAACATCTTCAACCTTCTCACCCTTGCGGATGTGCTGAATGTAGAGATCTACCGCCTTTGCGAGCGATGGGGCAGCGGGTGTTGGGGCGTTAGCCTTAACATGAATGCCGCTCTCGGTTGCGAGTTTGAGCGTACCTTCGCCGAATGTGGCGATTGTAGGCATCTCCTCGACAGCCATCTTCTCGCAGATGCTCTTAACATCCCATGGCGAGTAGAGCAACACCATATCGTACTCCTTCAACTTCTCTGCCGAGATGTCGGTGGCTACCGTACGGGCCAAGATGATTGGCGAGTAGTTGATGTTGAGGCGAGTGAGAGCCTCCGGAATCTCCGGCTTATGAGGCTCGGAGAGCGAGAGCAACATCTTCTCGGCCTTGTTCTTTACGACGAGTTCGATAAGTCCTTGGAACGAGCCGTCAGCAAACGAAATCTTGCGCTTGCGATATACTATATACTTTTGTAGGTAGAGGGCGATGCTCTCGGTCGAGCAGATATATTTCATTGTCTCGGGTACGGTGATGCGGGCATCTTCGCAGATGTGGAAGAAGCTGTCAATGGTGGTACGCGAGGTGAATATCACTGCCGTATGGTCGAGAATATTTATGCGCTGACTGCGAAACTCCTTTGGAGTAACGCCAATAACCTTAATCAGTGGGTTGTAGTCGATTTCTACGCCAAGGCGCTTCGACAACTCAAAAAAAGGCGACTTCTCGATAATTGGAGGAGCCGGTTGCGCAACAAGAATTTTCTTTATATTATTGTTCATATCTTCACTCTCTGTTGGAGCCTATCCACGCACTATCGGAGCCAGTAGCAACGATATCGGGAAGATTTCCAGGGCGCAAAGATACAAAATCCAATGGAAAATAGAAAATCTTTCGGTTCGAAAGAGCAAAAAAGTCTCTTTGACGAACGAAATGAGCGTTAAGAAACAGACTGCAATAGAGGTATAAAGGGCAATTTTCACCCCCAAGCCATCGGTTAACAGAGCAAGAATAAGTAGCGGTGAAAGCAGTATTATGGTGATGCTGAAATGGAGCAGTTTTGTGTGCCAAATTGTATTGCAAGCATCGTTGCGACCGCTTATCGCTCCAACAACATACAACAAGACTCTCTCTCCGAACATTGTGGCAAAAATCGCCACAAATGCCATACCCCCTAACCACCATACCGAAGATGAGGCAAGCGCCGAGAAGAGGTGCTTTGTTTCGCCCCAAGCCGATAGGCGCATAACGAGCAACGAAAGCAACATTACACCCATAAGGCTTGTGAAGAGTTCGATATTTTTCAACTCTGCCGAATAGATATGTATATCGGGGCGGTTGCCTTGTTTTCGGATAGACGAGGCGATAAGATAGCGAAACAGGTCGGAGTAGAGCACCGATATAAATATAAACAGCAGCGCTACGACTGCCGTAGCCACCTGATAGGCTCCCCCCAACGACGCAATATCGGAGAGGGTGTTACCCTCCAACTGCTTCGCCAATTGGCTGGCTGTGCCAAATAGCTCTTCTGCCGATATGCTGTTTAAGGTCTGCTCCATCTCGGGTTGCTATTATGCCTTTTTCAGTGTTATGCGAAAGGTTGTGCCGCCCCCGATTTCCGAATTGACAACGGCAATCTTTCCTTTGTGATACTCCTCGATAATACGTCGAGAGAGAGAAAGCCCAAGTCCCCAACCGCGAGTTTTGGTGGTGTATCCGGGCTCGAAAACGCGCTTCCACTTCGACTTTGGAATGCCCTTGCCGGTATCCGATACCTCAACCCACACATACTTGCGGTCTGAGCCAAGTGTTACCCGAATCTCACCGTGTCCCTGCAACGCATCGAGCGCATTCTTCATAAGGTTTTCGACCACCCACTCGAAGAGTGTGGTATTTATCTTTGCCTTTACAGTGTCGGTTGCCAAGCCGTTGTAGTCGAGCGTCACATTTCGAGGAATGCGCTTGCGGAAGTACATAACCGAGCCACCCACAACCTCGTTTAGCGACTCTACCGAAAGAGGGGTTTCGGAGCCGATTTTCGAGAATCGGTCCACAATCTTCATTAGGTGAGTGAGGTCTTTCTGCATCTCCTCCACCGCCATCTGGTCGATTGGCTGTTCGCGTAGGTATTCAATCCAGCCGAGCAACGACGAGGTTGGTGTGCCGAGCTGGTGTGCCGTCTCCTTAGCAAGACCCACCCAGATACGGCTCTGTTCGCTCTGCTTCATCGAACGAAATGCCACAAAAACCACCAACACAAAGACCACAATAATCAAAATTTGAATATATGGGAAGATGTAGAGTGTTTGCAGCGTAAGCGAGTGTCCGTAAAAAATGATGTGGTTATGGGCATTTGTCCACCAGAACTTCACCACGATAGGGGTGTTGTCCTTCGCCATACGGTCAAGCACACGATGCAGTCGTTCCGGCGAGTTGATAACCTCGGTTGGTATGAGGTGCGAGGAGATAACACGCAGATTTTCGTCGGTGATGATAAACGGAATGTTGTTGCGGTTATTGATGATGCTTGTGACGAGAGGGTCGTTGATGTAGTCGCCCATGGCATCCCTATTCACTCGCTCCATTGCCGCAGCCCACAACTCCACATCGTGCTTCTCCTTGTGGTGCAGAGCCTCTGCCATTCGGTTGGTGAGTAGGAGCGAGAAGGCGATAAAGATGGTGGCGAGTACCAAAACCACTACTCGACCATTCTCCAAAATCTTATTTTTCAATCGCCCCAACATATTCGGCAAACGCTACCTTTGTGCTGTGTCTTGCTTGGTGGTTATGCGCTCATACTCCGCCTTGTCGCCGAGAAGCCTTACCGCCTCCTGTACCTCCTCGTCGCCTCCGAGCGAGTTGGCTATCACTCCTGCGGCATAGGCATAGCGTAGAACGATATTCTGATTTATCTGCTCGGTAATCTCCTTGCGGAAGGTCTTCAAATTGCTGCGCTTATCATCATTCAACCCCTTGTCGATAGTATCGAGAGCCTCGTCGAGCGAGGTGTTGCGCTCCTTGGCAAGCGACTTACGCAACTTTTCGAGTGCCGTTCTCGACTCCGACTTGTAAGGAACATCCTTCTCCATTGCCAACTTCACAAAGTCGGCATAATCCTCCTCGGTAATCGAAAAACTCTTGACATCTATCGGCTTGGAGCCGTTGCGACGGATATAGTCGTCGCCAAAGTCCTCGATTATGCCCATAAGATAGAGCGTGACGGCAAACGAACTAATATATTTAGGCTCGAACTTCCTATCGGGCATAATACCTCCGCCATCGTAGACCTTGCGACCGCGCGAAGTCTTGAACTCCTTGACAAGCGAGTCTGCAACCGGCTCGGCACGACCATCGGTCGAGTAGTTCACCGCCTGAATGCAACGCCCCGAAGGGATGTAATACTTGCCCACCGTAATTTTGGCATAGGCGTTGTAGCCGAGAGGGGTCGTGCCTTGCACCAAGCCCTTTCCGAAACTGCGCTGACCAATCAACACACCTCTGTCCAAATCTTGAATTGCTCCCGCCACAATCTCTGCGGCAGAGGCGCTATTACCGTTAATCAGCACCGCCAATGGCGTGTTTGGTAACAACGGCTCGTACTCGGTATAGTACTTGTGTGCCTTCTCGCCACGACCTCGTGTTTCGACAACCATCGTGCCCTTCGGAACAAAGAGCGACAACACCTTTATTGCCGATTGCAACACTCCGCCACCATTGTTGCGGTAGTCGAGAATGAGCGACTTTAACTCTCCCGTGCTTTGCAGGTGTTTGATGGCTGCGCGCATATCGTCGTAGCACCTATCGGTGAAGTCTGCGTGGCGGATGTAGCCAACACCTTCGGTAACATAGCCTGCGTATGTTATGCTCGGTATCGCGATGCGCTGACGACGAATTTTTAACTCCTCACGCTCGCCCGTAAGCAATTTTTCAACCGTGATTGTTACAGTGGTGTTCGGCTCGCCACGAAGACGCTTGCTAATTTCGCTGACATCCCTCTTTGCCATATCCTCGCCATTTATCGCCACGATTTTATCGCCAATCTTCAACCCGTTTTCGTCGGCAGGCGAACCCTTGTATGGCTCAGCAATGATAACATAGTCCCCCTTTTTGCGAATCAACGCTCCGATACCGCCATAGCGTCCTGTGGTCATCGCCTCGAAATCGGGCATATCCTTCTCGGGGATAAAGTCGGTGTAGGGGTCCAACTTTGAGGTCATACCCTCGGCACCATTGCGCATCATCTCGTCAGCATTGACCTCATCGACATATTGCGTCGAAAGGGCGTGCATCAGATTGACCATAATCTCCATATTGCGCCCCAAACCGAAGTCGTTGCGTGTGGCAAAGAGTGTTGTGGTACAAATCGCCACAACCACCACTGCCCAAAGGGTATATTTTACAAACTTACGCTTCATCTATCTCCTAACTCCTAACTCTCGTTAAATCTCTCCTCGCTCGCGGCGATGTTTGTTTGTGATGTATCGCTCGGCATCGAAGGCAATGCGCACCGACAACGAGCGCAAACCCTCAACCTCAATTTGAGTGCCGTTTTGGCGAATATGCACCTCATCTTCATAGAGTTTTATCACTCGACGCAAGCCTTCGGTGCGATAAACCAACTCATTCTCTTTCGCTGCCACCAATTTTAGACCTGCGACCTCGGCTGCCATATCCAACTGCTCCCTATCGGCAATGATATCGCCCTCGAAAGTGCGCTTCACAAAACCGAAAAACGGATAGGTCGTTGCCAATAATATCGTGCCGACAACCATACCCCAGCCACGCCAGGTGGCAAACATCAACTGCCAGCGCTGTGCGAAGGTTATAGGTGCGTGCTCCGAGTAGTGAACAAACGCCATAAATGCTACATATAAAACGCAAAAAGCGATTAAATATTTTACGCTTCTCAAAAGGTACTTCTTCATAATTTATTTTGCTTTTAGCCATTGGCTTTTTATAATTCTCAATTTTAACATACCCCCTCCGCTTTGCTCGTCCCCCTAACTTAGGGGGACAAATTCTCGTAGTTCTATTTCCTCCCCTAAGTTAGGGGAGGTGCCCGTCAGGGCGGAGGGGTCTGTCAATTCCCAAATTGTGATTTTATCGCTTGGACTGTTTCTCTAATCTTTCTATCTCTGCAAGCCTTTCTTTGCGCCGTTGTAGTGCTAAACGCCTTTGAACTCCCCAAAGAACTCCATCTAAATAACTAATACCATTTTGCTCGTCAATAATTTGCTTTTTAAGTCTTTCCATCTCTTCGGCAGTCAAGTCGGTTTCTTGCAACCCTTTTGCTTCTAATCGTTTTTTTATCTCGTTTTCCATATTTGCCTCTTTCTGCTCCTCAATAGCTCTCTTTATTGAACCGACCACCTCTTCTGGATAGTTGAAGAACTCTCTATTCTCAAATCGTAGAGTGCGAATGTTGTGGTACTTTTTCAAATACTCGGTGCGCTCATAATCGTAATCACTTCCCCCAAATGTGAAATGTGGTGCACCATCAAGTTCTATACACAAATTGACCTCTGGCGAGTAAAAGTCAAGTATATATTGCCCAACACTGAACTGTCGTCTAAATTTTACACCCAATTGTCGTGACTTTAACATACTCCACAACATTGCTTCGGCGCTTGTGCTGTTATTGCGTAGCGTTTTTCGTTGCGTGGTCAGCTCTGACTTGTTGTGTGTACGACCTTTCATTTCAAACAGCCTATCTTTAATAGTTTACATTTCCTCCCCTAAGTTAGGGGAGGTGCCCGCCAGGGCGAAGGGGTCTGTCAATTCTCAATTCTCAATCCTCAATTGAAACAATTGCGCTTGCAATTGTTTCCATCAGCCACTTCGGCGTGGAGGTTGCACCGCAGATACCAACGCTCTCTGCACCCTCGAACCACTCTCGTTGCAACTCGCTTGCCTCCTCGATGTTGTAGGAACGCTCGTTCTCCTCTCGACAGATGTTGTACAACACCTTGCCATTGCTCGACTTGCGACCACAGACAAATATTACAACATCGTGCTGACGGGCAAACTCTCGCAGATGCTCCTCGCGTGAGGATACTCGGCGGCAAATTGTATCGTCAGCGATAAGCATCGACTCATTCGGAAGTCGTTGGCGCATAATTTCGGCAAGACGACTGAATTTTTCGACACTTTGTGTTGTCTGTGAGAGGAAGTATATCGGGCGAGAGAAATCAATCTGCTCCAAATCCTCCTCACGCTCCACCACTATTGCTTGCTCCTCGACTTGTCCGGTCAGACCGACCACCTCGGCGTGACCTTGCTTGCCCAGGATAACAACCGTGCCGCTGACCTTCGCCATCTCCTCGTATGCCTTTTTCACCTTGCGTTGCAGGGCTGCCACTACGGGGCAGGTCGCATCTATAATCTCGATGCCGTGCTCATTTGCCAAGGCGTATGTTTTTGGGGGTTCTCCGTGCGCACGAATAAGCATTCGCTTGCCCGATATGGTCGGTATATCTTCGTGAGAGATGGTATTTAATCCGAGGGTTTCAAGGCGTTGCACCTCCATTCGATTATGAACAATATCTCCCAACGAAGCGACGCTGCCACTTTGTAATGCCTTCTCTGCCTCGCTGATTGCTCGTACTACGCCAAAGCAAAAACCTGAATGTTCGTCAATCTCAACTCTCAACTCTCAACTCTCAACTAAAGAGTGCTCTGCACTCGTTGAAACTCCTTATCAAACCACTCCATCTGCTCCGGAATGGTCATATAACTGTTGTCGAGAACAATCGCATCATCCGCCTTTTGCAGAGGTGAAATGGCGCGTGTCATATCCGCCTTGTCGCGCGACACCACATTCTCCAAAATCTCCTCGAACGAAACCTTGTCGCCCTTGGCGGTGAGTTCGGCATAGCGACGCTCAGCACGAACTTTCGGGTCTGCGGTCATAAATATCTTCAACTCGGCATCAGGAAATACCACTGTGCCGATATCGCGACCATCCATCACGACTCCTTTTCTGCGTCCCATCTCCTGTTGCATTGCTACGAGTTTTTCGCGCACCTCGCCAATGGCACTTACGGGGCTTACGCAGTTCGATACCTCGATAGTGCGAATCTTTCCTTCAACGAGGTCGCCATTTACATAGATGTCGCTCGCACCGCGTTGTGGATTGAAGCGGAAGGTTATCGAAATATCCTTCAAAAGAGCCACTATGGCATCTTCATCGACTACGCCCGAGCGGATAGCTCCGTGTTCGAGTGCGTAGAGGGTTACAGCGCGATACATCGCCCCTGTATCGATAAAGATATATCCGAGTCGTTGAGCGATGCTCTTTGCAAAGGTGCTTTTTCCGCACGACGAAAAACCGTCGAGGGCAATGATGATTTTCTTATTAGATTGTTCCATTTGGGGTGGTTGTGATAACTGTCGAAAGTATTGTTATGATACCGAGCAGGCAGATTATTATACCTGCAATGCGGTTAATTGTACGCATGTGATGTGGTCGGAATGAGCGACGGAAGCGGCTGATGAGTGCAGTGAGCAGGAACCACCATGTTGTCGCTCCACCAAAGAAGCCTCCGATTATGAGCAAACTCGAAAAAATGGATGCTATATCGGTTGAGCCATCGTGTGACGATACTCCAAACATCGCAAAGAAGGCGAGCAGATAGGGAATAATCGTCACAAAATTGGCAATTGTAAAGCCGAACATCGACGAAAAATCGCGCCAAGGGGTGCTCGACACCGTGCCATCGGGCTTGACCTTCTTTGAAGGCTTTTGCAGGAAGATGACCACGCCGACAATCACAACAAAAATACCTCCGACAATCGAAAGGATGTGACGGTATCGCTCAATTTGCGAGTGCATAATGGCGTAGAAGAAGAAGGCTATAATCGCCATTATTGTATCGGCACACGCAACGCCCATTCCCGAAATGAAGCCCGAGCGACGACTCTTGTTCAATGTTCGCTTGATGCAGAGTACCGCAACAGGTCCCACTGTAACCGAGGATATTAACCCCACTACAAAGCCTCTCAATATGATATCGACTATATTCAGCAACATATTTTTAGGTTATTTAAGGTCATAACAACGCAAAATACTCTGCAAATATATTAAAAATATATTACAAACAGACACTATTATCCCAATTTACATCTGCATTTTGTGTGCCTTATGTGATTTATTGTTGAAAACTTATCTCTCAAAGGGGTATTTCAAGCAAGATAATTGTCTATTTTTGTATCAGTGAAACAATAAAAGGATAGACTATGAACGAAAACAAACAACACGGAATAGACTTGGAGCTCGATGCCGATGTGGCGCAAGGTCACTACTCGAATTTGGCGATTATCTCGCACTCGACCTCGGAGTTTATCCTTGATTTTGCAGCAATACTGCCAGGTTTGCCAAAGGCAAAGGTTAAGAGTCGAATTATCCTCACACCCGAGCATGCCAAGCGACTTTTGATGTCATTGCAGGAGAATGTTGCTCGCTACGAAACAAATGTGGGTCGCATAGAGTTGCAACAACCGCAGGTTCCGACAGCGTTTCCTAACAAGTTGAATTAAACAAACAAGGTCGAGCAGCTCGCTCGACCTTGTTTATTCCACCTATTTGCCCCTACTCCTCCAATCGGATGATGTTTGCTCCAATTGCGTTGAGGCGACCTTCAATATCACGATAACCGCGGTCAATCTGGTCGATATTCTGAATGGTGCTTACGCCATCGGCGCTCATTGCCGCAATCAGCAACGCCACACCCGCACGGATATCGGGCGAGGACATCTTCGCAGCACGGAGTTGGTGCTGGTGGTCCTGACCGATAACGGCGGCACGGTGAGGATCGCAAAGGATAATCTGTGCACCCATATCTATCAGTTTATCAACGAAGAACAAGCGGCTCTCGAACATCTTCTGATGAATCAGCACCGTACCCTTCGCCTGGGTTGCTACAACGAGGAAAATCGACAACAAGTCAGGTGTTAAACCAGGCCACGGCGCATCGGCAATGGTCATAATCGAGCCATCGATAAAACTCTCGATGCTGTAATGGTCTTGCTGTGGAATGTAGAGGTCGTCGCCTCGGCGCTCCATCGCAATGCCGAGTCGGGCAAACTGTGCAGGGATAATACCGAGATTTTCAAAAGATACACCTTTAATCGTCAATTCCGAGCGGTTCATCGCCGCCATACCGATAAAGCTACCCACCTCAATCATATCGGGTAACATCGTGTGTGTAGTGCCACCGAGCGACTCCACGCCCTCGATTTCGAGGAGGTTCGAGCCTACACCTGAAATCTTCGCTCCCATACGGTTGAGCATCTTGCACAACTGCTGCAAGTATGGCTCACAAGCGGCATTGTAGATGGTGGTCTTGCCTTTGGCAAGCACTGCCGCCATAACGATATTTGCGGTACCTGTTACCGAAGCCTCATCGAGCAACATATAGGTACCCTTCAACTCCTTAGCCTTGACGGTGAAGAACGATTCGGCAGCATCGAAGTCAAACTCAGCACCGAGTTTCTGGAAGCCGATAAAGTGGGTGTCCAAACGACGACGACCAATCTTATCGCCACCCGGTTTTGGAATGTAACCCACACCGAAACGAGCCAATAGTGGTCCGACAATCATTACCGAGCCACGCAGACGGGCACAGCGGTTGCGGTAGTCGTCGCTTGCGAGGTAGTCGAGGTTTATATCCTTGGCGCAGAAAGAGTAGGAGTCCTCCGACAATCGTTCTACCTTCACACCCATCGCCTGCAAGAGGTCGATGAGTTGAATGATATCGAGAATTTGCGGAATGTTGTTCACCACCACCTTCTCCTCGGTGAGGAGTGTGGCGCAGATAATCTGCAACGCCTCATTTTTAGCACCTTGCGGAGTGATCTCGCCGTGCAGTCTGCGACCGCCTTCAACCTTAAAAATTGCCATAGTATCCGAATTTTTACCAAAGATAGTAAATTTTTGGCGAAAAGGCAAGAGCTGTGGAGCGAACTTTGCAAATTTTTCACAACATAACCAACTAAAAAACGGTAAAACTATGGAAATTTCTAAAATTTTGGCGCGTGAGATTCTCGACTCGCGTGGTAATCCGACCATTGAGGTTGATGTGGTAACACGCAGTGGCGCTGTGGGGCGTGCTGCCGTGCCGAGTGGCGCTTCGACAGGGGTAAACGAAGCCCTCGAACTGCGCGATGGCGACAAAACACGCTACAATGGAAAGGGCGTTTTGAAGGCTGTTGAGGCAGTAAAACACACCATTGCCCCCAACCTTATCGGACATAATGTCTTGGCGCAGGCGGAGATTGATATGGCGATGTGCGCTTTTGACGGCACACCGACAAAATCGCACCTCGGCGCAAATGCCATACTCGGTGTCTCGTTGGCAGTGGCAAAGGCGGCAGCAACAGAACTCAATCTGCCATTGTATCGCTATATCGGTGGTGTCGATGCGAGGGTGTTGCCCGTGCCGATGATGAATATCGTGAATGGTGGTCGCCACTCCGACGCACCTATTGCCTTTCAGGAGTTTATGATTCGCCCTGTGGGGGCTTCGACCTTCTCGGAGGCGTTGCAGATGGGTACGGAGGTCTTTCACGCCTTGCGCTCGGTGCTGAAACAACGAGGTTTTTCGACTGCCGTAGGCGATGAGGGCGGCTTTGCTCCGAACTTCAAAGGCATAGAAGATGCGCTCGAAACTATCCTCTCGGCGGTAACGCTGGCAGGATATAACTACCCACGAGATATTTCGCTTGCGCTCGACTGTGCCGCATCGGAGTACTACACCAACGGTATCTATGACTATTCGAGGTTTGAGGGTAATGGAGGAGTGCAATTCTCGCCAGCCGAGCAGGTGGCATTTCTGAAACATTTAGTCGAGGACTATCCGATAGACTCCATCGAAGATGGAATGGCGGAGAACGATTGGTCGGGGTGGCGACTGCTGACTGCCGAGTTGGGCGAGCGATGCGCCATTGTGGGCGATGACCTCTTCGTCACCAACACACAATTTATTAGCCGAGGTATCGAGGAGCACTGCGGAAATGCGGTCCTGATAAAGGTCAACCAGATTGGCACTTTGACCGAAACACTCGAAGCGATAGAGTTGGCACAACGGGCGGGTATGAAGACCATAATTTCGCATCGTTCAGGCGAAACCGAGGATACTACGATTGCCGATATCGCCGTGGCGGTGAATGCCGGGCAGATAAAGACAGGCTCTTTGTCGCGCTCAGACCGCACTGCGAAGTATAATCGTTTGCTTCGCATCGAATCGGCACTCGGGCATACGGCAAAGTATGGGTTATAAATAGAAAGAGGCGGAAAACTCCGCCTCTTTCTATGGCTATTAGCTAAATTGAGAATTGAGAATTGAAAATTGAGAATTATTTTTTAACTCCTAACACCTAACTCCTCTCTTCTAACTATCTATTTGAGTTTCTCCTGCAACCACTTGCTACGCTCGTGCTCCTGCTCGACATAGAGCCAGTGGCCAATCTCGTTGTAGAGAGCCAACTCCTTCGGAGATGACACCACATTATAGACCGAGAACATTGAGGTTGGGCAGCAAGTTCTATCGTTGTAGCCGCAAGCCATAACGCCCGGAACATTCACTCGACGAGCAAAGTTTACTACATCGTAGTAAGGGATGGTCTTCAAAGCGGCAGCCTTGTCGATGTTGGCATCTGCGCCATTACGCCAGAGGTGTGGCCAACCGCCACCACGGCCATTGAGGTAGCCTGTCAAGTCGGCAAGTGCAGGATAGTGGGCGTAGTAGTACTTAACTTTCGGGTTGAGGTAGGTGGTAACATAGGTCAAAGCACCACCCTGGCTGTGACCGCAAACTGCAATGCGGTCGGCATCTACCCATTCGAGCTCCGAGAGGAAATCGACGGCACGAGCGCAACCGATATATACTCGCTTGTAGTAGTATGCGTCACGATCCTGAATGTTGAAGCGATTGTACTGATATAATGCACCTCTCGAGAGGTTGCGATACGCCTCCTTCGGAAGGTTTACAGGGATGCCGTGGATGCCCACCTGCAACACCACGAACTTATCCAACGGAAGCTCGGTCATTGGGGCATACGAGCGTACTCCTGCGCCAGGAACACGCATAACAGCAGGGTGCTTGCCTGGCTTGTTAGGCACGGTCAGCAAACCGTGGAAATAGACGCTCTTCTTGTAGGTTTGGAACTGCACATAGTAGGCAGTGTAGGTACCTGTGCTATACTCGGGTGCAGGGGTGAGCTTTGGCTCCATAGGAATCTTTGCGCTCTCCGCCAAAGCCTGCTTCCAGAACTCGTCGAAATCGGCAGGGTTCTCAACCGTAGGCTTGATTTTCTCCACATCGAAACCGGCCGTAGCCCAACCTGTATAGCTGAAATTGCCATCCTTAACGACAACTTCGCAACGCAAGAAGCCCGGAACCTTCATTGTACCGAGTTGAATCTTACCCTCGCCCGCCTTCAACACCATCTTTTCGCTCTTGTGTGCCGGCATATTGTCCTCCGACAACTCGTAGCTTATCTCCACATTCTGCATTGGCGAGTGGTGCTTCAA
>JAZQYJ010000064.1:0-12279 GCA_045633465.1 Alistipes sp.
TACGATCCGACTTCAGTCCATAGTGAGCAAATGCAGCCTCGCGGTCAATGGTCTTATTGCCAAAAGCACTACGCAAAGGATTTCCAGTAAGTACAACCTTCTCCTTATCGAAGAATCGCTCCATACCATCGTACGCAACGCAGATACTCTTTGCACGTCCTCCTACAATCTTATTCACAAGGCCTGCGTATGAGTTCTGCTCCTGAATAATTGTCGGAACACCCATACGCTGTGCTACAAAGATGATTGGTGCGCTGGCATATCCACCAAAGCCTGCTACCACATCGGGCTTAAACTCCTTGATGATACGACGAGCCTGATTTAGACTACGCAACACATAGTACGGCAACGCAAAGTTCTTCAATGTAAAACGGCGTTGCAAACCTGCAATGGTCAAACCCTTGATATTGTAGCCCAAGTTTGGGATAAGCGACATTTCCATCTTACCCTCGGCACCCACAAAGAGGATTTCGACCTCCTCGCCAAAGCGTCGTTTCAACGCCTCTGCCACCGACACCGCCGGATAGATATGACCTCCGGTACCACCACCGGAAAGGATAATTCTCTTCATTTTTGCTGTTCTTTTGGTGGAACACTCCTAATTAAGGACAAAAATAGCGATAATTCTGCTAACTACAAAAGAAAAGCGCAGTGAAATTAAAATTTCACTACGCCTTTCAGAAATTTCACCTTTTCGGGGCTATTATTTTTTTCACTCTTTGACAATACTATTCAGCAGTGCAGCCAAGCGATATCCCGCACGGGCAACCATCTCCAAATGGAGCTCTTCGAGGTTGAGTCGAGGCTCATTGCGCAACAACATATCGGGTTGTGCCCACTCATACAGAGGTTTTGCTCGTGTGCCCACTTCGTGCGCCCAATCGCGCACAGAGCCCTGCATTGCCTGCTCACGAATACGACCAAAACGGAGGTCGAGATCATAGGCATAATAGTTCGACGACCAGCCTTGATGCCAGCCACAAAAGCTACTGCTCCACATCTTGCTCCAAGTGAGTTTGCCTCGGGTTTCGTACTTATCTCGCTTATCGGGGCTCGGTCCCTCTCTATTGCCCGACCAGGTAAATTCAAAATCGTGTTGAGAATGCTCCACGCCCTCGATTGCGATGGTCGAAATTGTGTGCAACTCTATCAATAAACGGCGGAGGTTTTCGAACGCCACAAACTGCTCCTTTTCACTGTGATTTGCGCTATTTTTGAGCACCTCAATAGCTCGTTCTATGCGCACAACAACATCCCCCTCGTCGGTGGTTGTAGAGCGCAAATCGGCATCGAGCGACACCCTCGTCGACTTATCCGCAACCCACTTATAATCAACTGTTTCGCGCAACTTCACAAGACGATTATACTCGGCGCGAGCCTGCTCAGTCATATACTTTTTGGCAATGACATACGAAGCTCCATTCACTATGCCTGTCCACGCCTTTGCCGAGAAGATTATCGCCACGAAAGCGATAACTAAAATTACTCTTTTCATAACTCTGCCCTCCTACTCTTTGAAAATATCGTTTATGATATAGGCCAAGCGATAGGCACCTTTGAGAATCATCTCGTCGGACAGCTCGTGAATTTGCGCCACCTGCTCCTTCGACAACTTGGTAACCTCGATGCCCGCAGGGGTAATATCATAGACACGATTAGCCTGTTTTACAGCATCTTGCGCCCACTTTGTAGGAGTGCCCTTTTGGTACTTCTTTGCCAATTTCGGCGAGATGATATCCACCTCCTTGGCATACCTCTCCATAGTCCATTTCGAGCGCTTAAAGCCAGGCGAACGATCCCAAAAAGTATGCAACGAAAACTTCTTACCCTTCTGTTTAACGGCGTAGCGACGCTCCGCCTTATGGACAGATTTGGAGCGGAAGAATACATGCACCGGACAATGATAGTCGGGCACCATGTGAATCAGATAGATAAGATTTTGACGCACAAGTGAATCGGGCAGATTTTTGTAATCCTTCATCTCCGCCCATATGCGCTCGGTCTGGTAGTGAGCCGACTTGGTGCGTGGTACTTCGAGCTTCCACTTTTCATTCTCTACATAGATGGTGTGCCAATCGGTTGTCGCCTTGTAGGGGTCGATATAGCGCCACTGATCCATCCACGAAGCATAAAATACGAAGGAGTGTTGGAGGTAATGTTCACACTTTGCCTTCGCCTCGGGAGTGAGGTGTTGCTCGGCAATATATGCGGCACACGAATGGCCAAAGCCATTCCACGCCTTTGCGCTTCCCACCGAGAGAAGTGCAAAGAGCGAAATGGTTATTGTTAGAATTCTGATTTTCATTCTTATTTCAAGTTTTCGTTCAGGAGCACCGCAATACGGTATGCCGCACGGGCAAGACAGCTCATCTTAAGCCGTCTGGACGGCTCCAAGTCCCCCTTTTTCAAAGGGGGATTTAGGGGGAATGTCCATACCGTTACATATGAGCTCGCTTGAACTCTTATTTAAGGTTTTCGTTCAGGAGTACCGCAATACGGAACGCCGCACGAGCAAGACAGCTCATATGGAACTCCTCGTATTTTTGGATGGTTGGGTGGAGGAAGTTGCCTTCGTTAGCCTCCAAAACACCATAGATATCCTTGGTATATGTGCCGATATCGAGAGTCCAATCCTTCAAAGTGCCCTTCGAGAACTCCTCCTTCTTGTTGCCGTGCATAATCACGATATCCTTTGCCCACATCTGAGGCGAATAGGCTCCGTGATAGGTAACATAGCGATGAGTCCAGAGCGACTTCCACGAATATGGGGTAATAGTCGCCTTTCTGCCATTTGCCGTACCCTTCGATGTGCCAACCTTGAAGTCGTCGAGCTGCGAGAGCGGAATATTCTCAATAACCACATTCGAGAGGTTGTGCATATCGCAAATCAGATTCATCACAGTATGAACTGCAAAGCTTACGACCGCATCTTCGTGATCCTTGCGATTGCGGATAATCTCCAACGCCTTCTCAATCTGAACATAAGCATCGTTTTCGTCCTTTGCAGCGGGTTGCAACGAAGCGTCGAGGTGAAGCTTGTGCCAACCTGCCGATTCGAGATGACGACCATTCTTACGATGCCAAGAGAGGTGATTAGATGCCTTTGTAACATCCTCATTTACATAGTGCTGCACCAAGCGAAGAGTCTTGGGATTATAGTTCTGCGCAGCCACCAAATAGACCGCCTTATCGTAGGCTGCATTCCACGCCTTTACCGAAAATGTTGCAGCGATAAGCAACGCTGCCAATATAATCTTTTTCATAACTATTTCTTACCCGTTTTATACTCTTTATCTGTAAAAATATCGTTCAAAACACCGGCCAGGCGGTATGCAGCATAGAGCATCTGCTTATCGACAATCTGGTGTACAGTTTCAACTGTCTCTTTGCTCAACTTTGTAACCTCGGTATCCTTAGGGATAACTGTAAAGCAGTAGCGCGATACATCGGCAGTCTCCTGGGTCCAATCGTAGCCCGAGCCCTTCTGCACCTTCTTAGCCTTGCCCTTTGGCAATACGCCCATCACCTCGCTATATCTCTCGCAGGTCCAACCCTTACGCTTAAAGCCTGGCGAGCCATCCCAGAAGCTGTGATAGCCATACTTCTTGCCCTTTCTTTTAAGGTTATAAGAGAATGCAGGGTGTTCCTTTCTGTTCCAACGCACATGCACAGGACAGTGGTGGTCGCCAATCATGTGGATAAGGTACTGCAAGTTGATTTTAACCAACGAGTCGGGCATTGTCTTATAGGCTCCGCCCGCCATCTCCTTACGGATTCGCTCAATATGATATGCACCTGTTGTTGGCTTGCCCTTAACTACTTTGTAGTTAGCATCTATATTTGTGCTGTGCCACTTATCGCACTCGGTATAGCCCTCAATCGAACGATACTGGTCCATCCACGATGCGTGAAAAGCCAACGATGCGTGGAGATAGTGATAACACTTCTCCTTTACCTCTGGCGAGAGGAGTTCCTCTGCCTTGTGGGCAATGACGGCGTGACCAATATTCGCCCACGCCAGTGCTCGCTCGGTAACAAACATTGTTGCCACCACAACGAGCAATAGTTTTACAATTGTTCTTTTCATAATATAATATAGTATTTAGGTTAATGATATCACTTCTATTTTGTAGCCTCGTTCATCAACGCTGCAATACGATATGCGGCACGAGCAACACCTGCATAGAAACGCTCCTCCTCTTCGGCGTGTGCCTGACGAGAAAGCTGGCATTGAGGCATCGCCCACTCATAGAGTGGCTTCACATGTTTGCCCATATCGGTAGCCCAATCGCGAATTGTACCAGCCATATATTGCTCCTTGTTGCGACCATGACACACCTTCAAATCACGAACATGCATCTCTGCCGACCATGCCGAGTGGAACACCGAAAAACCATACGACCAAAAGTGCTTCCACTTGCGAGTCTTGAACTTCTCCCTCTTGCCATAGCCACCTTGCGACTGCTGGAACTCGAAATCCTCCTTCGAATATGGGAACTCTTCGAGATAGACATTGCCGACATTATGCATATCAATAGTCAACTCGATAATCTTGCGAATGGCAAGCTCCACCTCCTCATTATCCTTAGAGGCACGATTTTTTACAACCTCAACGGCATTTTCGAGCTGAGCAATCGCGTTCTTATCGTCAGCAACTACGGGCTTCAAATCCATATCAAGAGATATGGTGCGCCAATCTGCCGTTTCGAGCAACTCACCCTTCTTGCGAGCCTGCTCAAAGGTTTGAATCTGGGTGCGAATATTGTCGCCCAAGTACTTTTTCACCTCCTCCTGAGCCGTAGGAGTCATATTCTCGAATGCCAAAAGCAATGCTGCCTGGTCGTAGACCCAATTCCAAGCCTGTGCTGACTGTATGCCCAAAATGAGGGCGAGTGCAATAAATATCTTCTTCATACTCTTCTCCTCCCCTATTTAGCCTTGAAAATTTGATTCATAACATAAGCCAGACGATAACCGGCCTTTACCGCCTCCTCGTCGCAGATGCGACGCATCTCCTCACGGGTAGCCTTCGAATACTTCTGCTTGTTAGAGCCGGCAGGCGTAAGTTCGAAAGTCTGCTCTGCGTGATTAAGACTTGTTGCTGCCCACTTGTATGGAGAACCCTTGCAAATCTTCTTTATCTCCTTTTCCGAGAGTGTCGCCATCTTGGTAGCATAGTAGTCGGCAGTCCACTTCTTTCTGCCATAAAGAATTGCATCGTTATCCCACACCTTGTGGAAAGACTCCTTGCCGCCCTTGTTGTTTGTGAGGTGATAGTAGTAATGTGGATGCGACTTTTTAGGCCACACATTATGTCCAGGACAATGCATATCTGCCACCAGATGAATGAGATATAGCAGATTGAGGCGCACCTCTTCGTTTGGCATATCCTTGTAGTTTTTCATCAACTTCCAAATGCGGTCGGTCTGATATGCCGCACACTTCTCGTTATAGATATCAACTGCTCCCTTCTCGTCCATCCAGTTGCTATGCCATTTTCCTGACGGACGATAAGGGTCGGTATAACGGAATTGGTCCATCCAGATAGCATAGAATGGCAACGAATGGTTCAAATAGTGATGAATCTCCTCGCGAGCCTCGTCAGTAAGATTACGCTCAGCTATCTCGCAAATGGCAGAGTGAGCAAAGCCTCCCCACGCCATAGCACTATTTACGGACAACGCCGCAAATGCCACGATTAGAACAAGTAGCTTTTTCATAATGTATCGGTTCTATTTTGTAATCATTCGGATTACTGAGCCAAATTATCGAGCATTACAGCCAAGCGATAGCCCAACTTTGCCATCATCTCGAAGTGTAAATCTTTCAGGTCGTTACGCTGGATGCGAGGCATCTCGTAGTCGGGTTGTGCCCACTTGTATATCTCGCTTGCGACTTTACCGCAATCAGCTGCCCAATCGTACAACGAGCCTTCGGAGTACGCCTTCGCTTTCTCGCCGTAAGCACACTCATAGTCGTCAGCCCACATTGCACCGGTCATACCGTTATGCCAACCGCCATATATATCCCAGAACTTCGACCAGGTAACCTGATACTTGCGCTTCTTGTACTTCGGTGTATCTCCGTTATAGCACCAAATCTTGAAATCCTGCATCGAATGAGGCACGCTCTCCAATCGGATATGTCCGAGATTGTGCATATCGCTCATAAGATTGATTATGGTGCGCAAGGCATTTACCACCTCGATGCGCTCTCTACCCTCTCGGTCGCGAACAATAATCATCATCTCCTCAATCTTTGCAATAAGGTCGTCGCCCTCACGCTTCACCGGGCGCAAATCATTGTCGAGATAGAGGTAGTGAATATCCGACGAGTGTTTCGCCTGCTTCTTCTTTTCGAGGTTATAGAGGAACTGCACATCCTCAAAAAAGCTCTGACCAAGAAAACTCTTAACAAACGCCTTTCCATCCTCCGAAAGATTTCGTTGTGCGAGAATAACCGATCCCTCATAAACTCGCCTTACTGTACCTCCCGTCTGTGCATTTACGCTACAAACAGCAAATACTGATAACACTAATACTACCAATTTTTTCATATTCTTTCTTTTTTACACGATTTTTACTTGTTGAATATTTCGTTAAGAAGTGCCGCTAAACGATATGCCGCCTTTGCCATACAACGAGTATGAACCGGCTCTTGACGCTCGTTCATCTGTGCAGGCACAACCTCTCCCGGTTGGAATGTTTCGAGTGCGCGAACTACATCCTCGCCAACATTTTCTGCCCAAAAGCGAGGGGTTCCCTTCTCATACTCCGCTCTCTTCTCGTTGGCAAAGATGTCGATATCATCGCCATAGTATTGAGGAGTAAAGAAGGCGTAGCGACCAGCAAACTTATTCTCCCAGAGTTTGTACCAACTCGAATCGTATGTCTTACTGCAATAGAAGCCTTTGCCCTCTGCTGTCAGCTCGTTCCAAGTCTTGTAGTTAAAACCCTTGGTAGGCTCATTGCCCTCGATGTGGATATGCGAGATGCAGTGCATATCGCCTACAAGGTGAATTACTGTACGAAGCGACGCCTGAACAAGTGAATCGCTTTGATTTGCGCGGTCGCGCAATACAGCAATCGCCTTTTCGAGCTGCACAACGCCATCACTCTCTGCCATAGTGGTCGATTTACCGTTTGCATCGAGTGTTACAAAATGCCAATCTTTCGTATATGCCAACTCGGGCTTCTTACGAAGCGTGTTCAGCCAAGTGGAGGCCTTGACCATATCGGTTTTCAGAATTGCTTTAACCTCTTTCTTTGCATTATCGGTAAGGTATTTATCTGCCAATGCCGCTATGGATTGGTGTCCGAAATTGTTGAAAGCCAGAGCTTCGCCAATCATCAAAATCGAAGCCGCTACCAGTATTATAATCTTTTTCATAGAAATCTCCTCCCTCTCTTATTTGCTAAAAATTTTGTTGAGTGTTGCCGCCAAGCGATAACCCGCAAACGCCAACTGCTCGTGCAAGGTTTCGTCTATCTGCTGACGCTGTTCCTTGCTCAACTTCGTGAACTCGGCACCCTTGCCCCAATACTCGTAGGTCTTAATAATGTTGTGTCCGTTCTGTACACTCCACTTGTAAGCATTGCCCTTGACAATCTTCTTTATCTCCTTAGCAGAGTAGGTGTCGTAGGCCTTCACAAAACGGTCTGCCTTCCACTTCGGATGCATATACTGCGGAGCACCATCCCAGAACTTGTGGCGACCCACCTTCTTGCCCTTCATATAGATGGAGTGGCCCTTCAAACCGAAATCTTTGGTATAGCATGCGTGGCTTGGGCAGTGCATATCGCCAACCATGTGGATGAGGAGCTTCAAATTGACAGCAACAAGCGAGTCGGACATATTCTTGTACTTGCCCTTGCTCATCTCCTTGGTAATGCGTGCAACCTGATATGCAGCATCGCGAGTCTCATCGCCCTTATAGCCTATGACATCGTATTGCTTATTCACATAGCTCGAATGCCAATAGCTAATCTCTTTGAATGGGTCGCTATGACGCCAATAGTCCTGCCAACACGAGTAGTGTGGCAACGAGTGTTTGAGGTAGTGCTGACACTTCTCCTTCGCCTCGGGCGTAAGGTGTTGCTCTGCAATATAGGCTGAAATGTGGTGTCCCCAACCACTCCACGCCATAGCCTTTTGTACGCCCATTGTAGCAACAAGAGCCAAAACGACAATAAAAATTTTCTTCATAATAGGTTAGTTTTTTATGTTTTTATGTTTCTAAAATATCTACTCCTTGTTTTTCGAGTCTATGCAAATGGTTACGGGTCCGTCGTTCACAAGCGACACCTGCATATCGGCTCCAAACTCTCCGTGTTCAACCTCTTCGCCGAGAGTTGCCGACAATGTTGCCAAAAACTTCTCGTACATAGGGCGCGATATGGGCTCGGGAGCCGAACGAATATACGATGGTCGATTTCCCTTCTTTGTCGAAGCGAAGAGCGTGAACTGACTTATCACTATCGCACAACCTTCGGCCTGCTGAATATCGAGATTCATCACTCCATTCTCGTCGTCGAAGATACGCAGACGAGAAATCTTACCGCACAACCAATCTATATCCTCCTGTGTATCTGCCTTCTCAACACCGAGCAGGATAGCCAAACCCTTGCCTATTTCGCCAATTATCTTGCCTTCGACCGTTACACTGCAACGCTGAACTCTTTGTATTACGACACGCATAGTGATAAATTGTTAAAGAGTATTGTTGTTTTCGGCAAAGAATTTCCAAAGGTTGTCATCCTGCGGTACGGGCGCCAAAATTTCAACCAACTCCTTACGCACGGGGTGAGTAAACACCAACGAACGAGAGTGGAGCGAGATGCCTCCATTCGGATTTGAACGCTTAGCGCCATACTTCAAGTCGCCCTTTATAGGACAACCGATTTTCGAGAGTTGGCAACGGATTTGATGATGACGACCCGTCAAAAGTTCGATATCGAGCAGGGTGTAGCGGTCGCTGCAACCAATCATCTCATAGTTTAACTTTGCCTCCTTGGCATCTTTGTGTGGAGCATTGTAGGCGTGTGAGCGATTGGTCTTGCCATCACGCAGAATATAGTGGCGAAGGCTACCCTGCTCCGTTGCAGGTCGAGCCTCCACGATTGCCCAATAGTGTTTTCGGATTTCGCCCTTGCGGATCATCTCATTCAGGCGCACTAACGCCTTAGAGGTCTTGGCAAAGAGCACAGCACCGCTAACAGGTCTATCAATACGATGCACCACACCGAGGAACACATCGCCCGGCTTATGGTCGCGCACCTTCAAGAAGGCTTTCAAGTAGTTTTCGAGCGCATCGTCGCTCGTCTTATCGGGTTGTACAAGGTCGCCCACTCGCTTATTCACAACAAGTAAGTGATTATCCTCGTAAAGTATGTCGTTTGGGTTAAACATTTCCTTTTAGTTAGGAGTTAGGAGTTAGGAGTTTTTAGAGTTGAAAAGTGAACGGTAGAAGCAGTTTTGCGCTTTCGACAATCGAGGCTGAGCCGTTACCACTCATAATCACTCTTATCGGAGAGCCCTGGCGACGCTCAACATCGAGAATAACTTGACGGCATCCGCCACAAGGATAACACTCTCGCTCCGATGGATTCGATGCGATAGCCAGCGCCTCAACAGGGTCATCAGCATGGTTCGCCTCAACATAGTAGAGCAACGAACGCTCGGCACACAATCCCGAAGGGAAAACCTCACTCTCAGAGTTTGCTCCGTGCAAAATCTTTCCACTACGCAGACGCACCGCAGCTCCAACTCTAAATCCCGAATACTTAGCATACGCCAACTCGGTAGCCTTCTGTGCCTCGGCAACAAGTTCTTGGTCGGCAGTTGGCAAATCTTCGATGTGCTCAGCCTTGATATAATTCAGTTTAAGACTCTTTTCCATAGTGGTAGGTTTTGATTGTTTTGCAAATATAAACAATTTCCACGCAAAAACCGAACAAAATAGTATAAAAATACTATTTTTGCAGAAAATTTCAGAGATGGCTTATTTTTGGGGCGACGACAGACGATACAACTCCTACTCGGCATACTTCCGCCGACACTTTGGCGAGCGTGTGCAGAAGGTGGCGATAAACGCAGGCTTCACCTGCCCAAATCGTGATGGAAAAGTAGGTTTCGGAGGTTGCACTTTTTGCAATAACGAGGCTTTCACACCATCGTATTGTCAACCCTCAAAAAGCATCACTCAGCAGATTGAAGAGGGTATCGAATTTCATCGTCGTCGTTACCGCACAGCATCGCGCTATCTCGCTTATTTTCAGTCATTTTCAAACACCTATGCTCCGCTCGAAATTCTGCGCTCACGCTACTCCGAAGCACTATCCCACCCCGAGGTCGTAGGGGCTGTAATTGGCACTCGTCCCGACTGCGTTTCGGAGGAGATTTTGGACTATTTTGCAGAGCTTTCGAAGGAGCATTATATCACTATCGAATATGGCATAGAATCGACCTACGATTCGACCCTCAAAGCCATAAACAGAGGTCACGATTTTGCCTGTGCCGAGCGTGCCGTAAAGATGACCGCCGAGCGAGGTTTGGCAGTCGGTGCGCACTTCGTTTTAGGGTTACCGGGCGAGAGCGACGAGATGATATTAGAGCAAGTGCAACGCATTAACGCTCTGCCACTTACGACAATTAAATTTCATCAGTTGCAGGTGTTCAAAGGCACTGCGATGGAGCGTGAATACGGCGAACACCCCGAGCATTTTCGTTTTTGGGAGTTGGAGGAGTATCTCGACCTCTTTATAGAGATTTTGCGTCGTTTGCGCCCCGACATTGTAGTTGAGCGATTTGCCTCGGAGGCTCCACCACGCTACCACTATGGCAGAAATTGGGGTTTGGTCCGCAATGAAACCCTGTGGAATATGCTCGAAAAACGCCTTGAAGAACGCAACGCTTGGCAGGGAGAGTTGTATTATTAGGGGCGTTAGAGGCGTTAGGGGCGTTAGAGAATTTAGAGAATTTAGAGAATTTAGAGAATTTAGGGATTAGCTCTGAATCATTAAACTCATTAAACTCATTAAACTCTCTACAAAAACGCCACAATACACCAACAATTTCTTGTCAGAAGTCGTGAGATGTGGTGCATCGCAAAAGAAAAATAATCACCTTATTCTTCTCAGCACTAAAAATTAACTTTTAAGCAGATAAGAGCAAGGCGCACAAGAAAATCGCCCCGCAGCATACTTGGCGTATGTGAGGAGCGATTTATCGAAGTGCAACGCAGCTATTGCTGCTTAAAATTAATTTTTCTTTGGTTTGGGAGCAAGAATCATATTCATCTTCTTACCCTCCAACTGTGGCATAACCTCGACTTTTGCAACCTCTTCGAGAGCCTGCGCAAAGCGAAGGAGAAGAATCTCGCCCTGCTCCTTAAAGACGATGCTTCGACCACGGAAGAATACATAGGCCTTAACCTTTGCGCCCTCCTTGATAAAGTTCTCAGCGTGGCGAAGTTTGAAGTTGAAGTCGTGATCGTCGGTCTGCGGACCAAAACGAATCTCCTTGATTACGATTTTAGTCTGCTTTGCCTTGATCTCCTTCTGCTTTTTCTTCTGCTGGTAGAGGAACTTCTGATAATCGACAATGCGACATACCGGAGGTTGCGCATTAGGCGAAATCTCCACGAGGTCGAGTTCCATCTCATCGGCCATTTGAAGAGCCTTCGAGATAGGCAACACGAGGTTAGGCTCGACATTATCGCCCACGATGCGGACGGTGTCAGCAGTAATTTCATCGTTGATACGATGAGGGTTCTCCTTCTCGGGACGGCGTCCGCGAGGAGCATTGTTCGCCGGGCGTGGTGCTGCCGGGCGTGGCGTAAATGGTTTAAATCCTGCCATTCTGTTTAGCTGTTAGCCATTAGCCATTAGCCATTGGCTTTTTTTTAATTTTTAATTCTTAATTTTTAATTTAGCAATTAGATTGCTTCTACCTCTTTTGCAACGAGGTTGTTCATATACTGTGCGTACTCTTCGAGAGTCATTGAGCCCTTGTCGCCATCGCCCTGCGCACGAACCGATACTGTATGCTCGGCAGCCTCCTTCTCACCTACGATAAGGAGGTATGGGATACGCTTCAACTCGTTGTCACGAATCTTACGGCCAATCTTCTCGTTGCGGTCGTCAATCTGCGCGCGAACATCGTGCTGGTTGAGATATGCAACAACCTCCTCGGCATACTCGTTGTATTTCTCTGAAATAGGGAGGACAACTGCCTGGTCTGGTGCGAGCCACAATGGGAACTTACCTGCGGTGTGCTCCA
>JAZQYJ010000065.1:0-1099 GCA_045633465.1 Alistipes sp.
TTGGTGATGATCTTGATGCGCTCGGCATTTCGCTCGATGGATTCGAAGGTTTCTCTATCTAAGTAAAAACCGAGTTGGGTAGCGAAACGAATAGCACGCATCATACGGAGAGGATCATCCGAATAGGTGATATCGGGATCAAGTGGCGTGCGGATAGTGCACTCGTTCATATCGGCTATACCGCCGAAAGGATCTAGCAATTCGCCATAGCGGTCTTGATTGAGGCAGACAGCCATAGCGTTGATGGTAAAGTCGCGACGATTCTGATCATCCTCGAGCGTACCATCCTCCACAATAGGGTTGCGCGAGTCACGCTGATAGCTCTCGCGGCGAGCACCTACAAACTCCAATTCGATATTCCCACGCTTGACCTGTGCAGTACCGTAGGTTTTGAAAACGCTCAAGTGCGCTTTCTTGCCCAAGCGTTTAGCCACTGCCTGAGCTAGGTCGATACCACAACGGGTTCCCTGGCTTACCCCGTGGGCAAGCAGGGTGTTCTTACCCACTACTACCACATCGATGTCGGTACTGTCGCGATGCAAGAAAATATCGCGCACATAACCGCCAATGACATAGCACTCCAAGCCGAGTTTGTCGGCTTCCTCACCTACAAGGTGAAGGATAGGAAGGTCTATTTTGGGATGAGAGGAGAGCATGAGAGTGATTTTATAAACAACAATAGCGACAATTATTTAACAACAACTTAGACAACTTTATCCAACAACTTGCGCAGCAATCAACTCCCTGCTGCGCTCAAGGGGTTCTCTAATACTGTAAAAAGTTTCAAGGGTTCCAGTACTAAATGCTTGAAACCTTTGAAACTTTTTATCGTTGTTTGAATTCTAAATTCTTAATTCAAAATTCATAATTGGCGACCGATTAGCGAACGCGCTCGCAGTAGCTACCATCGCGAGTATCAACGCGGATAGTCTCGCCCTCGTTGCAGAAGAGAGGAACGCGGATCTCAGCACCAGTCTCGAGAGTAGCTGGTTTGAGGGTGTTAGTAGCAGTATCGCCCTTGAGACCTGGCTCGGTGTAAGAGATTACGAGCTCAACCTTGGTTGGCAACTCAGCGTAAAGGATAGTGTCGGTAGAAGCA
>JAZQYJ010000066.1:0-6389 GCA_045633465.1 Alistipes sp.
GAGAATCTTTGCGATCTGCGAAGCCAAGCGGCCCAATACCTCGTTAGTAGCGTCGATGACAACCCACTCCTTGTTGACAGTCGCTGCGTTCAACGAGATAGTTTTGTAACTTAATGAATCCATCTAATACTTGTTAAAAAAGTTTGTAATCCAACCTCGCACTTTGCGAGTGCGCAAAGGTACGAACATTTTTTGAATTACACAACTTTTTTAATAATTAAAAAACACAAAAAGAGCCTACATCAAAAATGCAGGCTCCTTCGTAGGGTACTACCCTATTATTCAACAAATTGCTCCATTATTTCAGGTTCTGCACACGACACAACAATACTCTTGCCGTTCCACAGCTTAATCAGGTAGAGATTTTGGAACGATGTTGCAAAGAGTCGGAATGAGCCCAATTTGCTCGAATAGTAGTGTCCGAAATAGCCAAACAGACCACCCACCCCACAGGTGCGAATTACGCCACTAAAATCGCTTTTGGAGAGAGCCTGAATGCTCTTTATCTCGCTGCGATTTATCACGACACTCTTGTATCTGCGCAAGATAACTATCTGCTCCTCGCCTATCTCCAAGCGTTGCGGAGCAAGTCCCTCGCACGCGATAATTGTCGGCAAAAATATCACATTCAGCACAATTAGCGAGCCCAGCATTGCTGAGTCGTTATCGGTCGTGCAAATCTGAAAGATAAACCAGCCCGACAATCCAATCCAAAGCGCAAAGCAGGCAAAGGTCATCGCCCACAAGGTCTTATTCCAGACAAACGGAATGGTATAAAACTGCTTTTTACTCATAAGTTTTGGGCTATTAGCTATTATCTATTGTTTCTAATTCTCAGTCCTCAATCCTCAATCCTCAATCCTCAATCCTCAATCCTCAATTTAATGCTCCGCATTAGAACTGCACCTTCACACCCACCGTAAACGATGCGCCCATCTCACGATAGAAGGCCCAACGATAGGTCGGCATCACATCGCCAAGGAGGTTATTACCCTCCAAATATACTGTACAAGCCTTATTCACATGCCAATCGCCATAAAGACTCAAATCGAGCGACACTGGGGCGGTAAATATGCCTGTTTGCACAGGTAGTGTTACCGTTGGAGAGAATAGAGCGTAGTCTTGAACAGAGGTCCATTTTGTCTTACCAAATAGTTCAGCAGACAAGCCCAGAGTAAACTTCTTGTGAGTATATCGAGCTCGCACCAACGCCTCGATATTCGGCATCGCATCCTCCACATTTGCAAAATTAGTATAGAGCGAACCCTTTACTTGTGCAGTCAAAAGCAACTGCGATATTGGCTTATAATCTATCGCTCCGCACAACGACCATATATTGCGGTCGGCACTCTCCACACCAAAGAAAATCTGGTTGATATTGTACCAATATATAGCATTCTTCATAAACGACATATTGGCGTAGAAGCGATATGCAAACTTACTGCTTGCCGAGTGTCCCGACACTCCGAAACGGACATTATACAACTCCGTATTAGGCACCACACTATCAGCCGATAACGAGCCATCGGCACCACCCAAAATCGCAATATATGGATTGCGACGCACCAACGAATAGTAGCTATTATTCTGCAACTCGCCATCAACCTCGACATAAGGCACAAACGAGCCTTTATCGTTAATATTCAACGACATTGCCAAGAATGGAAAGGCATGCCATCTATTCTGCTTCACGGCATCGGCAGGATTCTTATCGTACAACACCTTAACTCCTGCGGTTACATCCATGAGCCCACCCGAGCGATAGCGATAACGCAGGTCGGCACCTACGACAGAGTTTTTGTACGATTTCAACGATTTTATGCCATAGTAGCCTTCGTAGTCAATATTCAACGACAACGCACTTCGCTTGGTTATCTCTCGCGCCAATGCGACCCCTGCCGTAACATTTATCTGCTGATAGTGGTCGCCCTCGATGAAGTTTTGCGACTTATCGTTATAGAGGTCTGCCGAGGCATAGACCTTAAAGTTTAAGTGGCTATAATCGGCAAACGAATCGCCAAACGACAACGAGAGATTTACATCGTCGAAATCAATTCTTCTACGCTTGTACTCCAATAGCGGTGCTCCATCTTCGCCATATTGATTATGCAACGGATAACGATGATAGATATCCATACGATAGAACAAATCGCCCGCCAAGGTGTAGCGACCAAAGTACTTGCCACCCATTACGCCGAACTTATTATTCATCTGCAAAGAGCGGTTATCCTTGTAGGCCTTGCCATCAAAGCCATCCTTATACTTCATCTTCAAGTAGCGTCCATAATGGTTGGCATATCCCGTTATATAGCCTACATCTGCACGATGAGATGTTGCATAAAGATCGCCCACCGTATTGAGTGGATAACCCGCACCCAACTTCAAATAGAACGGATATTTGCGCTGATACTCCCAATATGTAACAGTCGCAGGGTTAAAGCGATGAGTACCGAGCGCCGAGGCAAACGAGCGAGGTGTAATCGTATAGTCGATTTCGGGGCGCAGAGTGATTGTATCTACCATATTCGGTGCGATATCCATCTTGTGCGCACTACCAATCTCAGGCGCATAGTCCTTTGTTACTTCAACCTGTTTCGCCACTTGTGCCGATGCCGAGAGCGACACCGCACAGAGCGCAATGAGCATTGTTATATATCGTTTCATAATAGCCACTAATTCAATTTTTCGAGTTTCGACTGCGCCTCTGCCACGATACCATCATCAGCAGGAGTATAACCATCTACCACACTGCGATATGTAGCCTTCGCCTGGAAGGTATCGTTGCGCTGCACATATATGTCGCCCAACAATATAAACGCCTTACCCAACCAATACGAATGAGGTGTCTTGCTATCCGCCAAGGCGTATATTTTTTGTTCGCACTCATCGAGTTTAGCCTCGCCAAAGAGAGCCTCGATAACACGATAGGCCGACTCGGCGCCCTCAACATTCGATACATCCGTAGCCAACAATTCGTAAATCTTGCGAGCCTCCACACTCTCGCCTCGTGCGGTATGCGTCTTCGCCTTTGCAAAGCGCACTCTGCGCAACATCGCAGCATCAACATCAGCAAGCGTATCCAAATCGTTTGCCATAGCCATAAGAGCATCATCATCTTTACGCAAAAGCACCGATTCGGCATATCCATTTGCCGACTCCATACGCGCGGTCGGGCTATCTGCCAACTCATACTTACGACGGAATGCCGATGCCGACTCCTCATACATTCGGTTAGCGAATGTCACTTGTGCCAACTTCTCAACCACAGGTACGGTATATTGGTTTTGCGGCTGCTCTGCCAACAATTTCAGGCTCTCGACTGCTCGGTCAAGACTATCCGATTTGAGATAGCAATCACTCAGGCAGAAGAGCGCATCGTTGGTGTAGTAACCCTTTGGATAGCTTTCCAAGTACCCTTTCAAGTGCGATATTGCATCGGCTGTTCTGTCGGCAAGATAGATATTCTGCGCCGAACGGAACGACAACGAGTCACGAGCCATAACGCTCAAATCACACTCTACTCCCGTGCGCTCGGCGTATGCGAAGTAGTCATTGATATTGCCCTTTGCAACATATATCTCACGCACACTCTGCATCGCATCTCTGGCTGCTGCCGACTGTGGAGCAACCGAGATAATCTTATCGTAGTAGTGCAACGACTTGTCGTTGTTGCCAAGATTGAAATGCACCAATCCCAAATCGAGCAACGCCGGTGTATAGTATGGCGATTGCGGATACTTCTCGACAAAGCCCTCCAACACCGAAGCTCCATCGGCATAACGACCAAGCGACACATATGTACGACCAAGCTCATAGGCTGCATCGTCATTGTAATCGCCACAATTCTCGCCCTGCATCTGACGCAAAGCACCAATCTTTGCCGAGGTCTTACCCGCCAAACCGAGCGAAATAGCGCGCTGATACTTGGCATAGTCCTGCTCTGCCGTTCCGAGCGACACTGCGCCCTCATAGCTCTTTACAGCATCGGCATATTTGCGTTGCGAATACTGCGCATCGCCAAGGCGGTTGAATGCATCGGCACGATAGCGGTCCGCCTCCTTATAGAGCCACACAAAACCTTCAAAAGCCTTTTGACTCTTCGCCATACTCTTCTGCGTAAAGTGAGCATAGCCAAGGTTATAGAGAGCCATCTTATACTCTCGCTCCGACTTTGGCGCACGACGGAGGTAGTAGTCGTAATACCCTATTGCCTTGTCGTAATTGCCCGACTTATACTCTATCTCGCCCAGCCAGAAGAGGCACAAAGCGTTGTATTTAGGGCTCACTCCCACCTTCTGCGACTCACTTAAAGCCGACTTTGCCTTTTCGTAGTCGCCCATCATAAAGGCCTCCAAACCATTGAAGTAGGCAATCTTCTGCAACGCAGCACGCTGTGTTCCGTCGGGATTAGGAAATGCCTTAATCGCTTTATATGCCATTTCGTAGTCGTGCGAATTGTAGTATGCTGCGATTAGCAACTCTCGTGCCTCGTCAGCACGCTCCGAGTCAGGATACTTCGTAACATAGCGAGTGAGTACATTTATCGACTCATTAAATGTTCCACCACCCGTCTCGAAGAGCAACTTTCCGTAATTAAACAGAGCATCTTCCGAAATCGCATTATCAAACTTCTCGTCTGCCGCCATCGAGAAGGCTCGAATAGCCTGTCGCTTGTCGTCGCGACGGATATAGCAGTCTGCCAAGTGATACATTGCATTCTGTGCCAACTCATCGCTACCCTCGGCAACCTTTCGCAGAGCCTCAATTGCCGTAGCGTAGTCGGTCGAGCGATATGCCGAGTAGCCGAGAATATAGTTCTCCTCTCGTCCCATCTTACCACCCGAACGCTGATACATCGACATATAGATAAACGACTTGTTGTAGCCCTGCAAGCGATACCAAGCCTCGGCAATAACTCGCATCAACTCGGTGCGCTCCACTTCCACCGACTGCTTCAACAACTCATCGCCACTCTTTACAACATATTGATAGTTTCCACGCGCAAACTCTATTTGAAAGAGATAATAAGGAATAACCTTCGCATAGTTATCGCTCTTTTTCAGCGACTCAAAGCCCTTATAAGCCTCCTTGTAGTCGCCACGAGCATAGTGGATATACGACTTATAATAGACTGCGTGGTCAGCATAGTTACCCGTAGGCGAGAGCGTCGAGAAGAGCTCATACGCCTTGTCGTGGTTGCCCGAAGTAAATTCGATATAACCCATTCGCATATTGTAGCGCTCCTTATTTTCGGCAGTAAGAGCCTTGTAGGACACCTTATCGAGATACTTACGAGCCATCGGATACTCCTCGCGCTCGCAGTAGTACATTGCCAGCATAAAGCGTACATCGTTTACATGTACCGACTCGGGATAACGACGCAAAAAGGCAAGGAGGATGTTCTCCGTATTGTTATCTCGCAACTCCGAAGCGCAGAGTGCCAATTCAAAGTCGATATGACGCACCAACACCTCGTCGTCAAGAGGAACAACCTTTCGCAGCGCCTCCAATGAATGACGAGCCTCGGCATATCGGCCATGCTCAATCAACGATATCGCGCGTTCGGTTTCGAGCTTGACATCTACTCTATTATCCGCCCCGACAACACCTATATTTACCGCTACTGCAAGTAGCAAAAAGATGGTTTTTCTTAGCATAAGAAGACTACTTTTCTTAATTTAGACAAAAGTACAAAATTAAATTCAGAATTAAAAATTAAAAATTAAAAATTTTTAGATGAAGAGCAACAAAGAGGATTAGAGATATAGTCGACATTGAATACAACAAAAAAAAGAGTGGAGAAAATTCTCCACTCTCAACTCTAAATCTCTCATCTCAATTAGTTCTGCGCAGGAGCCTCTGTTGCAGCAGGAAGCTCAACCTGTGGCATCTCAACAGCCTGCTCGGTAGCAGGAGTAGAGAGCATTTCGAGGTCGCTTGCAGCACCCGACTTGCCAGCCTCGTTCAACTTGCCACCAATAAAGATGGTCGAGAGGAGCGACAATACCAAAACCACAACGGCTGCACCCCAAGTAAATTTCTCCAAGAAGTCTGCTGTCTGACGAACACCCATAACCTGATTCGATGCGCCAAAGTTAGAAGCCATACCGCTCTTTGGGTTCTGAACCAACACTGCAAGTACCATCAAGATGCTTGCGACAAGAATCAATACAATCAAAAATGTGTACATAGTCTATCTGTTTTTAATTATTTTTCTCGATATTTTCGATTTTCTCGGCAAAGTAAATACTTTTTTCCGAATTTAGCAAACTTAATTTGCGATATATTTCAACAGCTTCGCATTTTAATCCCTGAGAGAGGTAAATTTCTGCCAACTCCTCGCTCACGATATCGTCTTCGTCGTCAATGTCGGCCTCGGTACAGACCTC
>JAZQYJ010000067.1:0-3961 GCA_045633465.1 Alistipes sp.
GCAATCTTGATGATTGGGTGACCCTTCTCATCCTTGTCAAACTTGTAAGCAAGGATATAACCCTGCTCGAAGAGAATTCGAGTGATGGCCTCTTTAATTTTTGAGCCAGGAGCTACAACCACCTTGTGGTTGGCTTTCACTGCGTTTCTAATTCTCGTGAGAAAATCCGCGATTGGATCTGTCATAACTGTAAAGAATTAAAAGTTAAAAATTAAAATTAGTTAATAAATTATTCGTTTTGCCCTTGAATTTTTCTCGCAACACCCATCTTTCACAACCGAAAGGCAGAAACTTCGACCTTTCGTATCCAAGTATCCCCCTCGCTTTCCGACCCTGAAAACGGTTTTTCGCTCTATCCGCAAGCCCAATATTAGCACCTGCAACCCCTGCGAAACCCTTCTTCTGCAAAGCCGTAACCCCGTAAGCACCAATCATTTAGCACATTAGGCGGTTGTTCAAATGTCAGTTGTCTTGCGACAAAAACTCTTTTTCGAGCCTGCAAAGATAAGCATTATTTCTCACTCTACCAAACATTTAGAGAGTTAAAAGTTAAAAGTACGGAGTTAAAAGTTATCCCACACATTGCCGGGTATCGAAAACGATACCCAAGGAGTTGATGGTGGGAGGTTGAGAGTGGGGAGATTTTCATTTCTTGTCAGAAGCCGTGAGATGTGGTATATCGCAAAAGAAAGACCTTCGGGATAGTACTCAATCGTACAGCCCGAAGGTCTTTGCTTTTAGCGATATGCCGCAGATTGCGGCTTATCACAAGAAATTATTTCTGGTTCGAAATCAAAAACTCCAAATCTGACTTCAATCCTACTACGAGATTGTCATACTCGCGGAGACCTGTACCACCTGGGATAAGGTGACCACAGATAACATTCTCCTTCAAGTTAGCCAATGGATCGCTCTTAGCCTGGATTGCAGCCTCGTTGAGGACCTTGGTAGTCTCCTGGAACGATGCAGCCGAGATGAAGCTCGAAGTCTGCAATGCCGCACGGGTGATACCTTGGAGAACCTGGTTCGAAGTAGCCGATACGATTGGGCGTGTCTCAACAAGCTTCATATCACGACGCTTCAACGAAGAGTTCTCATCACGCAACTTGCGCATCGAGATAATCTGTCCAGGATGAACATTTACAGAATCTCCGGCATCGGTTACAACAACCTTGTCGTACAACTCGTCGTTCACATCCATAAACTCCCACTTATCGACAATCTGGTTCTCGAAGAAGCGTGAATCTCCCGGATCCTCGATCTGAACCTTATTCATCATCTGACGAACGATAACCTCGAAGTGCTTGTCGTTAATCTTCACACCCTGCATACGGTAAACCTCCTGTACCTCGTTCACGATGTACTCCTGAACCTTGGTAGGTCCGAGGATACGGAGAATATCGCTTGGAGTGATTGCGCCGTCCGACAACGCCATACCTGCACGAACATAGTCGTTCTCCTGAACGATAATCTGTCGTGAGAGTGGCACGAGATAACGCTTAATCTCGCCATCCTTGGCAGTGATGACGATTTCGCGGTTACCACGCTTAATCTTGCCGAATGTTACCTCACCGTCAATCTCCGAAACGATTGCTGGGTTCGATGGGTTACGAGCCTCGAACAACTCGGTAACTCGTGGAAGACCTCCGGTGATATCGCCACCGCCCTTACCAACAACACGAGGAATCTTGATGATGATGTCACCAACATGAATCTTCGCATTATCCTTAACAGCGACATGGGCATTTACAGGCAAGTTGTATGCCTTAACCTCCTCGCCATTCTTGTCGAGAATGCGGATAACAGGGTTCTTGGTACGGTCCTTCGAGTCGATAATTACACGCTCAGCCAAACCTGTCTGCTCGTCACGCTCCTCACGATAGGTTACACCCTCGATGACATTGTCGTAGAGAGCCTTACCATCGGTCTCGGCAACCACTACTGCGTTATATGGATCCCACTCGCAGATCAAGTCGCCCTTAGCAACCATTTCGCCCTCCTTCTTGAAGATAGTCGAGCCGTATGGCAATGCGTGAGTGTAGAGTGTAATCTCGGTCTTAGGATCTACGATACGCAACTCCGACTGACGCGATACTACGATATTGATAGCCTCACCCTGCGAGTTCTTGCCCTTAACGGTACGCAGGTCATCGATATCGAGGCGACCCTCATACTTCGAAACAACATTTGTCTCAACGGTCGAGCCACCCGCAACACCACCGACATGGAAGGTACGGAGTGTAAGCTGTGTACCCGGCTCACCGATAGACTGTGCTGCGATAACGCCGACAACCTCACCCTTCTGTACAGGTCGTGCGGTTGCAAGGTTACGACCGTAACACTTAGCACAAACACCGTGACGAGATACACAAGTGAGTACCGAACGGATATCAACTGACTCGATTGGCGACTTCTCGATTGCCTCGGCAACAGCCTCGGTAATCTCATCACCAGCCTTACAATATACCTCACCCGAAACAGGGTCGATAACATCGTTCAAAGCGGTACGGCCCAAGATGCGGTCGTAGAGAGTCTGCACAACATCGTCGTTACGCTTGATAGCCGTAGCGGTCAAACCACGCAATGTTCCACAATCCTCCTCATTTACGATAACATCCTGTGCTACATCGACCAAACGACGAGTCAAGTAACCTGCATCGGCAGTCTTCAACGCGGTATCCGCCAAACCCTTACGAGCACCGTGGGTAGAGATAAAGTACTCCAACACCGAAAGTCCCTCCTTAAAGTTCGAGAGGATTGGGTTCTCGATAACCTGCTGGCCACCCTCAACACCCGACTTCTGCGGCTTCGCCATCAGACCACGCATACCCGAGAGCTGACGAATCTGCTCTCGCGAACCACGCGCTCCCGAATCAAGCATCATATATACAGGGTTAAATCCGTCATCGTTCTTGGTCAAGGTCTCAACCACCTCCTTGGTGAGTTTGTTATTTACGCTTGTCCAAACATCGATAATCTGGTTGTAACGCTCGTTGTTGGTGATAAGACCCATATTATAGTCGTCGATAATAGCATCTGCCTTCTCGTATCCCTCCTGAACGAGCTTCTCCTTCGACTCAGGAATAATCACAGCCTCCAAGTTAAACGACAAACCGCCACGGAATGCCATCTGGTAACCCATATTCTTGATATCGTCGAGGAACTTAGCTACCTTGTCAGCACCCGCCTTCTTCATCACATCCGAGATGATATCGCGGAGCGACTTCTTGGTGAGCAATACATTTACATATCCAACCTCCTCTGGTACAACCTGATTTACGAGGATACGACCGATAGTGGTCTCCTTCAATACGGTTACAGGGTTGCCATTCTCATCAAGGTCACGAACACGACACTTAACAGTTGCGTGGATGTCTGCCTTACCCTCGTTGTAAGCGATAATAGCCTCCTCCGGACCATAGAATGCCAAGCCCTCACCCTTAACACCCGGACGAGCCTTGGTGATATAGTAAAGACCGAGGACCATATCCTGCGATGGTACGGTAATAGGCGCACCGTTTGCTGGGTTAAGGACATTGTGCGAACCGAGCATCAGGAGCTGTGCCTCCAAGATTGCAGCATTGCCGAGTGGCAAGTGCACCGCCATCTGGTCACCATCGAAGTCCGCGTTAAACGCTGTACACGAAAGTGGGTGCAACTGCATTGCCTTACCCTCGATAAGCTTAGGCTGGAATGCCTGAATACCCAAACGGTGAAGGGTTGGAGCACGGTTCATCAATACAGGGTGTCCCTTGATGACATTCTCCAAAATGCCCCATATAACCGGATCCTTTCTATCAATAATCTTCTTTGCAGACTTAACAGTCTTAACGATACCACGCTCGATGAGCTTGCGAATGATAAATGGCTTGTACAACTCTGCCGCCATATCCTTCGGCATACCCATCTCGTGCATCTTCAACTCAGGACCTACGACGATAACCGAACGAGCCGAGTAGTC
>JAZQYJ010000068.1:0-2152 GCA_045633465.1 Alistipes sp.
GGGTTGCCTTCGGGGACAACGAGGACCATGCCCTGGCGAGCACGGGTGAGCAAAACTCGATAAGCGTTCTTCTGGAATGCCTTACGTTCTGGTTTGTTGATGTTCTGCCATTTGTCGCCGCAGAATGAGTGGTGTGACCAGCCATCTGGTGTATAGCGGAAATCACCATCCCAGACTACGCACGACCAATCAAGCTCCAATCCCTGCACATCGAACTCCGTAGCTACATCCTCCAAATAGAATGATGAACGAACATCGTTTGCGTCATCAAGGAACCAATGCACCACATCTGGCTTAAATCGGACATCAATAGCCAATGGCTTCAATCGCTCAGCCTGTGAAGACACGATCATTCCGTAGCGCTCCGTACCACGTGCATGCTCCTTCAACCAGCGCTTCGCCTTTTCGAGCGAGCGTGTCAGTACGATTGGGTATTTATCGAGTGTTTGGTATGCTTCACGAGCACCATCGATATCTCTATCAAGCAGCTTGTGTACAAACTTTGCAAGATTCTCCGTACGGAACGAGCGCATCGACACCGCCAAGTGTAACGACGGCTCAAACTCCACGTGCTTGTGCTCTGACAATAGTTCCAATGAGCGACCGGCAGCATACTCGGCATCGTGTAGACGGTCCGAGATAAACACATGCCAATCCTTATACTCGCGGTTGAGTGACTCTATCCACTCGCTTATGCCGGCCTCTCCGGTGTTAATCTCTTGACCACCACCAACAAGACAAACAACCACCGCCCAATCATCGTGGCGGTCGAGACACGAAATCAGATACTCCGGCTCGGAATATGGGAAGTTAGGATAACCCTTCTTGCGATTCATAAAGTTTGCAAGCGCGTCCTTTGTCCATGCACGTTGCGCCTCATCAAAAATAGCAACGTGATCCACCGGAACGAATGACTTTTTGAGGTTTTTCGGATTGAGAAAGTACTCCTCATCGGCCACAATGCGACCATCTACCACCTTCGTCCCCTCTAAGCATGTGTCGCGGTAGTGGTGAATCATCTGAATAAAGGCCTTAACCTCCGAGCGTGCTGTGCCGATAGCTATCTTCTCACCCTTCTCTGTCATACGACGCTTCTTGTCGCGTGCAAGGGCCTCGGTCAGCACCTGCACCAACGGAAAGTTGCCCGATAGATATACAGCGACATCATCCTTCTCAAATTGTTGTGTGGCAATATTCAGGCCAACAAGTGTCTTACCCGCACCCGGTACACCCGTTACAAAGCATATCGCTTTGAAATGCTCCCTTTTTGCGCGTTCAATAACCGACGAGATAAAGCTACACGTGGTAGTGATATTCTCGGCCGAAGCATCGGAACGAGAGATATCCTCTACGGAGTGGTTGTTGTAGAGCGCACTTGCCGCCTCGATAATGGTTGGAGTTGGAGAATAACGACTAATTGCCCACAGCGCATCACCCTCCGAGTTGCCTGCATCGCAGAATAGCAACGCCTCCGCAATGGTAGATGCGAGCTGCTCTCGATTGGTTAGTCTCGGATAGAAAACTTTGTCGTCAAAAGGGATAAAATCCGAGGTGGTATCGACCGCCTCGGTCGCAACCAATATCGGTACAATCGGGCGATTATGGCTCTGCTCGTGGAAGTTTTTCAGGTCGAGGGCATAGTCCCACACCTGCGCGATGTCAGCTTTGGTGTATTGCTCGTTGAATGCCTTAAACTCCAATAAGAGCACAACGCCATCAAGCAACAACACAATATCAATACGACGGCCCATTCGCGGAATGGTGTACTCGAAGTAGATATAGCCACGACCGATGTAAGGAGTGAGAATATCTTTCAATAGCGTAATCTCCTCGTGCCAGGCGTCATTTTGCAACCCTTGCAATGATGCGTGCAACGAGGTATGCGCAGTGGTTAAAATACCAATAATCTGCGCATCGGGCATCGTAAGAAATCCCTCTATCGTATCACCATGAAAGTACCTATTTACCATAAATCTTTATTAAATAATACACCAATATTGAATAACAGCCTCCACCTATAATTTATGCTCTGCAATCTTGAGTCGAACTTCTTTGTTATCCTCGATGGCTTGTTTGCAATACTTTTTCATTTCTCTAACAGCATCTGCGTATAATGATTTACGGCGATGCTTTTGGGCATCATCTAAAAACA
>JAZQYJ010000069.1:0-2684 GCA_045633465.1 Alistipes sp.
GATAATGGTGCGGTGCGCCGTCAGGACCGCCTTTTGAGTGAGGTACGAGCTTTGGAGCTCTTGTTGTCGGGAGTGTACGGATTCCTTGCTATGGCGTCGGCGGAGGGTGGCTATGGCGTGCCTATAAACTATGCCGTAAAAGGCGATACTATTTATATGCATTGCGCACCCGAGGGGGCGAAACTGCGAGCCATTGCGAACGATGAGCGAGTGATGTTCTGCGTGGTTGGCCAGAAGCGTATTGTACCTGCTGAGTTTACGACAATGTATGAATCTGTGATGGCTCAAGGCTCTGCCCGTTTAGTGGATAGTGAGGCTGAGCGTCGCGAGGCATTGAGGTTGATAGTTGAGAAATATGCTCCTGAGCATTGCAAGGAGGGTATGGCTGCAATAGAGCGTTCGATCAGGCGCACGGCAGTAATCGCCATCGATGTCAAGTGTCTGACAGGAAAACAGAAATCGAGATAAAGAATATATAGAAGACAAAAAAATCCCCGCTTAAGCAGGGATTTTTTTATTTATATTATTAATGATTAGTCAATCAATATTGTTTGGTTTGTGAGGCGGCTGGTTTCAGCCTCGTAGCAAACAACGTGGCTCTCGATCGATGATTCGATTGTAGAACTCAGCACGCCATCGCTTGAGCGAGTGATGCTGTTTATGAACTCTTCTACTATATTGAGATCGGCACCGGCGTGGAACGGCTGGCTGCAGAGATCAGAGAAGTCATATATGGTCTGCTCGTTGCCGCGGAATTTGCGTACACGGAGTGTTTTCTCGTCGCCATCTATCTCGCCATGTGTCATTTTGATATGTGTAGCACGGAGGTCGTCCATGGTGAACGCATTGACAACGAACGAAATGGTGGTTTCATTCTCCAACTCCATGTTTACAACCTGATGGTCGGTTACATCGTTGTCGCAGTGGTATACACAGCGGCCAAACTTGCCATTTTGCAACTCCTCGTCAATTACATTATCAATCGTCTTGCCCTCGGGTACATCGAAGTTGCGAATCCACTCTTTGCGCTCCTTATACAAATGAACGGCCGAATAGGGGCAGGTAGCCTCCACCTGGCAGTTTATGCAACGTGCAGCACTTCCCTCGGGCGCATTCTTTTCGCAGAACCAGCGCAGAGAACCGAATGAACTTACCTTTTTGCATTTTGAGCCACCGATCCATAGCAAGAAATCGATGTCGTGGCAACACTTGGCAATCAACATAGGATTGGTTTTGCTTGCCTTGCTCCACAAACCGCGGACGTAGCTGTGTGTCATGCGGTCGATGTTGATCTCTGCATAGTGGTTTATAGAGATTATCTCGCCCAATTCGCCAGATTCTACTAACTCCTTAATCTTCATGAAGTAGGGGTGGAAACGGAGTACGTGGCACACACCTACGATGACACCCTTGCGCTTTGATGCCTCAAGAATATCGAGACACTCCTGCTTGGTCTGAGCGATAGGTTTTTCGAGGAGTACGTGATAACCCGCCTCGATTGCACGCATACAAGGCTCATAGTGCTTATCTTCGGGTGTTCCGATCAAAACCGCATCAGCCTCAATGGGATTAGAGAAGAAATCATCGAATGAAGAGAAACAAGCCTCAGCCGGTACGCCGAACTTCTCGGCTACCAGATTACGACGTATCTCTACGGGCTCAACGATGCCGACAAGCTTCAATCTCTCGGGATTGCGGACGGCATATTCGAGATATTTGTTGGTGCGGTTGCCCGCGCCAATGACAACAATCTTTACTTGTTGAAGGTTCATTTTACGTAGTTGGTTAGTAAGTTTTGCCTTATTCTTTAGCAAAGACTTTTTCCTTGCAAAGTTATACATATTTTGTCATTTTGCAAATTTTTTTATATCAAATTATTCCTTTTTGCGGAGTGGTGATACGAGGCAAATCGTATATGCTGAGCAGTGTTATTCCTGGGATTTTACTTTTGTTGACTAAATGGTATAAAACTACGTTGAGAGAGCTTATTTTCTATATTTTTCTTATATTTGCATTTATTTAGGTTAAAAAACAGGTTATGAGCAACGAAACAAGAGCCTCTTTCGGAGGCAAGTTGAGCGCAATATTGGTCGCCGCAGGTAGTGCAATCGGACTGGGAAGTATCTGGCGTTTCCCATATATGGCTGGCGAGCATGGAGGAGCAGCATTTCTATTGGTATACCTTCTTTGCGTGTTTGTAGTGGGCATACCGGTTATGCTGGCGGAGTTCTCGGTAGGTCGTCGTACAAAGATGAATGCTGTGGGTGGATATCGCTCATTGTCAAAGCCCTGGCGATGGTTGGGCTATTGCGGTGTATTGGGAGCACTCTTCATTTCGGGTTATTACTATATCGTGGCTGGCTGGTCGCTTGAGTATATGGTGAGTTCGTTTACTGGCTCGCTCTACTCCTCTACGGATAGTTTTACCGACCAGTTTTCATCATTTCAGGCTTCATGGCGACAGGTATTCTATACCTTTATTTTCATCCTGCTTACGCATCTGATTATTATTCGTGGAGTTGAGAAGGGTATCGAGAAGGCGTCAAAGGTGATGATGCCGGCGCTCTTCATTATATTGATCATTATGGCCATTCGTGTTGCCTTTATGCCCGGTGCATCGGAGGGATACCGTTTCTTCCTGGAGCCCGACTTTAGAGAGGCTTTCGCTGCGAAGACCATCTTTA
>JAZQYJ010000070.1:0-1135 GCA_045633465.1 Alistipes sp.
AGACAAAATTGAATTAAAGTATAATAAAATTTCTTATAGATATGACAACAATTGTAGCAATAACAAACCGAGATATGTACCGTGCAGCGGTTATCTCGCAGAGAGTTCAAAACGATTTCGTAACAGGTTTGCAGGTGGCAAAGCTCCACGAGTTGAAGGCTCGTATGCGCCGAGAAGTGGTAAAATTTGCCTACCTCAAAAAGAGTGGTGAGGTACGCATCGCTTACGGCACTATGATGCCCGCTCTGGTCGGCGACCACATCAACGGTCGTGGCATTTGTGGCGATGCTCGCAAGGTGTGTACATATTTTGATGTGGAGTGCGGTCAATTTCGATGCTTCCAGATGCAAGCACTAATCCAAATTTGGTAGTAAAATTATCACCAAAAGATGATAAAAATGAAGGCAGCAGTAATCTATGCACGAGTAAGCAGCACTGGCGAGCGTCAATCGACCGCTCGTCAGGTTGCTGACCTAACCGACTATGCTAATCGTAACGGTTTGGAGGTTGTTGAGGTCTATGAGGAGCATATATCGGGCGCAAAGCGCAACGAGGAGCGTGCGGTGCTGACCGAGTGCATCGACTATGCAGTTACCAACGGTGTTGAGGTGGTGCTATTCTCGGAGTTGAGCCGTTGCGGTCGTGCGGTATGGGAGGTGCTGGACACTATCCGAACATTGAAGGACAATGGTATCAACGCCTATTTCCAGAAGGAGAGTCTATCGTTGTTCTCGGCTGATGGAAAAGAGAACCCATATTTGGCGGTGATGGTTAGCGTATTGGGGGTATGCGCCCAGATGGAGCGCGAGAGTATCGCTTTTCGCCTTAATTCTGGTCGTACAAAGTACATTGCTGACGGTGGCAAATTGGGTCGCAAGGTCGGCAGCATTAAGTCCAAAGAGCGCAAGCAGGAGGAGTACGGCAAGGTCATTCGCTCGTTGAAGGCGGGCAAAAGTATCCGAGATACGGCGGCGATTTGTGGGGTCAGCGTATCAACCACCCAGCGCATCAAGAAGGAGTTTGGGATATAGCAAGGTCTATTTTTTTAAGGTCGAAAATTTTGGACAAAAAAATTTTCACCCAACAAGATGTGGGTATGCGTATATAGGTGTCCCCGTCGTGTGAATCTCGGAGG
>JAZQYJ010000071.1:0-4138 GCA_045633465.1 Alistipes sp.
CCATTCCGTCGTTTGCAACCATCGGAGCTTATCGCTACCGGTATCGCAGGTATCGACTTGAACAACACCATCGTAACCGGTCAGAAGATTCCGTTCTTCGCCGATTCGGACCAGCCATACAACGCCGTTATGGCGAATGTGGCCCTCTCGGCTAAGGCCGACAAGATTATCCTCGGAGGTATGGGATTGACCAACGACGACTTCCTCTACTTTAAGCAGGTGTTCGAGAATGCAGGTGCTTTGGACCGTATCGTATCGTTTGTAAATACAACCGAGAATCCTCCTGTGGAGCGACTTCTCGTGCCAGATATGGCCTTGACCGCAGCGGAGTACTTCGCAGTGGATAAGGGCGAGAAGGTGTTGGTTTTGTTGACCGATATGACCTTGTATGCCGATGCTTTGGCTATCGTATCGAACCGTATGGACCAGATTCCTTCGAAGGACTCTATGCCTGGTTCGCTCTATTCGGACTTGGCAAAGATCTACGAGAAGGCGGTGCAGTTGCCTAATGGTGGTTCAATTACCATCATTGCCGTTACAACCCTCTCGGGTGGCGATATTACCCACGCTATTCCGGATAATACGGGTTATATCACCGAGGGACAGCTCTTCCTCCGTAACGACTCGGATACCGGTAAGGTTATCATCGACCCATTCCGTTCGTTGTCGCGTTTGAAGCAGCTCGTTATCGGTAAGAAGACTCGTGAGGATCACCCACAGGTAATGAATGCCTGCGTTCGTTTGTATGCCGATGCAGCCAATGCAAAGACCAAGTTGGAGAATGGTTTCGACTTGGCGGAGTACGACGAGCGAGCTTTGCAGTTTGCTAAGGAGTACTCGGAGAAGTTGCTCGCTATCGATGTAAATATCGATATTACCGAGATGCTTGATACCGCTTGGACACTCTTTGGTAAGCACTTTACCAAGGAGGAGGTTGCTATCAAGGCAGAACTTATCGAGAAATATTGGAAAGCATAACTAAGCGATGGCAATCAAATTTCAATATAACAAGACTTCGCTCGGCGAACTCGGCAAACAGCTGAAAATGCGCCAGAAGGCACTCCCTACCATCAAGAGTAAGGAGTCGGCCTTGCGCTCCGAGGTTAAGCGTGCGAAGGACTCCGCAGCGGAGTACCGTGAGCGACTCGACGCCTTGGTGGCAGAGTACGACTATATGGTGGCTCTCTGGGGAGAGTTTGATTGTACCCTTGTTCGCGTTGCAGATGTCGATTTAACAACCCAAAAGATTGCGGGAGTCCGTATTCCTGTACTTAACGAGGTGAAGTTCGAGTGCAAGCCATTCGATTTGTTCTCCTCGCCAGCGTGGTACAGCGATGGCGTAGAACTATTGCGCAAGATAGCCACCTTGGGCATCGAGTTCGAGGTCTATAATCGCAAGACCGCACTTTTGGACTATGCGCGCCGAAAGACTACTCAAAAGGTGAACCTCTACGAGAAGGTACAGATACCTGGCTATGAGGATGCCATACGAAAGAGTAAGCGATTTATGGAGGACGAGGAGAACCTCTCTAAATCGGCACAGAAAATCGTCAAAACTCGCCAGCAGGCTGCCGCAAAGGAGGGCGGAGAGAGATGATTGTAAAGATGATGAAATACAATATCGTCTTGTTCTCGGCAGAGCGTGAGCGCTTCGTAGAGCGTTTGCGTGAGTTGGGTATGGTCGATATAACTACTTCTGGTTGGGAGCCAACCGAGGCGGATAGAGAGCTCGTTACTGCTATCGAGAGCCGTACCAAGGCACTCGCTGCGCTCGAACAGTTTGTTGCAGGCGACGACTATGTCGCAGGTGGCGCACGAATTGAAAAGGGCGGTGCCTTCGAGGCGTATCAGTCGGCACAGTCGGCTATTGCAGCCGCAAAGTCGGAGAACGCTCGTTTGCAGAAGTCGCTCGACGAGTGGCTTCCGTGGGGCGATTTCGACTGCTCGACACTTGCCAAGTTGGCTGAGAGTGGGGTAGTATTGCGCTACTTCACGGCACAACGCGCTATTTTCGACAAGAGTTCGGCAGAGTGGAGCGAAACGCTCAATATTGCCGTAGTTGGCGAAGATGACTCGGCAGTTCGCTTCGTCGTTATCGGCAATGGCTCGGAGGAGATTGCAATCGATGCTCAGGAGCAGAAGGCACCAACGAAGAACAACGCCGAGTTGAAGGAGTTGATTAAGGCTAACGAGGCTATCGTTACCGAGCAGAACGCCGTAATCAGCGCAGTTGCCGATGCGAAGGCGGAGATTGAGGCGGAACTCGCACAACTCAAATCGGCAATGCAGGATGTTCGCATCGAGGCTACTGCCGACAAGGCTGCCGAAGGCTTGCTCCTCGTTATGGAGGGCTGGGCAGAGAAGGATACTTCTGCCGTTGTCGATGCAGCGTTGAACGAATATCCGAATGTTGTCTATATCAAGGAGAATCCGAGCGAGGAGGACGAAACACCGGTTAAGTTGAAGAACAACCGCTTTGCTCGTTTGTTTGAGATGATTGGTGGCTTGTACGCTTTGCCAAAGTACGGAACTTTGGATATGACTCCGTTCTTTGCACCATTCTATATGCTCTTCTTCGCTATCTGTTTGAACGATGCCGGCTACGGAGCAATTATCTTTGCTCTCGGCTTGGTATTGGCGTTGAAGGCTCCAAAGATGCGTCAGGCGGCGTACCTCACGATGATTTGTGGAGGTGCTACAACGCTATTTGGACTCTATACAGGCTCGTTGTTCGGTATGAGTATTCCGCAGTTGATGGGCTACGAGAATATGGCAGATTGCCCAATTCCGTTCCTCGACTTCCAAGGCAAATTCTTCACTTGGGCGTTGGCGCTTGGAGTGTTCCAGATTTTGTTGGGTATGTTGCTCGACATCGTCTTCAAGGCTCGTATGTTCGGTATTACCACCGTATTTGCTAAACTCGGTTGGTTTATCGTCTTGCTGTCGGGCTGCCTTGCGGGAGGTTTGCAGATGCTCGATGAGAGTTGGGTTATTCCGGGCTTTACCACCTCGTCTATCGCCTTCTATGTCGCTATGGGCGTAGGTGCAGTGCTGATGCTCTTCCTGAACGATGTCAAGCGCAATCCGTTGATGAACTTCGCTTCGGGCTTGTGGGATACCTATAATAATATAACGGGTTTGCTCAGCGATGTGCTCTCCTATATCCGACTCTTCGCTATCGGTTTGTCGGGTGGTGTGTTGGCGCAGGTATTCAACTCGTTGGCAATGGGTCTTACAGGTCTTGATGCAGGTATCGAGCAGTTTGGCGTAGGCACAGTGTTCCAGATTTTGGGTGCAACCGCCATCCTCTTGGTAGGTCACGGTATCAACCTCTTTATGTCTGCGATTTCGTCATTCGTTCACCCAATGCGTTTGACCTTCGTGGAGTTTTACAAAAATGCGGGCTTCGAGATGACAACTCGTGCATTCGAGCCACTTACAAAAGAACAATAACAAACAATTTAATAACTAATTAAAACACAATTACAATTATGAATTCAGCTTTGATTTTAGCCTATGTAGGTGTAGCACTTATGGTAGGTTTGGCAGGTATCGCTTCGGCAGTAGGTACAGCAATTTGCGGTCAGACCGCAGTTGGCGCAATGAAGAAGAATGGTGGCGCTTTCGGTAGCTACATGATTCTTTCGGCGCTTCCAGGTTCGCAGGGCTTGTATGGCTTCGTATGTTTCTTTATGGTTCAGGGCCTCTTGACCGCAGAGATTTCGATGTATCAGGCAGCCGCAGTATTTGGTGCAGGTCTTCTCGTAGGTATCGTAAACCTCGCTGCTGCAATCTACCAGGGCAAGGTTTGTGCTAATGGTATCGCAGCAATCGGTAACGGCCACGATGTTATGGGTAAGACCCTTATCCTCGCAGCGTTCCCAGAGTTGTACGCTATCTTGACCGTAGCAGCAACATTCCTTATCTCTAACGCTGTCGCATAATTAAAAGGGCAAACGCCCTTTTAATTATGCGACGGGTGTGTTACCCACCCCCTAAATCCCCCTCCTGTGAGGGGGACTTTTTATTAAAAGGGCTTTTGTCTTATTCTCATCTGCCTAAAAAACAATTTTCTTTATGCGACCCCCCCCTATAATCCCTATAACCCCTAACGCCCCTAACGCCTCTAACGCCTCTA
>JAZQYJ010000072.1:0-1265 GCA_045633465.1 Alistipes sp.
GATACCGGGGCCCTTCAACGCAGCCGGGATGTGCGAATAGGTGATGCGCTCGCGGATAGCAGCCATCATAACGATAGCCAACCACCAACCAATACCCGAACCCAAACCATATACTACCGACTCACCAACATTGCGAATCTCGCCTGCGCCAACCATCTGCTGCATAAAGAGTGAACCACCCATAATTGCACAGTTTACAGCGATAAGCGGAAGGAAGATTCCGAGCTGGTTGTAGAGCGATGGTGAGAACTTCTCGACAATCATCTCGACCAACTGCACGAAAGCTGCAATAACGGCGATAAAGATGATGAACGAGAGGAACGACAAGTCTACCTCTTTGAGAGCCTCGTATGGCAACCACTCATAGAGTGCGCCAGGAGCGAGGATGTACTCATTCAAAAGGTAGTTCAAAGGCACGGTCATTGTCTGCACGAAAGTTACTGCAAGACCAAGACCGAGAGCAGTCTTCACGCTCTTAGATACAGCGATATAGGAGCACATTCCGAAGAAGAATGCGAAGACCATGTTATCGATAAAAATCGAACGAATAAATAAATTCAATGTTTCCATACTCTATCCTCCTATTTCTCCTGTAAATCCTTTTTAATTGAACGGTGTACCCAGATAATGCAACCTACAATAATAAGTGCCATCGGTGGGAACAACATCAAGCCACAGTTTGCATAACCCAACTCATAGAGTCCGAGCTTCTCGAAAATTGGGAAACCAAACAACGAACCCGAACCGAGCAACTCACGGAAGAATGCCACGATAACGAGAATCAAACCGTAACCCGCACCATTACCAATACCGTCCAGGAACGAATCCCAAGGCTTATTCTGCAAAGCAAAAGCCTCAACACGACCCATAACGATACAGTTTGTAATAATCAAACCTACATAGACCGACAACTGCTTCGACACATCGTAAACGAATGCCTTCAATACCTGATCTACGAGAATTACCAACGCAGCAATAACTACCAACTGAACGATGATACGGATACGCGAAGGGACACCCTTACGCAACATCGACATCACCAAGTTGGAGAATGCTGTAACGACCATAACCGACAAACCCATCACAATAGCAGGTTTGAGTTGCACGGTAACAGCCAAAGCCGAACAGATTCCGAGAATCTGAACGATGACAGGGTTATTTCCGCTGAGCGGAGCTGTCAAATTTTTCAAACTCTTACTTGCCATTGTTCTCTGTGTTTATTTCGTTAGACGCCTCGCTTGTTGCCGCCTTTGCAGCCTCAAAAT
>JAZQYJ010000073.1:0-9293 GCA_045633465.1 Alistipes sp.
GAAGAAAAAGAGACTTCTAAACAAGGAGTTGATACGCCAAGTTTTGGACATCAAGCAACCAAAGGTTAAGATGCCGAGCGAGATGCCGAAGAACATCACTGCCTTCAATGCCAAAATCGACAAGGCTTTTGCCAAGCACGAGAAGCGAGTTCGCAAGGTGCTGACAAAATTCTAAAATTCGGCAGTAATGCCAAAGGTCGGCACAAGCGTTCCGTTGCGCTGTTTTATCCTTTTCAGACGATACCTCTGCTCCTCGATTGGGGCAGAGGTATTTTCTATTATACCCGTACTCAAAAGTGCATCGGGTAAAGTTATTGCGCTAAAAGTTATATTTTCGAGGTCGAGATATATGCCAAGGCTCCACTTACGGAATGCCCACACCTTATCCACTCGAATATCGAGTTGCACAAAGGGTTTTAGTCGCTCCTCGTTGTAGCGCGAATAGTCGAGAGCGGCTCGCCCCGTAGCATCCCAATAGGTTTTAAGCGAGGTCTGCTCCTCGTCGTAGGGAGTATATGGCGCACCGCCTATGGCGCTCAACTTTGCCCCAATACTCCAACGGCGAGGCAGGTCGTAGGTGCCACTCACATTTGCCACCCAGCGATTATCCCAAGCCGAAGGGATATACGAGGCGTGGCGAGTGGCACGATACTCGCTCCAATAGAGGGTAAAAGCACCCACAACATTCACCTTGTTTGGTATCTGCCAGCGAGCCGACAACTCCGCACCATAAGCCCTGCCCTGCGCAGTCGAAACCAACTTCTCATTGCCCGTAACTCCATAATCATTACCCTTGCAGGTCAAAGGTACGCCATCAGCCACCGACAACGGCACTTGCGAGTAGAGTTTATAGAAGCCCTCCAACGATACTGCCAATCTATCACGCAGTCGATACTCCGTACCCACTGCCGAAGAGAATACACGCATATACTCCAATGCCCGATTTACAAGGCGGTCATCAACCCGAAAGCCAAGAGCAGTAAGGGGAGGTAGTTCATAATATAGTCCTGTGCTGCCACTCAAATAGAAGCCTTTTCCGAGCGAATAGGAGATGGAGGCTCGGGGCGAGAGTTGTCGCCAAGGTTGTGCCATTTTCGAGGAGTATGACACACCATCCATTCGCACACCCATCGAAGCAGTAAGTCGCTCATTCGCAGAGCGATAGTCTGCTGAGAAATATAGAGCATAGCCTGCAAAGACAAGGCGCGTATCGTAGTTGAAATAGGAGCGCTCACCACTCGGCAAAAGTTGCTTGGTGGTGGTAAAGAAGTGGCGCAACGACAGCTCTGCACCTTCGCGCAGTCGCCACTGCCCAAGCAGTGAGCGATTTTCAAAACGCACTGTTGCCTTACCCTCCGTTGAGCGCAGTCGCAGTCGCAGGTTCTCCTCGCTCGACTCGTCGTTGTCGATATATTTTTTGTTGCGATTGGCGAGAAAACTATACCCCACCGAAAGCGATTGAATATGCTTGCCACCAAAGTGTTTTAGTGTTGCACCGAGTGTAAAAGTTTCTTGTTCAATTTTGGGAATATAGCTCAAAATATACTCATTCTCCTCGCCCTTTTTGTCGAGATTTAGGCGCATATTATCCACACCCATAAGCCCCAAAACCGTAATCTCATATCGCTCCGATGGGCGAATACGCACCTTTGCTTGCGCATCTATGTAGTTGGGCAAAAATGGCAAACCGAGCAACTTAAACAATAGTTGCAAGTAGGATTGTCGTACCGAGAAGATGTAGGTCGCCCTCTTATCGAAGTGTCCGCTACCGCTGAATGCCACCTCCGATGCTCCGAGTGTCGCTTTGAAGCGCTGTCGGTCGGGATTTCCGTCACGCAAGGTTATATCCATAACCGAACTTAACGCATTGCCCTTATCAACCGGAAAGGCTCCCGTATAGAACTTCACTTGACGAATAAGGTCGGCATTGAGAATGCTGACAGGACCTCCCGATGCGCCTTGCGTAGCAAAATGGTTGATATTTGGTATCTCTATGCCGTCGATATAGAAGGTGTTTTCCGATGGTCCGCCACCTCTCACAATCAAATCGTTGCGATAGCCTATGGGCGAGAATGCTACGCCCGGCAAGGTGCGGACAATACGAGCCACATCTCGGTTTGCACCAGGGCTACGCTCCAACTCACCTATACCGATGGCTCGCATACTTACGGGGCTCTCTATCTCGCGAGTGTATGGCGACGGAGCAACCGCCACAGCATCAATTGTGGTAGCAGACTCCTCCAACTCAATCTCCACAAAGGGGGTGGTGGGCGAAATCAAGTATTCGGGTGTTACGACAGTGGTATAGCCAATGCTCGACGCCTCGAAGCGCACCACTCTGCCCGCTACATCTTCGATTGTGAAATATCCGAGTGTATCTGTCGCTGCGCCCTTCAAGTAGTCGCCTTCGACAACCACCGCAGCGTATGGAATACCCTGCCGAGAGGTTGCCGAGATAACCCTGCCACGAATATCGAAAGCCTTAGCCGAGAAAGGTGCCGTCAATATCGCTATTGCAACCACTTTGAATACCAAATTCTTCATAATTTAGCCCTTTTTGACCGAACAACTCAATAATCGTGCAGTTTATTAGGCTAAAACTTCTAGTTTTCCGCCTTAATCCTGCTTTGCAGGCTTTTGCTCCTCCTTGCAAGAGAGAGCCTGCAAGCAGCCTCTCTCCATTGCTTCGTTCGTCGCTTCCGCTTTCCGCTCCAAACGAAAACTAAAAGTTTTCCGTTTTCCGCTTTCCGTTTTCCGTTTTTATTTGTAACTTTGCGCAATTATAACTGAAATCATTTGTCTTTATGAAATTCAAAGAGTATAGAAATCTTGATTTATCGGCACTCGCCAATGAGGTTTTGGCAGAGTGGGACAAGAAAGATACCTTTGCAAAGAGTATCGAAACACGCGAGGGTGCGCCGGCATTTATCTTCTTCGAAGGACCTCCTTCGGCGAATGGTATGCCGGGTATTCACCATGTTATGGCGCGAACAATCAAGGATGTATTCTGCCGCTACAAGACACAGCAGGGCTATCGTGTAAATCGTAAGGCGGGTTGGGATACACACGGTCTGCCTGTGGAGTTGGGCGTTGAGAAGACTCTCGGCATCACCAAAGAGGATATCGGCAAGAAGATTACCGTCGAGGAGTACAACCGTCGTTGCCGTGAGGATGTGATGAAGTACACCGATGTATGGAGCGACCTCACACACCAGATGGGCTATTGGGTAAACCTCGACGACCCATATATTACCTACGACAACAAGTATATCGAGACTTTGTGGTATCTCTTGAAGCGACTCTACGATAAGGGTTTGCTCTACAAGGGTTACACCATTCAGCCATATTCGCCAGCAGCAGGTACTGGTCTTTCGACTCACGAGTTGAATCAGCCTGGTTGCTATCGCGATGTTAAGGATACAACCTGCACGGCACAGTTCCGCATCGTACGCAATGAGAAGAGCGAACACCTCTTCGAGGGTGCTGAGGGAGAACTCTTCTTCCTCGCTTGGACAACAACACCTTGGACCTTGCCTTCAAATACTGCTCTTTGCGTTGGTCCGCAGATTGAGTATGTTCGCGTAAAGTGCCAAAACCCATATACCGAGGCTCGCCAGACTATCATTATGGCGAAGGAGTTGGTTGGCTCTTACTTCGGCAAGAAGCAGGAGGGCACATTCGAGGTTGAGGAGCTTTCCTTCAAGGGCAAGGAGTTGGAGGGCATCAGCTACGAGCAACTTATCCCTTGGGTTAAGCCTATGGGTGATGCGTTCCGAGTAATCGTGGGCGACTATGTAACAACCTCAGACGGTACAGGTATCGTACATATCGCACCTACCTTTGGAGCCGATGACGACCGCGTGGCTCGTGCTGCGGGCATCGCACCTCTCTTTATGGTTGATACCGCAGGCAAGAACTGCCCAATGGTGGACCGCTCGGGCCGTTTCTTCCGTTTGGAGGACCTCGACGCTGAGTTCACTGCAAAATATGTAAATGTTGCACTCTACAACGAGTGGGCAGGCCGCTATGTAAAGAACGCCTACGATGTTGCGTTGGCAGATAGCGACACTACGCTCGATATCGACATCTGCGTAATGCTCAAAGGCGAGAGCAAGGTTTTCAAAATTGAGAAACACACCCACTCGTACCCACACTGCTGGCGTACCGACAAGCCGGTGTTATACTACCCTCTCGATTCGTGGTTTATCCGCACAACAGCTCTCCGTGAGCGTATGATGGAGTTGAACGACACTATCAAGTGGCAACCTGAATATACTGGTTCTGGTCGCTTCGGCAAGTGGTTGGAGGGATTGGTTGATTGGAACCTCTCTCGTTCGCGCTTCTGGGGTACTCCACTCCCAATTTGGGCTACCGAGGACTACTCGGAGATGAAGTGTATCGGCTCGGTTGAGGAGTTGATGGCGGAGATTGAGAAGTCAATCGCTGCGGGCTTTATGACCGAGAATCCATATAAGAACTTTAAGGTGGGCGATATGTCGGCAGAGAACTACTCGACAGAGAATATCGACCTCCACAAGCCTTATGTTGATAATATCGTATTAGTATCGTCGAAGGGCGAGCCAATGCATCGCGAGAGCGACTTGATTGATGTCTGGTTCGATTCGGGTGCTATGCCATACGCACAGCGTCACTACCCATTCGAGAATGCCGAGAACTTCGACAAGCTCTTCCCTGCGGACTTTATCGCCGAAGGTGTGGACCAGACCCGTGGTTGGTTCTTCACATTGCACGCTATCGCTACAATGTTGTTCGACAGCGTAGCATTCAAGAATATCATCTCAAATGGTCTTGTTCTCGACAAGAACGGTAATAAGATGTCGAAACGACTCGGCAATGCCGTTGACCCATTCGAGGTGTTGAACAAGTATGGCGCAGATGCTACCCGTTGGTATATGATTTCGAACTCCGACCCTTGGGAGAACTTGAAGTTCGATGTCGATGGCGTTGATGAGGTGCGCCGTAAGTTCTTCGGAACACTCTACAACACCTACTCGTTCTTTGCGCTCTACGCCAATATTGACGGCTTTACGGGCAAGGAGGCAGAGGTGCCAATGGAGAAGCGCCCTGAGATTGACCGCTGGATTATCTCGTTGTTGAACACTCTCGTAAAAGATGTAACTGCATCTTTGGAGGATTACGACCCAACACCTGCGGCTCGTGCTATTCAGGAGTTCGTGGGTGAGAATCTCTCGAACTGGTATGTACGCCTCAACCGTAAGCGTTTCTGGGGTGGTGAGATGAACGAGGATAAGTTATCGGCTTACCAGACACTCTACACCTGCCTCGAAACTGTTGCGAAGTTGGCTGCTCCATTCGCACCGTTTATTTCAGATAGAATTTTCTGCGACCTCAACGCTTTGAGTGGTCGCCATACCGAAGACTCTGTTCACCTCGCATCGTTCCCTAAGTGCGACGAGGCACTTATCGATGCCCGCTTGGAGGATATGATGGCAATGGCACAGCAGGTATCGTCGATGGTACTCGCTTTGCGCCGTAAGGTTAATATCAAGGTGCGTCAGCCACTTGCAAAGGTGTTGATTCCTGTGCTTGACGATGCAACGGAGGAGCACCTCTCGGCTGTTAAGTCACTTATCCTCAATGAGGTAAATATCAAGGATATGGAACTTATCCGCGATACTACCGGTCTTATCACAAAGCGCATCAAGCCTAACTTCAAGACTTTGGGACCTCGCTATGGCAAGTACATGAAGCAGATTGCCGCAATGACGGCACAGTTCTCGCAGGAGAAGATTGCCGAGATTGAGGCTTCGACCGAGATTGTACTCGATATGGGTGCAGAGCAGATTACCGTAACACCTGCCGACTTCGAGATTATGTCGGAGGATATGCCGGGTTGGTTGGTAACTACCGAGGGTAAGCTCACCGTAGCACTCGACATCACTCTCACCGATGAATTGCAGAAAGAGGGTGTGGCTCGTGAGTTGGTAAACCGCATCCAGAACATCCGTAAGGATTCGGGCTTGGAGGTTACCGATAAGATCGAGGTTGAGATTGAGGATATCGAGACTGTACACGCTGCCGTTGCAGACTTCGCATCGTATATCGGTCAGCAGACTTTGGCGGTAAGCGTCAAGACATCGGCTGCACCACAAGGCGAGTTCGTAGTGGATAGCGATGTAAACGAAATCCCTCTCAAAATCGCAATCAAGCGAGCATAAAAACTAAATTTTTCGGGGCAAAAGTGTAAAAAATAGCACATTTTTGCCCCAAAAGTTTGCAGGTATAAAAAATTTGCGTACCTTTGTCACGCTGATTTGAAAAATCGGCTCCTCAAAGCCCAGGTGGTGGAATTGGTAGACACGCTACTTTGAGGGGGTAGTGGGCGTTAGCCCGTGTGAGTTCGAGTCTCGTCCTGGGCACTGAAACCGCTGAGAATTCTCTCGGCGGTTTTTCTTTTTGCGCCTACTAACTGCTCTAACAATCCTAACGACTTTTCTCCCTCCGACTATGATTCGAACGGCGGCAGAAGCCGAGAGTAGACCAAGCAAAGAGGATGAGAGATAGACATTAAAACCCCAGGTTTTAGAGAAGAAATTAAATAGTAGCAGCCAAACTTGTTTGAGATGATGATATTTAATTTATTATCGTAGTTGCGTAGCAACAATGACTATCTCGCATACTCAACCACCGTGCAGACAAGTCTGCCGAGGCGCCACAAGCTGAACGAATCCCCTATGTCCTGCGTGAGAGGCAGGTATCCTAGCCCTTAGATGAATCCACCATTGCTGTATTGCGAGTGCAAAGGTAGTGCAAAATTTTTATTCTGCAAACTTTTCTGCAAAAAACATTCAAAAAAGTGCAAATTTCTTCATTTTTCTACCCTGACATAGTTCAATTCCCCAAATTTTTACTACTTTCGTGTAATCAATTCAACACAACGAAGAATGAAAAAGATTTTAATCGTAGGCGCAGGTGGTCAAATAGGCTCGGAGCTCGTACCATACCTGCGTGATATCTATGGCAAAGAGAATGTTATCGCTACCGATGTGCGTGAGTGCAAAGGTTTGGCTGACGAGGGTCCTTTCGAGGTTCTCGATGCGCTTAATCCTACAAATATGGCATCGGCCGTAGCGCGACACAACATCGACACCATCTTCAACCTCGTGGCTCTGCTCTCCGCCGTAGGTGAACGCAACCCGCAAATGGCGTGGAATATAAATATGACTGCGCTGTTCAACTCGTTGGAGGTGGCTCGTCAACACAACTGCGCCGTATTCACCCCATCGTCTATCGGAGCATTTGGTCCGACATCGCCTAAGGATATGACCCCGCAGGATACAATTATGCAGCCTACCACAATCTATGGTATCTGCAAGGTTACGGGCGAGTTATTGTCGAACTACTACCATCAGAAGTATGGTATCGACACCCGCTCGATTCGTTTCCCAGGTATCATCTCGAATAAAACCTTGCCGGGCGGTGGTACTACCGACTACGCAGTCGAAATCTACTACGAGGCTATTCGCAATGGTCGCTACACTTGCAATGTTCCACACGATGCCTATATGGATATGATATATATGCCCGATGCATTGCGCTCGATTGTGGAGTTGATGGAGGCTGACCCATCGAAATTGAAGCATCGCAACTCGTTCAATGTCGCTTCGATGAGTTTTACGCCTGAAATTCTTGCAGCCGAAATTCGCAAGCGTATGCCGTCGTTCGAGATGGACTACAATGTAGACCCTGTGAAAGCAGCTATTGCCGACAGTTGGCCAAATCAGCTCGATGACACTTGCGCTCGTGAGGAGTGGGGCTGGAAACCGGAGTGGAATATTTCGTCGATGACCGACGATATGTTGGCAGCAGTAGCCAAGAAGTTGGCAGCGGAGAAATAATAACTTACAACTGAAAATAATAAAGGCTCGGACAATTCCGAGCCTTTATTGTTATAGACTTATGCTATTAGAAGCAGTAAGTTGCCGAAAGAGCGAAGTTGTAGAAACCCTTATCGTGGAAACCAAGCTTACTTGGGGTGCGAACAGTTGTAACAGTACCCGTACTAGGATCTGTTACAGATGTCGAATGACCATAGATTACATGAACACCAATAACAGGAGTGTAATCTACTGCAAGACGGATAGGCACCTTATTAAACTTAATACCAAACTTCACATCGCCAGCAACACCAGCATAAACCCAACCGCCGTTACCGCCAACATTAGCACCAACACCGGCATCGAGATACCACTTACCCACCGATGGAGTCCAATCCCAGTTGCAGCAGTTCCAATTGTGGAGAGCTGTAAAGTCAGCACCTGCGCCATTACCCAAACCTAAACCGAGGCGACCCTCAAAATACTTATCACCGGCATAGAAGCACTCCGACACAACCTGAACACCATAAGTTGCACGAAGACCGACTGACCACTTCTGCGAAGCGATTGTCTGCGCTGCCTGCTTAACCGAAGACTCAAACTTGTTCTGAGCCGAAACAGTTGCTACGCAAAGCGCAGCTGCCAAAACGAGAAAAATCTTTTTCATACGCATTGATTTTTTGAATGTTATTAAATATAAAAGTATAGAATCACTCATTTTTCCTATTGCAAAATTAACGATTTTCTCGATTAAAGCAAATAATTGGGGCGATTTTTCAACGAAACGGGAATTTTTGGCGGTCAGCGGTCGGCTTTTTAGGAATAATAGGGGTAATAAGGGTAATAAGGCAAGGAGAGTAGGTAGGCAATCATAAAGCAATTTTTTTGAGCCATTGGACATTAGCCATTAGCCATTGGCTTTTAATATACAATAATGGAGATTGCCACGCTCGCTTCACTCGCTCGCAATGACGATTTTTAATGGAGCGTAGCGACACCCGACGCCAAACCGAGTGCATAGAGTGCTTGCACGCTATGCCGAGGTGCGAAGGAGGAAAAGCCTGCATGCAGGCTTAAGTCCCCCTTTGCCAAAGGGGGATTTAGGGGGAATGTAAATATGTTGGCAATCGTAAAGCAGTTAAATAGCCTTGTAACCACTTTGCATAAAAAAAGAGCGTCACCGCAAAGGTAACGCTCACACTCTTCCGTAACTAAACAGAAGGCTATTTAACTGCTTTTACGATTGCCTCGAATGCTTTTGGCTCGTTCATTGCCAAGTCAGCCATAACCTTGCGGTTGAGGGCGATACCCTTAGCATTAACTTTACCGATAAATTCTGAGTAGGTCATACCGTAAGCGCGAACTGCAGCGTTGATACGTGTAATCCACAACGAACGGAATGTACGCTTCTTGAGTCGGCGGTGTGCATAAGCA
>JAZQYJ010000074.1:0-1641 GCA_045633465.1 Alistipes sp.
GTGGTGTAGATTGCACCATTGTTGGTACAGTTCGAGAAAGCAGCGATAGCCTTTGTGCCGCTAACCGAATTCTCCTTACCTACGATACCCGAAATATAGATATTTTGTTTCTGAGTAGTACCTACATATACAATATCTCCATCGTTGGTAAGGTAAGTGAAAGACGAGTTGTTTGCACAGCCACCTACGACTCCACCGACAGTAGACTTGATAGATGTCTCTGGGCTGCAGAACGAAGTGATAGTGATGTCGATATCGTTAGTACAGTTTGTTACGGTCGATGCGCTAACATATCCTGCCAAACCTCCATGACAGAAGTCGTTGTATTGACCACCTCCAGATATGGTAAGTTCAGCCGTTGTGTTGTTGATATTGATAGCACCTGTTGCCGAGCAGTTCTCCAACGAACCACCATACAACTCGCAAACCAAAGCTCCCGACTTTGCAAGGTCGGTAACAGTGATATCTACATTTTTGAGGTCGACATTCTTGATGGTTGCAGCAGTAGTGCCGAACAATGGCTTGGTCATACCGCTGATTGAGTAGCCCTCGTTCTTACCTCCGTCGAACTCGTACTCGCCAAAGCCCTGGATTGGGAAATACTTAGCCTTCTCAGGGTCTGCCATAACCTCAGCCATGTTGAGGTCTGCAACAACCTGAGCCTTAGTGCGTGGGAAGAAGGTACCAGCAATGCGAGCGAACTCGATAAGAGCCTCCTCGCTGTCGATGATGAAGTCTGCATCCTCGGCATCAGCCTGATTTGCCTCGTACTCGAATGCTGCGAACTCGCGAACAGTACCTGCGTTGATAGGCTTAACATCGCTGCTGAACTTCACGGTCATCTTCTCGTGAGCCTCGGTCTTTACGGTAATCAAGAAAGTACCATAGTTGCCGGCAGGAACGGTTACATAAACAGCCTGTGCCTCAGCACCGAGCACCAATGGCTCTGCGAAGGTTACGGTTGTTTTGCCGGTTGCGCTCTCCGAAGCGGTCAAAGCACCGGTCTTGCAATCAACGGTGAATGCTCCGGCAATCTTGCCCTTCTGAGCCGTCACATCGATGCTGGTTACCTTCTCGCCGTTACCCTTGATAGCAAAACGCAAAACGCCGGTGAGGTGGTTGAGCTGGATGTCGCCCTCGGCCTCAGCATAAGCGTACATTGGCGCTGCCTGTGGAGCAAATGTGCCAACAGTGTAAGGCTGCTCTACGAGGAAGTTCACCAAATGAGCAGTTGTAGGAGCAGGAGTCTCGCCCTCCTCGCCCTCAACAGCCTCCTCAGCCGCTACCGCTGCCTCAGCAGGATAAACTACGCAGAATGGAGCTGTCAACTTGTTGTTGAACTTGGATGTCGCAGTTGCGCTACCCTCTACAACATTCTCCAATGCAAGCGATGGCTGGTCGTTTACCGAAATAGCATCGCCCTCGCTCCAATAGAGCGGATAGAGGCTTGTGCCATCCTCGTTCACAACCTTGTCGCCAAGATGGGTCTTTGTAACCTCCTCCATAGAGATGGTAAGCTCGGTTACACCAGCACCCTCGTTCTCGATCTCGATGTTTGGACCGAGATCCTCGGTTGAGTCTGCGACGCACGAAAATGCGAACATCGCTACCGCAACCGCCATGAAAATTTTTGTTAAATTT
>JAZQYJ010000075.1:0-1768 GCA_045633465.1 Alistipes sp.
TCATGGGTAAGTACGGCGAAGAAGGCGACAAACTGCTCTTCAAGATCCTCAACTCAGGCGATTGGAAAAGCGCCATCTCCCACGAGGCACTGGACCAAGCCACCATCGGCGCCCTGACTACCAAGGTCAGCGAGAAAGGCTTGCGCTACGACCTCACCGTGCCTTTTGCACGCTTCGTGGTGCAACACCGCGAGGAGATACAGTTCCCCTTCAAACGCTATCAGATACAACCCGTATGGCGTGCCGACCGTCCACAGAAAGGTCGCTACCGCGAGTTCTATCAATGCGATGTGGATGTGGTAGGCACCAACTCCCTGCTTAGCGAGGTGGAACTCATTCAAATCGTGGAGGAGGTGTATCGCCGCCTCGGTATTCGTGTCTCACTGCATATCAATAACCGCAAAATCCTTGCAGGTATTGCCGAAGTCATCGGGCAGCCCGAGCGAATCATCGACATCACCGTAGCTATCGACAAACTGGATAAGATTGGTATCGACAATGTGAATAAAGAACTTCTCGACAAGGGGCTTCCACAAGAGGCTGTCAATGCCCTGCAACCTATCCTCCACCTCAGCGGTACCAACACCGAGAAACTCGACCAACTGGAGCAAATACTCGCTAACAGCGAAACGGGTCTCAAGGGTATCGAGGAACTGCGCACAATCTTCGCACTCTATGCGGCAAGCACGCAGGACGGGAATCTGGGCACTTACGACCCATGTGGCTTGCAAGTGGAACTGGATCTCTGCCTCGCACGCGGACTAAACTATTATACTGGTGCAATCTTCGAGGTGAAGGCGCTTGATGTACAGATCGGTAGTATCACAGGCGGTGGACGCTATGACAACCTGACGGGTATCTTCGGTATGCCGAATGTGTCGGGCGTGGGTATCTCCTTCGGCGCTGACCGCATATACGATGTACTCGCCGAGTTGAACCTCTACCCAGAGAACTTGCAATCAACAACTCAGTTGCTGTTTGCTACTTTTGGCGAGCAAGAGTTGCTTTATGCACTTCGTTGGGCAAAAGCATTGCGCGAGAAAGGCATGAGTGTAGAGGTATATCCTGAACCAACGAAAATGAAAAAACAAATGGGCTATGCCGATGCGAAACATATTCCCCATGTGGCTATCGTAGGTGGAGACGAGATGGCTGCAGGCAAAGTGATGTTCAAGAATATGCAATCGGGCGAGCAACAACTTCTCTCGTTGGATGAACTAACCACCCAACTCTACACAACTCTACACAATTCTACCCAACTCTAAACAACCGCTATACGATTCTCTTATGAAAACCCCAGAGCAATTTGACATTGTGGCAGGCAAATGCCGCCGCATTTATGAACTAAAAATGAAAGACTACGGTCCAAGTTGGCGTATTATGCGTCCGCAAACAGTGAATGACCAACTCTTCATTAAAGCCAAGCGCGTGCGTGAGATTGAGCAAACGGGCGTGAATATGGTGGGCGAAAGCATTGAAGGCGAGATGATGGCTATCGTTAATTATAGCATTATTGGCCTTATTCAATTGCACGAGGGCTTTGCAGATTCGGTGGACATGACTGCCGAGCGAGCAATCCAGCTTTACGACCACTATATGGCAGAAGCGAAGGCATTGATGCTCAAAAAGAATCACGACTATGGAGAAGCATGGCGTGATATGTTTGCTTCGAGCTTGACCGATATTATTCTTACGAAGATCAATCGCAATAAGTCCATTGCGGCCAATGATAATCAAACTTTGATTTCCGAAGGTGCGGATGGAAGTC
>JAZQYJ010000076.1:0-3550 GCA_045633465.1 Alistipes sp.
TACTTTTGCGCAATGCCAAAAGTAACACTATTAAAACTCTTTCAGCACAGTATATAATTTTTGTATAGGCAAGCCCATTACGTTGAAATACGACCCCTCGATGTGCTCCACACCGATGTAGCCAATCCACTCTTGCACGCCATACGAGCCGGCTTTGTCCATAGGACGATATTTGCTCACATAGTGCTTAATCTCTTCTTCGGTCAACTCGGCAAAGCGCACTTTGGTAGTTGATGCAAACGCCACATTCTTCTTGTTGGTACGCACACACACGCCAGTAATCACATCGTGTGTTTTGCCCGACAAAGAGCGCAACATATTGCGAGCCTCAGCCTCGTCGGCAGGTTTGCCATAGACGCGACCATCGAGCCAAACGATAGTGTCGGCAGTGATGAGAAGGTCGTTGTCCTCCAAAGTGTAGGCATCGGCCTTTTGTTCGGCAAGAAACACAGGGATTTCTTCGCCTTGGAGAGTATCGGGATAGGTCTCCTCCAAACCAGGAATCACCTTGGTAGTGAATTCTATATCTAAGCCACCTAATAACTCCTTTCTACGTGGCGACTGTGAACCTAATATAATATTGAATTGAGAATTGAGAGTTGAGAATTGATAATTCATATTTAAGAGTTTTTTGTCTTAATAGAAGTACATACTTTATTTTTTGCGGACGCTCGAACCGAACGTCCCTACAATAAATTATGAATTAAGGCTTGTACTTGAAAAAGAGATTGTCCATATAAAACTAAAAATAGAGATTATAATTTGTAAGCCTGCAAATATGAGATATGTACTTATGTAAAAAAAATAAAGTACTTATGTTGAAAAAAAGAATTATTGCATTATCTGGAATATTCCGAACATAGGGATGTGGTAGGTGGCGGCAAGGAGGAAGTGATAGATGAGCGCGTAGAGGGTGCCGATGAGCATGATGAACTTGCAGAGCGACGATGCGTTGGCATAGGCAGTGCAAGACTTTGACCATAAAATAGCAATCAAACAGATGCTTGGAGCAGCGATGCCAAAGAGGAAATAGCGCGATGAGAGTGTACCCTCGAATGGAATGAGAACATATACAAAATAGGCTAAAATGGCGTTAGTGAGGATGATAAGTGCGGTGAGTACGATGCGAGTGATAGTTTCGCCCCACACCACAGCCATAGTATGGCACTCATATTCGCGGTCGCCAGGTTCATCTTGAAGGTCTTTGATAGCCTCGCGAATAAAAGTGAAAAGGAACGAGAAGAGCGCAAACGCACATACCCAACCATAGAGAGTGCGGAGGATAGGGGTTTGACTGAGAAGTTCGCCATATTTGTTGCCCAACGCTGAGGCCTCGACGAACATAGGCACAAGTGGCACCAATCCTGCCGAGAGGGCCACGATGAGGTTGCCCACGATGAGTTGGCGTTTGTAGGACGATGAGTAGAACCACAACATGCCAGGTACGATGAAGTAAATCATGCCGAGAGTGATGCTACGGAGGTAGAACGCCGAGGCGAGTCCACACACGATGCCAGCACCAGTAACGATTTGGTATAGGCGCATGGCTTCGGCTTTGGACATAGTGTTGGTTACGATAACACGGTCGGGGCGGTTGATGCGGTCGATTTTCACATCGAAATAGTCGTTGATGACATAACCACCAGCGCAGATGAGCGAAGTGGCAACGATGGCGCATAGAATAACCCAAGATGGTGTGGTTGATGCAACACCAAACGAAGTGAGAGTAGGCACGATTACGCACCAATAGATAAGTATTTGAATTAGTGCAGTGAAAGCAACATTTATTGGTCTGAGAAGTTTCATAATGAGGAATGAGGAGTTAGGAATGAGGAATGAATTACCACGCATAAGCGTCTGGGTTGTGCATCCATTTGCCCTGGGCTTTGAGCACTTGTTCGATGACGTCGCGGCCACAGCCTTCACCGCCATTGCGGTCGGAAATATAGTGGGCAATGGCTTTGATTTCGGGCGCAGCATCGGCAGGAGCGCAAGCAATGCCACAACGAGTCATCACCTCATAGTCGGGAATATCGTCGCCCATATATATCACCTCTTCGGCTTTGAGGTTGTGTTTTGCGTGAAACTGCTCCCATTGCACGATTTTATTTGACGCACCGAGGTAGATATCGGAGCAACCAAGCCCCTCGAAGCGTAGGCGCACAGCCTCGACATTGGCTCCCGTGATGATGGCAATAGGGTAGCCGAGTTTCGAAGCATGCTGAATGGCATAACCATCCTTGATGTTAATCATGCGCATCGGTAGTCCGTCAGGCCCGAGAGGCATACAGCCAGCCGACAACACACCATCCACGTCGAACGCAAATGCCTTTATGTTGTTTAATGCTTGTTTGAAATTCACCTTTATTTAATGATTAGTTAGTAATTATTTAACATGAAGACATGAGAACATGATTTTTTATTTTTAATATAGTTCATGTTTTCCTGTCTTCTTGTCTTAAATATATGTTCACATCTTTTTGATTTGTTCGGAGAGAAGGGTGTATATCTCTTGCCACTCAGGGTCTTTGTGAAGGAGCGAGATGTGTTGGTCGAGAATGCGGTTGTCGCCACGTCGAGCAGGACCAGTGAGGGCGGCACGAGGACCTATTTTCTTCACCTTATTACTGATTCGGTTATCAATCCGTGCAACACATCGAACGGAATATTCTTGCGACCCAACATTTTTTCGGCATAGATATACATGAGGTTGGAGAAGTTGCATGCGAACACACTAGCTAAGTGTAATTCTTTGCGGTCTTCTGACGAGAGGCGGTAGATTTTTTGCGACATACAACGCGCAATGTCGTTAATCAGAGTTTCGTTCTCTTTGTTATTAGCCTCGATGAAGAAAGGCACTTTGCGCAAATCTACACGCTTCTCCTTAGTGAAAGTTTGCAAAGGGTAGAGGCAACCATAGTTGTCGCGCACCTGTTTGAATATCGATATAGGCATACTGCCCGCAGTATGGATATGCAATCCCTTGCGGATTTTGATGTGGTTCATCACCCATTGGAGCGAGTCGTCGGTGAGGGCATAGATGTAGATGTGCGACGTAGGTTCCACCTCTTCATACACATTCGTAGCCTTTGCGCCTACTTGGCGTGCCAACGCCACGGCAGATTCGAGAGTGCGACTATACACCTGTACGATGTGGTGACCCGCATCTTTCAGAGCAGGAGCCAAGTGCCACGCCACATTGCCAGCACCGATGAAGGTTATATTAAAATGTATTCCTATGGAGTTTGTCATAGCTGAGTTTCTCTTCGTCGTAAGGTTTGCGCTCTTCGTTTTTATAGCCGAGAGTCACGATGTTCAATACCTCTAAGTTTTCAGGAATATTCAACAAACCGCGGATATATTCGCCAGCAGTCTCGGTTTCTGTGTGCATACGATTGTACACTTGCACCCAGCATGAGCCGAGGTCCAAATCTTGTGCAGCGAGTTGGATAATGAGAGCAGCGATCGAAGCATCTTCGAACCACACATCGCTCTTTTCAGGCGATGCACACACCACGATAGCCATAGGTGCATCGGCAACGAATTTGCT
>JAZQYJ010000077.1:0-29988 GCA_045633465.1 Alistipes sp.
GCTGTAACCGCTATCCACGCAGGCTTGGAGTGCGGTATCATCGGTGGTGTATATCCTAACCTCGATATGATTTCGTTTGGTCCTACAATCTGCTACCCACACTCGCCAGACGAGAAGGTGGAGATTGCTTCGGTTGAGAAGTTCTACGAATTCTTGCTCCACACATTGAAGAATGCACCTAAAAAATAAGCAACTTATAAAGGTATTATAAATATTAAAATAGCGAACAGAAATGAGTAACAAGATTAAAATCGGACTTATGGGTGTTGGCCTCAACACCTATTGGGCGCAGTTTGCAGGATTGCACGACAGACTTGTTGGCTACCAGAACGAGATTGCTGAGAGCATTCTTGCCTTGGGGGCAGAGGTCGTGAATGTAGGACTTATTGACGATGTTGCAAAGTCGGCAGATGCTGCCGAGCAACTGAATAAGAGTGGTGTCGACACCCTCTTTATATTTATCTCGACCTACTCTCTCTCCTCTACCGTTCTTCCGGTAGCACAGCGAGTAAAGGTGCCGATCGTACTGCTCAACCTTCAACCAACACCTTGCATCGACTACGACTACATCAACTCGTTGGGCGACAGAGGAACGATGACCGGTGAGTGGTTGGCAAACTGCCAGGCTTGCTCCGTTCCTGAGATTGCTTGTGTGTTCAACCGCGCAGATATAAAGTACGATGTAATAAGCGGCTACCTCAACGAGCCGTATGTTGCCGAGCAGATTGAGTGCTACATTCGTGCATTGGGTGCAGTGAAGGGTATGGCAAACAATCGTATGGGTATTTTGGGGCACTACTACAATGGTATGCTCGATGTCTATACCGACACAACTTTGCAGTCGGCAACCTTCGGCACACACATCGAGCCTGTCGAGATGAGTGAGTTGAAGGCTCTGCGTGAGGCTGTCAGCGAGGAGCAACTCCAAGCAAAAATTGAAGAGTTTGCCGAGAAGTTCGATGTAAGCACCGCTTGCGAGCAGTCGGAGTTGGAGCGCGCTGCAAGAACTTCGGTAGCACTCGACGAGTTGGTTGCTCGCCACAACCTCGGCTCGTTGGCATACTACTACGAAGGCGATTCGGACAAGGAGTACGAGAATATCGTAACCTCGTTGATTCCCGGCTGCACACTTCTTACAGGCCGTGGCGTTCCTACCGCAGGAGAGTGCGAGGTGAAGAATGTTCAGGCAATGAAGATTATGTCGTTGCTCGGAGCAGGAGGTTCATTCTCGGAGCCATACGCAATGGACTTCAAGGACGATGTAGTGTTGTGGGGACACGACGGACCTGCACACTTTGCAATAGCACAGAACAAGGTCGGATTGGTGCCACTCCCTATCTATCACGGCAAGCCGGGCAAGGGATTGTCTATTCAGATGACCGTAAAATATGGAGATGTAACTCTTCTCTCGGTATGCGAGAACAAGGGCAAAGTATTCCTCCTTGTTGCCGAGGGTGAGTCTGTACCAGGACCGGTGCTCAATATCGGAAACACAAACAGCCGCTACCGTTTCAGCTGTGGCGCACGAGAGTTTATCGACCGTTGGAGCAAGGCAGGCCCATCGCACCACTGCGCAATTGGTATGGGACATCGTGCAGCCGAGTTGGAGAAGATTGCTTCATTGCTCGGAATTGAGATTATTCGAATTTGTTAGTTCAAAAAACCATCCGATGTCACAACATAGCATTGAGCGTTGGTTTGTAATCGCCAACCCAGTATCGGGCGGAGGTAAAGGATTGGGAGATTTTCCGAAAATCTCCCACCTCCTGCGCGAAAACGGCATAGAGCACGACCCCGCATTTACCGAGCATCGCCACCACGCCACCGAACTTGCCGTGGAGGCGGTTAATCGTGGTTATCGCAAGATTATTGTTGTAGGTGGCGACGGCACACTGAACGAGGTCGTAAATGGTCTTTTCATTCAAAAGCAATGCGAGCCAAAGGATATTTTAGTCGCTGTTATTGCGGTAGGTACAGGTAACGATTGGGTGCGCACATTTGGCATTCCGCGAAACTACTCGGCCGTAATTCGTGCAATAAAAGAGGGACACTCCTTTTTGCAGGATGTAGGAAAGGTTACCTACACCGAATCGAAGGTTGAACACACTCGTTACATGGCGAATGTTGCAGGTTTGGGCTTCGATGCACAGGTGATTCAGATATTCAATCACCTCAAATTGAAGGGATTAAAAGGCAAATGGCTATACATTTATAGTCTTTTGCAGGGATATTTCTCGGCAAAACCGGCAGGTGCTACAATCGAGGTTGATGGCAAGGTCATCTACAACAAATTACTCTTCTCGTTGGCAGTCGGCATCTGTCGCTACAATGGCGGAGGCATTCAACAACTACCTCGCGCCGTAGCTAACGACGAATTGCTCGACCTCACCATTATTCGCCCTGTACATTGGTGGCATGTTATATTCCGCGCAAGACGACTCTTCAATGGCGAGATTTATTCGATAGGTCATGTGCATCATGCGCAAGGTAAGGTGGTAAGAATTACCTCGGCACCAAATATACCTATTGAAACCGACGGCGAGTTGCAAGGCGTAACACCTGTTACCATATCGGTAGTGCCGCAAGCCATACGATTTGTGGTAACAAAAGAGTTTCTGGATGAACAATAAAAGAGGTCTAATTTAGACCTCTTTTTTTACTATCTATCATACCTACTCTCAACAATCATTTGTCCGTCGCCCACTCACCTTTGGCACCATCGTAGATGACAAGGTGGTTTGGCGCAAGCGATTTTAGCAACAAGTAGGAATCGTAGATGTTTATGCCCGAGGTCTTACCTTTCGCAATCTCGAAACCTATGACAGCACTATTGCCCTTCACAGAGTTATGGGCGTGGACATTGCGCCAAAGGTAGCTATCGTTCCACTGTGGGTCATTGCTCGGATTACCGCCACGACGAATATCATCACCCAAGAGCGTAGTGTCAATTGGAGTACGCACCACCACATACAAACCTCGCTCGGCACACTCCTCGATAATCTGCTCGGCTCCTCGGTCGAGAGTTATGATGATGCCGTTGTAGCCATACTTTTTAGCCTCGTCGAGCGACTTTATCGCCTCCCACTCTGCCAGGTTTGGCGAAACAAGTTCGTTATTGATATAGAGTTTGCCATTTCGCAACTTCTGCTCTCTCACTCCAACCTTACGGCTCACACATTCGACAATGCGATTGTCGATACGGCTTTCGAGGTCAAGGCGCAGCATTGTCGGACTCTTCACGCTCCACAACGCCTTGGTAGGCACCACACACGCAAAGCGGATGGTATCCTCACGACGCATATCGAGCATCATCTCACGATAACCCTCCGCCACTACTGTCGTATCGTTCAAGTGCAAAGCGTAGTGCATACGCATCTCTTTGCGGTTTAGAGCATCGCACTTCACAGGTATTGCAAACTCGGCAACGCCCTCGCCCTGCTCGTTGAGCGTAACATTAACCGCAACATCACGCAGACGAATTGTCGGTTGCGAAAATATCTCGATATTCTCGACCGTCAGTGACTTTGGCTCGTACAACTTATTAGCCACAAGCGACTTATCAAGCACAATCGAGATTTCGTTGCGACCCTCCTTCGAAGCCTTTGTGATATTGAACTCGGCTCCCATAACGCCCGACGGAGCAAAGCCCACCTCACGACCATTCACATAGACGGTATATGCCGACGAGGCGTATCCTACACGCAACAACACCTGACGATTGAGCCACGCAACGGGGAGAGCAAAATGGGTTGTTACGGATGCGGTCGCACCTCCCTCACTACGGGTTGGCTCCTCGACCAGCGCCACAAAGCGAGATTGCGAGGCGTCACCCTTTACTGCACCCATCATATTATTATAAGGTATCAGGCGAGGTCGTGCAGGCTCCACACCACGAGCCGAGAGGTCGTAGGAAGATTGTGCCGAAAGCGATGTTGCTACGAGCAATATGATTGCTAAAAGTGTATATCTCTTCATCTTTTTTTGTATCTTTGTGGCAAAGATAAGACTTTTTGCAGAAAAACACTATGTCCGAGGAGGTAAAACTCATATTTCCCGCCATTTCCGCCCGAATAAAGGAGGAGAACGGGGTAAAGCATATTTGGGACTCGCTACGAGGTAGATGGCTGGTGCTGACTCCCGAGGAGTGGGTACGCCAACACGCCATTGCATGGTTAGTGGCAGAGCGGCATGTCCCCGAGTTGCGCATTTCGCAGGAGTACCCCGTGAATATCAACGGACAGCGCCAGCGAGCCGATATTGTGGTTATCGACGAGTGCGCCAAGCCTCATATATTAGTCGAATGCAAAGCCCCCGAAGTGGCGATTGACAACGAGGTGGTGATGCAGGCTACACGCTACAACGCCGTTGTTGGCGCAAGATACATCGTGCTTACAAACGGCAAAAAGCTCTACTGCTTCGAGCATATCGAAGGCAAATACCGAGCAGTGAAAGAGTTTTAAGAGAGTGAGTAGTGAGCAGTTTTTTTAATTCTCAATTCTCAATTCTCAATCCTCAATCCTCAATTAAGTAATAGAGGTTGGCTAATTGCCAACCTCTATGATTTCAACTGTCCAGCCAAACAACTCGTTGGCGCAAGTAGCCTGCATCTGTGATATCTGCGAAGTCTGCACCGTATCGGCAACTATTGCATTTACCAACTGCTCGGGCGTTGCGTAGGTGTTATCCACGGCATTGGCAAAGCACTGATAGAAGGCATTTTGCTGCGCTCGGCTCAAACCATCGGGCAGGATATTTGCCGCCACAAGGTCGCGATAAGGATAGAGATGGCGCATATTCGAGGCATCGGCAGCCAACTGCTCAACGATGGTCGTTACGACATAGACCTGCACCGTATCATTCACGGCAGGCATCTCGATAAAGGTGGTATAGACCGGATAGTCCTCCTCGACAGAGGCCAAGACCTGGTCGGCAAAGAGCATATACTCCGCCTCGCTCAAATCGTTAAGATAGACCATCTTGCGGTAGTCGCGCAGAAGGTTACGCATTGCTTGACGCTCCTCGCGATTCCATTTAGTCTGCTCACCACACGCAAACAAACCTCCAAAGATAAGTGCCACAACGGCAAACGAAAGGATAAACTTTTTCATCGTGTAAATCTTTTATTTGTTAAACCACCCGATGAAAGAGCAAAGTGCGTGCCAAGAGAGGAATTATTAGGGGTGATAGAGGCGTTAGGGGCGTTAGGGGCGTTAGGGATATTAGAGAGTTTAGGGGATTTAGGGAATAAGAACTACTCTCTACTCTCTATTTCTTGTCAGAAGTCGTGAGATGTGGTGCATCGCAAAGTCCCCAAACACACCGCAAAATTGGAATTTAAGCAGATGAGAGCAAGGCAAACAAGAAGCCGAGTCCGCAGCATACTTGAGCGTATGTGAGGAACTCGGCTATCGAAGTTTAACGCAGCTATCGCTGCTTAAAAACAATTTTTATTTGAGGGGGCGGAGCACAAATCGGAACTCACGATCCTCGTATGGGAGTTGATACTCCTCGCGTGGAAGACGACCCCAAGAAGTTACACAACCCAAGCCCATTTGAGCCAAATCGATGTTAACATAGGTGTTACCATCCTTCTCGAGGTGCTGTGAGTACTTACGATAGTTGTTAGAGTGTACATCGTACTGATCCATAGAATAAGGGAGTGCATTTGCTTGGAATGGAGCCTCGCTGACAACCTCAAAGCCACGACCTGCGGTATCAACAATACGCCACCAACGCAATTGGCAGTGCGCACCACACTCCTGCGGACGAGAGTAGTATGGCCAGAACTGGTCAGCCACATTCTGCTTGTAGATGCCGATCAAAGCGCTTGTCCAACGGTCGATATATGTCTCGTGCTCACCTGCACCATAGAACTCGATAGTGTCGAATGCCTCAGGCATAGCCAAAGCAACACCGTAGCGCAACATCGACGGAATCTTAATCTCGCTTACGCCCTTGTTCATCTTCTCGCTTACGGCGATTGTGCCGTCAGGAGCGATAACGTAAGTCATAGTTACGGTTGCACCAGTCTTAGCATACTTGTAAACAGCCTTAACCTCTGCGCACTTGTCCTTCAACTCCTTAACCTCGAACTTGGTAAGCATAGGCTTATCCTCGCCCCAAGCCTTCCAGCCAGTGTGGTTGAAACGAGTGTTCTTGTTCTTGCGAACGCCATAGTCGTTATCGACCATACCACGATAGAACTCCGGCTTCATAGGCTTCGAGATGAGTTGCTGTCCCTTGTAGATGTACGACGAGAGGAAACCCTCTGCGTTGAACTCTGCGACAAACTGATTACCCGAGATCTTATTGTCATTTACAACCACGCCCTTTACCTTCTTGCAAGTTACACCCTTTGGCTGAACTGCCGCGAATGCTGCTGCATAGTCATAAGAGGTGATAGCGAGCTGATTGCGAGCAACCTCGTAGCCTGCCTGCAAGAGTGGCTCCGAGCTCTTCAATACAAACGATATGTTAAGGAATGCCTCGCCCTTCAATGCAGCAACATCGTGTGCATTGTAGCCGAGTTGAACATCTACCTTCTTCTGTGGAGCAATACTCAACTCCTCGACAATACCGGTCTTAACCACCTTACCATTAGCCACCAACGACCAAACAAGGCGTACATTCTCCAAGCCCTTGAAGAAGTGCTCGTTGAATACGCTTATGCGACCAATCGTAAGGTCTGCCGGCGAAGCCCAGATGTTCTGATACTGCTGTTTTACCTCGTATGCCGATGGGTGATACTCGCGGTTTGCAGCGATAAAGCCGTTGCAACAGAAGTTGTTATCCGATGCGTCACGATTGTTCCAGCAACCACCATAGCGGTAGGTCAATTCGTTGGTTACAGGGTCACGCCAAGCCAAAGCCTGATCCACGAAATCCCAAATGTAACCACCCTGATATGTAGGATACTTACGTACCAAGTCCCAATACTCCTTCAAACCTCCTACCGAGTTACCCATCGCGTGAGCGTACTCACACTGAATAAGAGGACGGTTGAAACGGTTCTTATCCTTCTTCTCGACATCCTTTGAGTGTGCCTCGCACTCGTCGTATGTAGCATACATCGGAGCGTCGATGTCGGTGTTGTAGATACCCTTATCCTTCGACTTATCCTTACCGTAGCGAATAACATTTGCCTGCTCGTATGCTACAGGACGCGACTTGTCGTACGACTTGATCCAATCGTAGCACTTGTGGAAGTTAGGACCATTACCCGCCTCGTTACCAAGCGACCAATAGATTACCGATGGGTGGTTGAAGTCACGCAATACCATACGCTGGTCACGAATAAGGTGAGCAGCCTCATAGATAGGGTTCTTTGCCAAGGTCTTATCCTTGTAGCCCATACCGTGCGACTCGATATTACCCTCGTCGCAAACATACAAACCGTACTCGTCGCAGAGGTCATACCAAAGCGGAGAGTTTGGATAGTGGCAAGTACGTACTGCGTTAATGTTCAACTCCTTCATAATCTGGATATCCTTAATCATATCCTCGCGAGTTACATAATAACCCGTATTTGGAGCCATCTCGTGACGGTTTGCGCCCTTGATAAGCACAGGATAACCATTTACGAGCAACTGTGCATTCTTAATCTCCACCTTGCGGAAACCGACTTTGAAAGCAGTTGCCTCGACGGTTTGGCCCTTGTCGAGAACCTCAACAACAAGACGATAGAGATTAGGTATCTCAGCACTCCAAGGCTGAACCTTATCGAGATGCCAGCAACGCTCAACCTTGCCCTTCTCTACCGAGAGAACCTCCTGCTTAATCTGCTCGCCAACAGGATTGGTAAGGGTAAGACGAACCTCCTTAACACCCTTTGTGGTGGTTACATTGAGGTCGAGATGACCTTTGGCATAGTTGTCGTGCAAGTCTGCCACAAACTTAACATCCTCGATATGCTTCTTATCGCGAGCATAGATGTAGCAGTCGCGACCAATACCCGAAAGACGGAAGAAATCCTGATCCTCCAAATACGAGCCATCGCACCAACGATAAATTTGCATTGCAAAAAGGTTCTCGGCACCAGCCTTAACATACTTAGTAATCTCGAACTCTGCCTCCAACTTCGAGTCCTCGCTATAACCCACATACTGACCGTTTACCCACAACGAGAGGTTCGAAGTAGCCGAGCCGATGTGAACATAAATCTGCTTGCCCTTCCACTCTGCCGGAACATAGATGTTGTGACGATACGAACCAACGGCATTCTGCTCGGTTGGAGCATACGGAGGATTCTTCTCGTAGAACTTGTGCCAAGGGTAGCCACTATTCTTATAAACAGGCACACCGTAGCCGTTCATCTCCCACAAACCCGGAACAGGCATCTTACCCCAAGCCGAGTCGTCATACTTCAACGACCAGAACTCCTGTGGCTGAGGGTCAGTCGCATTTGCAGTCCAATAGAAATTCCATACTCCGCCAATCGAACGATAGAGAGGCGACTTCGTGAAGTCGTGCTCTGCAACCACTCCCTCCACTGTCGGTGTTACAATAAATGTCGAACGCATCGGCAAACGATTCTCCTCAAAGAAGTTCGGATCCTGCCATTTTGGGTCTTTTGCTGCCATTGCGTTGAGCGACAACACAAGAGCAACTACACTTAAAAGAAGTCTTTTCATTTTGTTTGTTTTTTGTTGGTTAAAATTATTTGAAATTATAAATTTGATTATCTCATCGAGTTCATTCTGATGCTCGCCTTCACAAGAGCAATTGCGCGAATACGACTCATCTTCACCTCCTTCTCAGCGTGGTGCTGATTTTGCGACACAAGGCGAACATAGCCCTCTCGCTCCGAGCGCTGGATATACTTGATGGTTACATACTCCTCACCGTCTATATCCAACGAGAGCAAATACATATCGCCCCAAAAAATATCCTCCAAATCGTGCAACTGCTTGTAGAGTACAATATCACCACTCTTTAACAGTGGATACATCGAATCGCCTACTACATAGACTGCACCATCACACTTCGGAAGGTTAGGAATGTGGATATAGTTCACAGGGCTATACTGCTCACGCTGCTCGAACAATGGTACCAAGCCGGCGGTAGCCTCTATCGAATAGAGCGGCACCGACTGCAACGGCATCGACATCTCCGAGCCACGACCAAACGAGGCAGTCAGAGCAGGGTCAGCATTAAAAATCTCCCCTTTACCCGTTTCGAGCCAAGATGGATTGACATTCAAATCTTGAATTAAGATATTTCTGTTACGAGAGGAGAGGCGTGCCTTGCCCGTTTCAATCATCGACAAAGCGGTCTTTCCTACGCCAAGTCGCTGAGCCAGTTGCTCTTGCGTTAACCCCAAACTCTTTCTTATAAGTTTTAGTCGCTCTCCCATATTTTTTATTCAGTTCTTTTTATACAATTTTTGGACTTTTTGAATATCAAAATTCATTTTTTGAACTACCTTTGCCCTCGCAAAGTTAAGTATTTTTTTGGATAAAAACAAGTTTTTATTAACCAACAAACAAAAATAGATATGGAAACGACTATTTACAAGCTATCCGATGAGGATTATGCCGCTTTGGCGAGCGAGATTAAGGGGCGATTGCTATCGCCCTGCTACTTTACGGGCGTGGTAGAGGCGAAGGGTGCATGTGGCGAAATTTTGCGCTTGACAGCCTCGCTCATACTCTATCGTCGTCGTCCCGACAATCGCAACCGCTACGAGAAACACGACACGATTTGCGGTGTATCTGCTGTATGGTGGGACTTTCTTTGCGAGGGCGACGAAGGGGTTATCTACGACGACTTCGATTTCGAGAGATTCTCAACCTTTTTAATCGAGGAGGAGTAGCATGGACTTCATAAATTTCGCATCACAAATCTACCCATTCTTGGAGATTCAACCCTTCCATTCGGTCTATTACCGAGTGCTCGAAGCCTTCGCGCAAGGGAAAATTCGACGACTGATTATAACGATGCCGCCACAGCACGGAAAGTCGGTTGGCGCGACCACCCTATTGCCTGCGTATATGCTTGGACTCAACCCCGACATTCGCATTGCAATAGCTTCATATTCAGGCTCATTGGCTTCGCGTTTCAACCGTCGAGTTCAGCGCATTTTGGAGAGTCGGGAATACGAGGAGCTCTTTCCCGACACAACCATAAAACGGGGTGCAAAACCGACAAATTACATCCGTACAGCCGACGAGGTCGAAGTCATCGGGCACGATGGCGCACTCCTATCGGTTGGGCGCGAAGGCTCGCTCACGGGTAACCGCGTCGATTGCTTTATTCTCGACGACCTCTACAAGGATGCAATGGAGGCAAATTCGCCCATTATTCGAGAGAATTGTTGGGAGTGGTACACCTCGGTTGTGCGTACAAGAATGCACAATTTTTCGCGCGAGTTAATAGTCTTTACTCGCTGGCACGAAGAGGACCTTATCGGCATAATCACGAGCAAAGAGCCTTGTCGTGAATTACAGAGTTTCAAGGACTTAGAAGAGGTTGGCGAGGAGGAGTGGTTATACCTTAATTTCGAGGCTTTGAAGGCTTCGCCCGCCACCGAAATCGACCCTCGCGACCTCGGCGAAGCGCTATGGGAGGAGCGACACTCAGCGACTCTTTTGAAACAGAAGCGAAATCTTGACACCTTGCGCTTCGAGTGCATGTATCAGGGGCACCCATCCTCTCGCGAGGGGTTGCTCTACGGCGACTCCTTTGGCGAGTACGACACCCTGCCGAAAGACATAGTTCGCTACGGCAATTATACCGATACTGCCGACACGGGCGACGACTACCTATGCTCGATTTGTTATGCCGTTGATACCGATGGAATAATCTATATTTGCGATGTAGTCTATTCGCGTGAGCCTATGGAGGTTACGGAGCGAGAAGTAGCAGATATGTTGTGCAGAAATCGCACCCGCACGGCTGCCATCGAGAGCAATAACGGAGGTCGAGGATTTGCCCGTGCCGTGCAGCGAATGGCGACCTCGACAAAGGTCGAGTGGTTTCATCAATCGGGCAACAAGGAGGCTCGCATTCTCTCGAACTCGGCAACTGCACTTCATCTTCTTCGTTTTCCTCACGATTGGCAACTGCGATGGCGAGATTTATACACCCATCTGACGACCTATCGTCGAACTTTTCACTCCAATCGTTGGCACGATGCTGCCGATGTCATCACAGGCATTGTCGAACGCGAAACACGCGATGCTTTTCGCTCAAAAATATCGTTTACACGATAAAAAACAGATAAAAAGTTTGGTTTTTAATAAATATAGGTGTATATTTGCACAGTGAAAAAGGTGAGGGGACAGTGAGTCCCCTCATTTTTGTAAAGGAAAATTGACTAATAAACAACACTCAATTATATGGATATCAAAGAGTTATTAGCAGTAGTAGAAAATGCTTTGGAGGGTACGGATATGTTTGTGGTAGATTACACAATCACCCCCGACAACACAATCGAGCTCATATTGGACAGCGACACATCGGTTTCGATAGATGCTTGCGCTATGCTAAACCACGCCATTGGAGAGAAATTTGACCGAGATGTAGAGGACTACTCTTTGACCGTAGCGTCAGCAGGTATCGGCGAGCCATTGAAGTTGGTGCGCCAATACCGAAAACTCATTGGCGAGAGCGTGGAGGTGTTGCTCAAAAGCGGAGTTAAGATTTTGGCCACACTCGACGAGGTGAGCGACGAGGCTATCACCATCTCGTACGACGAGGCAGTAGTTGTGGAGGGCAAAAAGAAGAAGCAGATGCAACGCACCACCCACACCTACTCGTTTGAGGAGATTAAGTGGACAAAGGAGTACCTTGACTATAAGTAGTTGAGAGTTGAGAGTTGAGAGTTGAGAGCTAAAACACTAATAACCCCTAACGACTCTAACGACTCTAACGCCACTAAAAAAAAGAAAACAACAAACAAAAACAATATAAATAAAAACAAAAAACAATGAACAATCTTAATCTTATCAGCAATTTTGCCGAGTTCAAGGAGTTGAAGAACATCGACAAAGCAACAATGATTGGCGTATTAGAGGATGTATTCCGCCACGCATTGCAGAAGCAGTATGGCACAGACGAGAATTTCGACATCATCATCAACGATGACAAGGGTGACCTCGAAATTTGGCGTAACCGCGAGGTTGTAGCAGACGAGGAGTTCACCGACGAGGTGTCGCAAATTGCACTCTCGGAGGTGTTGAAGATTGACGACTCGTACGAGGTGGGCGATGAGTACACCGACGAGATTCCATTCTCGGCATTTGGTCGCCGTGCAGTATTGTCGTTGCGTCAGAACCTTGCATCGCGCATTCTCGACTTGGAGAATGCCGGCATCTTCGAGGACTACACTTCGAAGGTTGGAGAGTTGATTTCGGGTGAGGTTTATCAGGTTTGGAAGCGTGATATGATGATTCTCGACGAGGAGGAGAATGAGTTGGTAATGCCAAAGAACGAGCAAATTCCTAACGACTTCTACCGCAAGGGCGACACCATCAAGGCTATCATCAAGAGCGTAGAGATGGTAAATAACAAGCCTCGCGTTATCCTTTCGCGTACTGCAAATCTCTTCCTCGAAAAGCTGTTCGAGCAGGAGGTTCCCGAGATTAACGACGGACTTATCACCATCAAGAAGATTGCCCGCATCCCTGGCGAGCGTGCAAAGGTTGCAGTGGAGTCGTATGATGACCGCGTAGACCCTGTTGGAGCTTGCGTAGGTGTTAAGGGTGCTCGTATCTACACCATCGTAAAGGAGTTGCGCAACGAGAATATCGATGTCATTCAGTACACCTCTAACACTTCATTGCTTATTCAGCGTGCTTTGGCTCCTGCAAAGGTGTCGTCAATCGCTATCGACGAGGAGAAGAATACCGCATCGGTATATTTGCAGCCTGATCAGGTTTCGCTCGCTATCGGTAAGGGTGGTTTGAATATCCGCCTTGCGAAGTTGCTCACAGGCTTCGACATCGATGTATTCCGTGAGCTTGACGAGGAGGATGTTGCTCTCACCGAGTTCGCAGACGAAATCGAGGGCTGGATTATCGACACGCTCCACAATATGGGTTGCGACACTGCTAAGAGCGTACTCGAAATGAGTGCTGAGGTGTTGGCAAAGCGTGCCGACCTCGAAATAGAGCAGGCTCAGCAGATTATCGAGATCTTGAAGGCCGAGTTCGAGGAATAGCAGGGCTATTCCAAATTGAGAATTGAGAATTGAGAATTGAAAATTAAAATAAAAAACTTTTATCTCTCAACTTTCATCTCTCAACTAAAAAAGCTAATGGCTAATAGCCAACGGCTAATGGCTAATTTTTGTTGAATAAGTAAAGAAAGGTATAATGGGAAACGAAAAAAAGATACGCCTAATAAAGGTTGCCAAGGAGTTTAATGTTGGTTTGAATACCATCACCGACTTCTTGCACCGCAAGGGCATTGAGATTGATTCGTCGCCTAATACTCCGATTGATGCCGACACCTACGCCATCGTAGAGAAGGAGTTTGGCAAAAATCGTCCGAGTGGCAACGAGTTAGATAGCGTTCGCGAGAAGATCAACAAGAAATCATCGGTAAGCATCGAGCCTGAGGCAAAGCCGAAGGAGGAGAAGCGCTCTATCGAGGTTAAAGAGGAGGTTGTACAACCTAAGATTCTCGGTAAGATTGAGCTCGAACCGAAGAAGAAGGCGGAGGCTGCTCCTGCTCCAAAGGCGGAACCAAAGATCGAAAAGAGGGTTGAGGCTAAGAAAGAGGAGGCAAAACCGGAACCTCAATCAAAAGCTGAACCTGTGGTTGCAGAGAAGAAGGAGGAGCCAAAGAAGGAGGAGGTGTTCCGTGCTACGGAGGCGCCAACCCTTGCAGGTCCTCAGATTCTCGGCACAATGGATGTGTCGGGTATGGTTGCTGGTGGCAAGCGTCATCGCAAGCGTTTGGATAAGGCTAAGGTCGATATCTCGAAGCAGCAGAACAACGCTCAGAAGGGTGGCAATCAAGGTCAGCAGAACGACAAGAACAAGTTTAATAAGCAGAATAATAACCAGAACCAGCAGAATCAGGGCGGTGGCAAGAAGAACAAGCAGAAGCCGCAGCCAAAGCCTGTTGTTCGCCCAGAGGTGAGCGACGAGGAGGTTTCCAAGCAGGTGAAGGATACCTTGGCTCGTTTGACCGCCAAGGGTGCAAAGAATAAGGGTGCGAAGTACCGTCGTGAGAAGCGTGATGAGATTCGCGAGCGTATGAACGAGGCTTTCGAGCAGGAGGCAGCAGAGCAGAAGATTCTCAAAGTTACCGAGTTCGTAACCGTCAGCGAGGTGGCAACAATGATGAATGTCTCGGCTATGGAGGTTACCTCGGCTTGTATGAACCTCGGTTTGATGGTGTCGATTAACCAGCGTCTCGATGCTGAGGCACTCGTAGTGGTAGCCGAGGAGTTCGGTTTCACCGTAGAGTTCGTATCGGCAGAGATTCAGGAGGCTATCAACGATGACGAGGTGGATACTGCTGAGGATTTGCTCCCACGCCCACCAATCGTAACCGTAATGGGTCATGTCGACCACGGTAAGACATCGCTCTTGGATAACATCCGTAAGACGAATGTTACCGCCGGCGAGGCGGGAGGTATCACCCAGCACATCGGTGCATACTCGGTAAACCTCAACGGTCAGAAGATTACCTTCCTCGATACCCCAGGTCACGAGGCATTTACAGCGATGCGTGCCCGTGGTGCGAAGATTACCGATGTTGCGATTATCATCGTAGCAGCCGATGACCGTGTGATGCCACAGACCGTAGAGGCTATCAACCACGCACAGGCGGCAGGTGTTCCGATGGTATTCGCAATCAATAAGATTGATAAGCCGCAGGCTAACCCAGACCACATCAAAGAGCAGCTCTCGCAGATGAATCTCCTCGTTGAAGATTGGGGCGGTAAGTACCAGAGCCAGGATGTCTCGGCAAAGCAGGGTTTGAACCTCGACAAGTTGCTCGAAAAGGTGTTGCTCGAAGCTGAGATGCTCGACCTCAAAGCCAACCCTAACAAGAAGGCTAAGGGTACCGTAATCGAATCGACATTGGACAAGGGCCGTGGCTATGTTTCGACCGTACTCGTTCAGGAGGGAACACTCCATGTGGGCGATGTTATCCTCTCGGGTATCTATACAGGTCGTGTCAAGGCTATGTTCGACGAGAATGGTAACAAGGTTAAGGAGGCGGGTCCTTCGACACCTGTACAGTTGCTCGGTCTCAACGGTGCGCCACAGGCGGGAGATTCGATCAATGTGATGGAGGACGACCGCTCGGCTCGTGAAATTGCCAACAAGCGTGAGCAGTTGCAGCGTATGCAGGGTATTATGACTCAGAAGCATGTGACACTCGACGAGATTGGTCGTCGTATCGCCATCGGTTCGTTCAAGGAGTTGAATATCATCGTTAAGGGTGATGTTGACGGCTCGGTTGAGGCTATGTCGGGCTCGCTCATCAAGCTCTCGAAGGAGAGTGTTCAGGTGAATGTTATCCACGCTGCGGTAGGTCAGATTTCGGAGAGCGATGTATTGCTCGCTGCTGCATCTAACGCCATCATCGTAGGTTTCCAGGTGCGTCCTTCGGCTTCGGCACGCAAGGTTGCCGAGCAGGAGGAGATCGAGATTCGTCTCTACTCTATCATCTACGACGCTATCAACGATATCAAGGATGCTATCGAGGGTATGTTGGAGCCAGTGATGAAGGAGGAGATTGTCTGCTCGGTAGAGGTGCTCGAAACATTCAAGATTTCGAAGGTCGGCACTATCGCCGGAGGTATTGTGCGTGAGGGTAAGATTACCCGCCACACCCCTGTCCGCGTAATTCGTGACGGTATCGTTATCCACACAGGTCGTCTTGGCTCGTTGAAGCGATTCAAGGACGATGTAAAGGAGGTAACCTCGGGTATGGATTGCGGTTTGAACATCGAGTCGTACAACGACATCAAGATTGGCGATATCATCGAGGGATACGAGCAGGTTGAGGTAAAACGCAAATAGGCGTTTTACCCGCAACCTACTTAATTGAGAATTGAGAATTGAGAATTATTTTGTAGATAAATCGACAAATACTATAAATATAACAAAAACGATTTATCGTTTTTACCATTCATTATTCATTATCAATTAAAAAAGCCAATGGCTAATGGCTAATGGCTAATAGCAAAGATTAGAATTAAAATACAAATAACCTAAAAAACATTAAGTAAAATGGCAATTAAATTTGTTACTCCGGAAGAGGCCGTTAAGGCGATTAAGTCGGGCGACCATATCCACCTTTCGTCGGTTGCTTCGGCACCGCAGTGCTTGATCAAGGCTATGTGCGAGAGAGGTCGCGCTGGCGAGTTGAAAGATGTGCATATCCACCACCTCCACACCGAGGGCCCTGCACCATACGCAGAGGCTGAGTTCGAGGGCGTATTCCAGCTCGACTCTTTCTTCGTGGGCGGCAATGTTCGCAAGACTACTCAGGCTGGTTTTGCTGACTATATTCCAATCTTCCTCAGCGAGACACAGAAGTTGTATCGCTCGGGCGCAGTACCTTGTAATGTGGCTATGATTCAGGTTTCGACTCCTGACAAGCACGGCTATGTCTCGCTCGGTACTTCGGTAGATGCCACTCTCGCTGCTGTTGAGTGTGCCGACACCGTAATCGCAGTTATCAACAAGTATGTTCCTCGTGCTTGGGGTGATGCAATGATTCACTCGTCGAAGATTGACATCTTCGTACAGGACGACCAGCCACTCGAAGAGGCTCACTTCTCGGAGCCAAACGAGGTGGAGACTAAGATTGGTAACCTCTGCGCAGGTCTTATCGAGGATGGTGCAACCTTGCAGATGGGTATCGGTGCTATTCCTAACGCCGTACTCGCACAGCTCGGCAACCACAAGAACCTCGGTATCCATACCGAGATGTTTGCTGATGGCGTTCTCCCACTCGTAGAGAAGGGCGTAATCAATGGCGAGGCAAAGAATATCGACAAGGGTAAGATGGTTTCGACCTTCTTGATGGGTTCGCAGAAGGTTTACGACTTTATCGACGATAACCCTGCCGTATTGATGATGGATGTTGGCTACACTAACGACCCATTCATCATCGCAAAGAACGACCGCGTAACCGCTATCAACTCGGCTTTGCAGGTTGATTTGACAGGTCAGGTTTGCGCTGACTCGCTCGGTCGCAAGTTCTACTCGGGCGTAGGTGGTCAGATCGACTTCATCTATGGTGCATCGTTGTCGAAGGGCGGTAAGGCTATTATCGCTATGCCTTCAATCACCAACAAGGGTGTATCGAAGATTTCGGATGTTCTCACCGAGGGTGCCGGCGTTGTTACTACCCGTAACCACATCCACTGGTTCGTAACTGAGAATGGTGCAGTAGATTTGTATGGCAAGAGCTTGCAGGAGCGCGCTCGCCTTATTATCTCGGTGGCTCACCCATCGGCACAGGAGGCTCTCGATGAGGCTGCCTTCAACCGCTACGGAAGTCACCACCACTATATTAAAAGCTATATGAAGAAATAAGTGATTTCTTCATATAATCACAAAGGCTTCCTTCGGGAAGCCTTTGTTGCTTTTAATATAGTGGTGATGACTTAATCTTTACATTCCCCCTAAATCCCCCTTTGACAAAGGGGGACTTGTCGCTTCGCTCCATTAAAAACCGTCATTGAGACTATTGTCCCCCTAAGTTAGGGGGACGAGCGTAGCGGAGAGGGTCTGTCATCTCTCAACTCTCCACTTTCAACTCTCAACTCAATTTATTTTTTGCTCAATCGAAAATAATTGCCTAAATTTGTAGTAAGGTCAAAGGATTTCACGCTATGAAGAGAGTTATCATTGCGCTATTGTGCACTATATATATAAGTGGTACGGCGTTCGCGTGGGGAACGCGTGGGCACGAGGCGACAACAAAGATTGCCGAGAAGCATCTCACGCCAAAGGCGAAGATGTTGCTCGACAAGTACCTCGACGGCAAGTCGATTGTCGAGTACGCATCGTGGGCAGATGAGTATAAAAAGGAGCTTTTGTTCGAGCTAGACTTTGAGCCGTCGAATGCGCCACGCATAGTGAGATATCCCCATACCTTCGAGGCAAATGCCGACTGCAGCGTCTTCGATGGCGACCGTCGTGGCAACGAGTGGGTAAAAAACTGCGTGTATATGGCTGTCGGCTACGCAAACGACCTGAAAGCCAACCACAAAAATATGGATAAAGAGGAGCGCTTCCACAAGATTGCGATGCTCATCCATTGGTTGGGCGATATGCACTGCCCTGCCCATATTCGCTACCCCGACGACCAGACATCGAGTGGTTACGAGGTGATGATGGGTGATCGCGCGATTTGGTACCACCGCTTGTGGGACGGCATACTCTTTAATTGGTTGCACCCATCGAGTCGAGGCGACGCAGCCGAGGCGATAGACACCTGCACAGCGAAGGGGATTGCGAAAATCGTCGAGGGCGACCTCCTCGATTGGGGCAAGGACTCGGCCACCGCTTCGCGTGCAACACGCAAGTATCGCGCAGGGGCACAGATAGACAGGCGTGAATTTGTCGAGGAGTTCTCCGAGTTGCTCGACCAACAAATTCGCAATGGCGGATACCGTTTGGCAAAGCTATTCAACGATATATTCCAATAACAAAAAAGCCTTCTACTGAAGAAGGCTTTTCTATTTTAGCATTCGCTTTAAGGAGTCGTGCCACTCGGGAATTTGAACTCCGAAGGTGGCGATGAATTTGCTCTTATCCAGCACCGAGTAGTGTGGGCGTTGCGCCTTCGTAGGATACTCCTCGGTGGTGCAAGGTTTAATCTCGCACTCGTTGTTGCCACTCAATCGGGCAATCTCGCAGGCGAAGTCGTACCACGAGCAAACACCCTCGTTCGAGTAGTGATAGGTGCCCATTTTGTCCAACTGCCCACTATTTATAATATAGGTAATAGCCGCAGCCAGGTCGCCCGCATAGGTCGGTGTGCCAATCTGGTCGGCAACAACCCTCACCTCCGAGCGAGTTTGCATAAGCGACTGCATAGTCTTGACAAAGTTGTTTCCAAACTCCGAATAGAGCCACGAAGTACGCAGAATAATGCTCTTGCAGCCCGACTCCACAACTGCCCTCTCGCCTGCGAGTTTGGTGCGACCATAGGCGTTAATCGGTGCAGGAGCGCACTCCTCGGTATATGGCGTGTCGCCCTCGCCCGAGAAGACATAATCGGTGGAGATGTGTATAAGCGTAGCGTCGTATCGTTTGCACGCCTCGGCAAGCAGAGCCACAGCACGATGGTTGATAAGGTCAGCTTGCGCCTCGTTATCCTCCGCCAAATCGACTGCGGTATAGGCAGCGCAATTCACCACCACATCGGGTTTCTCGCTACGGAAAAACTCCTCAACAACCTCGGCTGAGGTTATATCCAACTCCTCGACATCGGTAAAGATGTAGCGATGCTCGCTCTCGGCACTCGCCAAGCGCAAGGAGCAGCCCAACTGCCCATTTCCACCCGTTACCAATATCGTCATAGCTACTCGAACAATGTTTCGCACTCGGCAAGCGATGAGTGTTTCTGATCCTTTGCCGAGAGGATGATTTTATCTGCCGGAATTTGCCAATCTATGGCAATGTCGGCATCGTTCCAGGCGATTGCACCCTCGCTCTTGGGAGCGTAGTAGTTGTCGCACTTATACTCCACTACCGCCTCCTCGCTCAGCACCGAGTAGCCGTGCGCAAAGCCCTGAGGGATAAATATTTGGCGATGATTTTCGTCGGAGAGCTCCACTGCAACATATTTACCAAAGGTTGGCGATGACTTGCGAATATCAACCGCCACATCCAAGATGCGTCCCTTTGCCACACGCACCAACTTCGCTTGGGCGTGGGGTGGCAGTTGGAAGTGCAGACCTCGCACCACGCCATACGACGATTTAGCCTCGTTGCTCTGCACAAAGTGGTACTCCCCCACCTCCGCCGAGAACTCACGCTCGGAGAAGGATTCGAAAAAGTAGCCTCGCTCATCCTCGAAAACTCGTGGCTCAATCACAACCACACCCTCAATTGCTGTCTTTATAATATTCATCTAAATATGTTTTATATCGTTTGCCGTAATTCCCGACACCGCTACTGCGATTATGCCGTCAATGGCCACCACAAAGCGTTTCGAGCGTTTGCCCTCAATCTTCACGAGGCTACCTCGACACCCCTTGAATGCACCGCTGACAACCTCCACACGCTCACCCACCTCGAAGTGCGCCTCCTCGCCCGAAAGAATATCGGTTTTGTCGTTCATCTCGTTGCAGAGAGCGATGAAACTCTGCATCTGCTCGGTAGGAACCTCGACAGGGATATTCCTGCCACCCTCGGGGCGTGTTATATAGTGGAGATATGGAATTTTGCCCTTTGCTTCCTGAATTACATCTCGCTCGGCAAGCACGAAGATAAGATCTCGCACTACGGGGATCGTGTCGGTTTTGATGCGACGACCGAGTTTGACGGTGCGCTTGCGCATAGGCACAAAGCTCTCGATTTTCTGCACTTCGAGCACCCTCTGCGCCATAAGGTTACGACCATAGGTCGCACGCATAGCAAACCAACTCTTCTCTGTTTCGCACAATTCCATAATGCAAAGATAGGATTTTTTTTACTTAAACGAAATTATATCCTCCACACCATACTCCTTGTAATGGGCAGCAAGTTCATCATTTCTATCAGACAAAATCAATAACTTATCGCCCAGGTGCAACTCTGCATTCCCCTTTGGCACAAAGTAGTCGCCATCACGACACACCATAACCACCAGCGTATTGTCGGGCAGAGCCACCTTATTCAGAGTGCTACCCGAAACAAGCATCTGCTCGGTTACGGCAATCTCGGTGAAGGCAGACTTAACCTTATCCTGCAAGGCACTTTCGAACTTACTCTCCTTCTCGGTGTATGCCAAGCCGAACAACTCAGCCATACTGCTGACCGTTGTGCCCTGCACCACAAGCGAGAGAATGGTCATAATAAATACTACATTGAAGATAACCTCGGCACCCTCGATATTTGCTACCCACGGATAGGTCGCAAAGATGATTGGCACAGCACCTCGCAAACCCACCCAAGAGATATAACCGCGAGCTTTGTTAGATATTTTGCGGAATGGCGAAAGTGCCAAAAAGACCGCCACGGGTCGAGCCACCAGCATAAGAAATATGCCTGCAACGACACCCAACAAGAGGATTTGTGGTTTCAAGGCATCTTCGAGCGTAACCAACAATCCCAACATAAGGAACATAATAATCTGGAACAACCATGTTATTCCGTCGAAGAAAGTGGTTACCGTACGCTTATTTACAAGTTTATTGTTACCAACAATAAGACCTGCAATATAGACTGCTAAATATCCGTTGCCCTTGACCAGAGAGGTAAATGAGAATGTGAAGAACACACACGCCAACAACAAGACCGAATAGAGCGAGGCATTGTTGATATTTATCTTATTTATAATCCACACCGAAGTGCGACCAAACAGATAGCCTATTATGGCTCCGGCTGCCATCTGCACCACAAACATCAGTATCGCACCTCCGGCACTTATCTCTTCGCCATCTCCACCTAATATCTTGATTAGCAGAATAACCAGAATATAGGCCATAGGGTCGTTAGAGCCACTCTCTAACTCCAACAACGGGCGCAAGTTCTCGCGCAACCCCTGTCGTCGGGTACGCAAAATCGAGAATACCGAAGCAGAGTCGGTTGAGGATATGGTCGATGCGAGCAACAATGCCAATGGGAACGATAACTCCACACCGAGCCACGGCGCAACCAGATAGATAAAACCGCCGAGCAACATAGCGGTCATCAAAACGCCTACCGTAGCGAGGGTTATGCCTTCGGCTAACACAGGCTTAATCTCCGAGAATTTGGTATCCATACCACCCGAGAAGAGGATGATACAGAGCGACACCATACCTATAAATTGTGTCAGTTCGGGCGAGTTGAACGAGAGTATATCGTAACCAAAGAACAATCCTACCGCCAAGAAGAGCAAGAGCGCAGGGGCGTTGAAACGATACGCCACCTTGCCCGCCATAACAGCGACAAAGAGGAGAATGGCTCCAATTAGTAGGAAATGCTCTGCATTTATCATAAAATCGCGGTTTTACCTTATCTAAACTATTTTTACTGCGGAATAAAGATGTATGTTATCGTTCCTTGCTGCTTGGTAGGCGCACTATTGTTGATGTCGAAACGAGAATTGCGAGCCGACTCGACTGCGGTCTGTCGCATACACTCATCGCCGCCACTTGTAACCACCGCCGAGATAACCTCGCCACGCTGATTTACCACCACCGATACAACAACCTCGCCACCACCCTCGCAACGATATGCAGGCTTAACCAAATGACGACTATATCGAACAGGATTTTTGAACGAGAAACTTACCGTGACACTACCCTTGCGCTTGGAGTCTTTGCGCTCAGTGTCGCCCTCTCCCGTTTTTCGGTTTGCACCTATGGCATTCGCCTCACGCAAACCTCTTTCATATGCCTCCTGATTGGCCTTGCGTTCCTTCTCAACTGCCTCGGCAGCAGCATTCAACTCCGAGACATCCATACCCTTCTCATCTTCGAGATTTTCGTTCAAGGCGTTCTCGTTAGAAGATAGATTTCTGATAGACTTCCAATCAATATCGCTCTTTCGGCGCACCTCCTCTTTGAGGCGCTCAAGTTCCTCCGACACGAGTTCAACCTCGCCCAAGTCGATATACATTGTTTCGTTTGCTGCACGCTTCGAAGTTCCAATCTTTGCCGACACAAAGACTATTGCAAAGACCAAATATACAATAATTGTTACGCACAAGCCTACGCGGTTGTCGTATATCCAACTCACAGGGTCCTCCCTACGATTATCGAATGGCAAACGAAGCCTCTGTCGACGCTGTCGAGGGGGTTGCTGCTGCTCTTTTGCTCTATTATCGCTCTTTTGCTCCATAGCCTGCGTAAAATAATATGCAAAATTAACAATTTTGAGGAAAAAATACTATCTTTGTGAAGATTATACTTACCATTTTGTAAAATTTGGAACATTATGTCGGTAAAACAGAATACACTTGGTGCTCCCGTTACCTTTTCGGGTAAGGGTCTTCACACAGGAAAACAGGTTACTATGACAGTTAGTCCTGCACCCGAAAATCACGGAATAGTCTTTCGTCGTATAGACCTCGAAGGCGCACCTTCGGTACCAGCACTCTGCGACTATGTTGTAGATACCGCTCGCGGCACCACTATTGCGCAGGGCGAGGCTCGTGTCAGCACAATCGAGCATATTATGTCTGCACTCTGGACTCTCGGAGTAGATAACGCCTTGATTGACATCAACGCTCCCGAAACCCCAATTATGGATGGCTCGGCACGAGAGTATGCTGCCGAGATTTTGCGTGTAGGCGTGGTTGAGCAGTCGGCTGACCGCAAATACTACGAAGTAACCGAAAAGCAGGTCTATGCCATTCCCGAGAAGGGTGTGATGTTGGCAATATATCCAAACGAGGAGTTCTCGGCATCGGTTCACATCGACTTCAATTCGAAGGTTATTGGCAACCAATACGCCACCTTCAACCCCGAGGATAACTACCAAGAGAAGATTGCTCCAAACCGCACCTTCGTATTTTTGCACGAAATAGAGGCGTTGGCAGCAGCAGGTTTAGTGAAGGGTGGCGATGTTGATAACGCTATCGTAATCGTCGAGAACCCCGTTACCGAGGAGCAGTTGCAGCGTCTTTCGACTCTCTTCGACAAGAAGGATATAAAGGTTACGGGTGGATATCTCAACAATCTCGAACTCCGCGCCAACAACGAGATGGCACGACACAAGTTGCTTGACTTGCTCGGCGACTTCGCACTGCTTGGTATGCGAATTAAGGGCAGCGTTATGGCTACTCGTCCTGGACACTATGCCAACACCGAGTTTATGAAGCAGATTCGCAACTCGATTCGTCGCGAGGGAGTAAAGCCTCGCTTCAAGTACGACCGCAAGAAGGCGCCATTGTTCGATATTATGGATATTCAGCGAATGCTACCACATCGTTTTCCATTCCTTTTGGTCGATAGAATTTACCATATGGATGACCTCTCTATTGCGGGCATCAAGCAGGTTACCATCAATGAGCCATTCTTCCAGGGGCACTTCCCGAGCGAGCCTATTATGCCGGGTGTGTTAATTGTCGAGGCTATGGCACAGGTAAGCGGATTGTATGTTTTAAGCAAGGTTGAGGACCCCGAAAACTACTCGACCTACTTCCTCCGCATCGACAATGTTCGTTTCCGCCACAAGATTGTACCGGGCGATACTATGCAGATTGAGTGCGTATTGGCAGAGTTGCCTCGTCGCAACTTGGCAGATGTAGAGTGTAAGGTCTTTGTGGGCGACACTTTGGCTTGCGAGGCAACTATTGTTGCACAAATTATCAAGAACAAATAATTTTTAATAAAAAGCCAATAGCTAATAGCTAATGGCTAAAAGCAAAATAGAAAAGTATGATTAGTCCTTTGGCTTATGTTCACCCAGATGCTAAATTGGGAGAAAATGTTACAGTAGAACCGTTTGCCTACATCGCAGGCGATGTTGAGATTGGCGATGATTGTTGGATTGGTCCGGGTGCCGTAATTCACGACGGTGCTCGCATCGGTAAGCGCAACAAGATTCACACTGCGGCTTCGATTTCGTGCCTTCCGCAGGATTTGAAGTTTGTGGGCGAGAAGACCACCGCTGTAATTGGTGACGACAACGATATTCGCGAGTGTGTAACCATCAGCCGTGGTACTGCTTCGCGTGGCACTACCGTTGTGGGCAATGGCAACCTCTTGATGGCGTATGTCCATGTTGCACACGACGATGTTGTGGGTAGCCACTGTGTGATTGCTAACCGAGTATCGCTTGCGGGCGAGGTTGAGGTTGGCGATTGGGTAGTAATTGGCGGTCACTCGGCAGTTCATCAGTGGTGCAAGATTGGCGACCACTCGATGATTCAGGGTGGCTCGCTCGTGCGTCAGGATGTTCCGCCGTTTGTCACTATGCGCGAAACAGGCTCGTATGCCGGTATCAACAAATTGGGATTGCAGCGTCGAGGTTTTTCGGCTGAGCAAATCGAGGCTATACACAACGCCTACCGCCTTATCTTCCAGAGCGACTTGAACTTCACAAACGCTTGTAACGAGGTGGAGGGCTCACTTCCACAATCGCCAGAGCGTGATTATATCTTGGAGTTTGTACGCGCATCATTGGGCGGTCGTGGCGTGATTAAGAAGTATGGCAGATAACAACACAAAAAAAAGCAGAATAGCATGAAACGAATCCTTCTCGTCGCGATGTTGCTCTGTGGCGTATGGTCGGCACAGGCTATCAAGATTATCCACGGACCCTACTTACAGGCGGTTAGCGACACCGAGGCTACCATTATATGGGTTACCGATGTGGATGCCCTCTCGTGGGTGGAGGTTGCACCCGAGGATGGCAAGCACTTCTACTACCTCGACCGAGAGAAGTTCTACCAGACCCACTTCGGCAAGCGAGTTATCGGCACTCTGCATCAGGTGCGTGTTACGGGCTTGAAACCCGGCACAAAGTATCGCTATGCCATAGCTTCGAAGGAGGTACTCGAACAGAAGGGTAATCGCATAAGTTACGGTCAAATTGTCTCGACAAATGTCTATCGCAAGGGTGCGCAGACCATCCCTACGCTCGACCCGAAGAAGGAGAGCATCGAGTTCGTGGTGATGAACGATGTGCACGCCAAGATCGAGAAGATGGAGGCATACCTCACCCACTGCTTCAAGAAGGGCGAGACCGATATGGTGATTTTCAATGGCGATATGGTGAGTAGCGTACCGAGCGAGAAGATTATCTTCGACGGCTTCCTCGACACTGCAGTTAAGCACTTCGCAAGCGATGTTCCATTCTTCTATGTGCGTGGCAACCACGAGACCCGTGGCAAGTGCGCCCTCAAATTCTCGGACTACTTCCCAACAACTACTGGCAAGCCATACTACACCTTCACACACGGCAACACCTTCTTTATTGCGCTCGACGGTGGCGAGGATAAGCCCGATAACAATATCGAGTACTACGAGACTGCCGCTTACGATGCCTATCGTAAGGAGGAGGCAGAGTGGCTCAAAAAGGTTGTAGAGAGCGAGGAGTGCAAGAGCGCAAAGCGTCGCATCGTGCTCCTGCATATGCCACCGGTCGATGGTCACAAGATGTGGCACGGCACCAAACAGATCAGAGAGTTGTTCATACCTATATTAAATAAGGCGAACATCTCGGTTATGTTGTGCGGTCATGTTCATAAGTACTCGTTCCACGATGACCAAGCCGCATTCCCTATCGTAGTCAATTCGTTCGAGGATGCCTTGAAGGTTAAGGTCGACAATGGTGGCGTGAAGGTCGATGTCGTGGGTATGGATGGCACAGTCAAGCACACCCACTCGTTCAAATAGACAAAACAAAACCTAAAACACAACTAATATGAAAAGACTACTCTTAGTTGCGGCATTATTCTGTGGTGTATATTCGGCACAGGCGATTAAAATCGTCTATGGTCCCTACTTGCAGGCAGTAACCGACACCGAGGCAACCGTCGTTTGGGTAACCGACAAGGAGGCTATATCGTGGGTGGAAGTTGCTCCGGTAGACGGCACCAACTTCTACAACGTAGAGCGCCCTAAGTTCTACCAGACCTACCTCGGTAAGCGAACTTTCGGCACCGAGCATCAGGTGAAGATTACCGGACTCAAACCAGGCGAGAAGTATTGCTACTCGGTTTCATCAAAGGAGGTGCTCCACACACGCCGTCACCGCTTGCACTATGGCGACATCGTTACGGCACGCATCTATGGCAGAAAATACCCTGGTTTCAACACTCTCGACCCTAAGAAGGAGAGCACACAGTTTATCATTTTGAACGATATCCACGCCAAGCAGGAGAGGATGGATGCACTGCTCAACACCTTCGAGGATGGCAAGACCGAGATGGTGTTCTACAACGGAGATATGGTGAGCCATGTGCCAAATGTGGAGATTCTCTTCGACGGCTTCGTAAGTGCCTCGATTGAGCGTTTTGCAAAGCAGACTCCGTTCTACCTCGTGCGTGGTAACCACGAAACCCGTGGCGTATTTGCTACCAGCTTCCTCAAATACTTCCCAACACCAACCGGCAAGACATACTTCACATTGAAGCATGCCGATACCTTCTTCATCATCTTGGATGGTGGCGAAGATAAGCCGGATAGCGACCTCGAATACTACGAGACTGCCGTTTATGACCAATTCCGTCGCGAGGAGGCTGAGTGGCTGAAAAAGGTCGTTGAGAGCGAGGAGTGCAAGAGCGCAAAGCACCGCATCGTGCTTATGCACATGGCTCCTATCGGTGGCAAGAATATGTGGCACGGACCGAAGTATTCGGGTGAGTTGTTCCTCCCAATCCTCAATAAGGCTGATATCACCCTTATGCTCGGAGGTCATACCCACCGTTACTCGTACAATAAGCCTGAGGATACAGGAGCAAACTTCCCTATCCTTGTAAATGCCCACAACACCGCCGCAAAGGTGAATATCAACAGCAACGGCGTGAAGGTCGAGATGATTGATATGTCGGGTAAGGTTGTCAAATCACACATCTTCAAATAGAGTTGAGAGTGGAGAGTTGAGAGTGGAGAGTTAAAGAGTGGAGGGCCTCAACTCTCCACTCTTTTTTGGCTATTAGCCATTAGCTTTTGAGGGCAGTTAGGAGTTAGCAGTTAGCAGTTAGGAGTTAGGAGTTTTAACGACCTTAACGCCACTAACAACCTCTAACACCCCCTAACAACCTCTAAATTCAAAAACCTACCCAACAGCAATAACATAAAACGCATTTTAAGCAGATGAGAGCAAGGTTTCATTCAACCACAAAAAATGGAATTTAAGCAGATGGTTGCAAAAAGCCACGATGACAAAAACGCACTTTTAAGGAGATGGTTGCAACGCTATCAAAGAAAAATGAGATGGGCGCATACACGAGGTATGTAACCATCTCATTTTTTGAAGATAAGGAAGCAAACGCTCCTTAAAATGCGTTTTTATGCGCCGAAGTTATCGTAAAGAATATTCTCCGGTGGCACTCCGAGCGAATCGAGAAGCTTCTCTACTGCACCAACCATCATTGGAGGTCCACACATGAGGTAGATACAACCCTCTGGGTCCTCGTGGTTTTTGAGGTAGTTCTCGAAGAGAACATTGTGAACGAAACCTACCTTGTAGTCTACACCTGCTGCATCTGCCTCCGGATCTGGACGGTCGAGAGCAAGGTTGAACTTAAAGTTAGGGAACTCGCGCTCGATCTCTGCGTAATCCTCCAAATAGAACGCCTCTTTGAGTGAACGAGCACCATACCAGAAGGTAACAGGGCGCTTGGTCTTCTCGGTCTTAAAGAGGTGCATAATGTGCGAGCGCATAGGCGCCATACCTGCACCACCACCGATAAAGATAAGTTCCTGCGTATCAGGCAAGTTATCCGGCAAGAAGAACTCTCCATAAGGGCCCGACATAGTGATCTTATCGCCCGGTTTGAGCGAGTAGATATACGACGAACATACACCCGGATTAACAGGGAGCATCTTGCGGTCCGGACCGAATGGAGGGGTTGCGATACGAACATTCAAACGAATGATATCGCCCTCAGCAGGGTAAGTAGCGCACGAATAAGCACGCACCTGAGGCTCCGGATTAACCATCTTCAAGTCACGAAGACCGAACTTAACCCAATCCTCCTCGTACTGAGGATCAACATCGATATCCTTGTAGTCAACGGTGATTGCCGGAACATCTATCTGGATGTAACCACCCGAACGGAAGTTGAGGTGCTCGCCCTCAGGCAACTTTACAACAAACTCCTTGATGAAGGTAGCGACATTGTGGTTAGACACAACCTCGCACTCCCACTTCTTGATGCTCAACACCGAGTCAGGAACAGCGATTTTCATATCCTCCTTAACCTTAACCTGGCAACCCAAACGCCAATTCTCACGAATCTGCTTACGGTTGAAGAAGCCTGTTTCGGTAGGAAGTACCTCGCCGCCGCCCTCCAATACCTGGCACTTGCACTGACCGCAAGCACCCTTACCTCCACAAGCCGATGGAAGGAAGATGTCAGCCGTAGCGAGTGTTGCGAGGAGGTTACCACCAGCCTCAACCTCAACGACCTTCTTGCCGTTGTTGATGTCGATGGTTACATTGCCCGACGAAGTGAGTTTAGCCTTTGCAAAGAGCAACAGTGCCACCAAGAGGAGTGTTACTGCAAGAAAGGCTGCGATTGCAACTAAAATAATCTTTGTCATTTCTTTTACTCTTATTAAAGGTTTATAACTGAATACCTGAGAATATCATAAATGCGATACCCATAAGGCCTGTGATAATAAATGCGATACCCGGACCCTTCAATGCAGCAGGGATATGCGAGTAGGAGAGGCGCTCGCGGATAGCAGCCATCATAACGATAGCCAACCACCAACCAATACCCGAACCCAAACCATATACTACCGACTCGCCAACATTGCGAATCTCACCTGCACCTACCATCTGCTGCATAAACAACGAGCCACCCATGATGGCGCAGTTTACAGCGATAAGCGGAAGGAAGATACCGAGCTGGTTGTAGAGCGAAGGCGAGAACTTCTCGACAATCATCTCAACCAACTGCACGAATGCAGCGATAACGGCGATGAAGATGATGAACGAGAGGAACGACAAATCTACACCCTCAACCAACGCATTAGGAGCCAAAACATACTCATTCAAGAGGTAGTTCAAAGGCACGGTCATTGTCTGCACGAAAGTTACGGCAAGACCAAGACCAAGAGCCGTCTTAACACTCTTCGATACGGCGATGTAGGAGCACATTCCGAAGAAGAATGCGAAGACCATATTGTCGATAAAGATCGAACGAATAAATAAATTCAATGTTTCCATACTCTATCCTCCTATTTCTCCTGTAAAT
>JAZQYJ010000078.1:0-2059 GCA_045633465.1 Alistipes sp.
CCTGGAGGGGGTGCTTGCAGATTAGAAAAGGCAATCGACCACGCCTTCCAATAGAGTTCCACCCACTCGGGATTCTCTTCCCAGATAGGGGAGGGGAGCTCCGCTTTTGCCTCCTCAAAACGCGGCAGTTCGCTCGGCGTATAGGTGTTCTTATACAAGTATACCCCACGCGCTTCATCGTCCTGTGCAGAGAGATTAGCGGTAGGGAATAGGAGGAGTGTAGATAGTAAACAATGGGTAAACTTCATGGTCTTATTATGGTTTTGTATTTGTCATCTTGAGCGTAGCGAAAGATCTCGCAAATGTCTCCTTAAAGGCTATGACAAGAAGCCTTATGGATTACTCTCCTTCGAGACAAAGCAACGAACTCACATCCACTCCTTCGGGGAAAATGGCACGTCCCTTGAGGTCCACGAGCTCGATGATGAAGTTGATAAAAGTAGCCTTTGGTGAGAACTTCTGCACGAGGTTATAAGCCGCAAGCATGGTGCCTCCGGTAGCCAAAAGGTCGTCGTGAAGGAGCACTACATCATCAGCAGAAATAGCATCTTTGTGAATCTCGATAGTGTCGGTACCGTACTCTTTTTGGTAACTTTCTTGGATAGTTTCGGCAGGAAGTTTTCCCGGTTTGCGTGCTAACACGAAGCCTGCGCCCAGGCGAATTGCCAAACTTGCACCCATAATAAATCCGCGCGACTCGATGCCAACCACCTTGGTGATGCCTTTATCTTTGTATAATTCATAAAGAGAATCCTCCAAATCCTTCATACATTCAGGACTCTTGAATAGGGTAGTAACATCGCGAAAGAGTATACCTGGAATAGGGAAATCAGGAATACTGCGCAAGTTTGCAAGTAGTAGTTCTTTGTTCATTGTGGTGGATTCAATTTTTAATTTTCAAATTTCAGTTCATTTTGTTCCACGTGAAACATTATCGACCTAAAAGTACTAAAAGCACATTGATATCACTGGGCGAAACACCAGGGATACGGCTTGCTTGTGCCAACGTCTCAGGATCAATTTTAGTAAGCTTTTGTCGTGCCTCGGTAGAGAGTGACTGCAGAGAATTATAGTCAAAGCGGCCACGAATCTTGATACTTTCGAGTCGTTGCATCTTATCGGCAATCATACGCTCGCGCTCGATGTAACCCTGGTACTTTATCTTGATTTCGGCAGCTTCAACAATCTCTTCCTTACGCTCGGTAATCTCACTAATCAGTGCGCCAAACGGGCGAATAGCTTCGCTCATATTTTCGATAGTAATCTGTGGGCGACCGATGAGGTCGATGAGTTTGCAACCATGGGCGAGTGGGGTAGTACCGAGGCTTTCCAATGTACCGTTGATAAGCGCAGGCTTGATGGAAAATCCCTTGGCAAAATTGATGATTTCATCAACTTTTTCACGTTTGCGACGCAAGTGTTCGTAGCGTTCTGCCGACGCAAGACCGAGGTTATATGAACGCTCAGTAAGGCGCATATCGGCATCGTCCTGGCGCAAAAGAATGCGGTATTCGGCACGCGAAGTAAACATACGGTAAGGCTCGTCTACACCCTTTGTCACGAGATCATCGATGAGTACACCGATATAGGCCTCGTCGCGACCCAATCTGAAAGGCTCGCCTCCGTGGCAAGCGATGTGTGCATTGATACCCGCGATGAGTCCTTGGCCTGCTGCCTCTTCGTAGCCCGTAGTGCCGTTTACTTGGCCTGCAAGGAAGAGTCCCTTCAGCACCTTCGACTCGAGCGTATGGCGCAACTGTGTAGGGTCGAAGTAATCGTATTCGATAGCATAGCCAGGGCGGTATACTTCGATATCGCGGAAAGCAGGAACGCGGCGCAAAGCCTCAATCTGTATCTCCATTGGGAGCGATGAAGAGAAACCATTAAGATAAAGTTCGTTGGTAGTTTCACCTTCGGGCTCGAGGAAGAGTTGGTGTTGTTCCTTGTCGGGGAAGGTGACGATTTTGGTCTCTATGCTGGGGCAGTAGCGCGGACCGATACTCTGGATTTGTCCGTTGTAAAGGGGCGATTCGTCCAATCCATCGCGGAGGATGCGATG
>JAZQYJ010000079.1:0-3145 GCA_045633465.1 Alistipes sp.
CCCCATGACCAAGGAGCATCACATCGTATTTATTTATGTCGAGACCGAGCGCGGAGGAATCCGTGTCAATCTGAAGGATAAGCCCGAGGCAGAGGTCTGCGTCTGCAACGAGAAGGTCGTGGCCGTGTATGAGTATTGCAATCTGCACGGGCTGTGGAGAGCTTCGCTTTAGCAATTTGAGCAAATAAGGATTATGGATTACAATAAAGGCAGTCAAACTCATCTGTTTTGACTGCCTTTATGATTATATTTGAGAAAAAAGCATTAAATTTGTCAATAAAATGATTCTGTGACAGGTGGCAAAATCGTTAGTGCATATTACGGATAAATCGGGCCTTATCCTTGAGGGTGGAGGCATGCGTGGCGTATTTACGTGTGGCGTGCTGGATTATTTCATGGATCATGATATACGTTTTGCATACACTGTGGGCGTGAGTGCTGGAGCCTGCAACGGACTTTCGTATATGTCGCGCCAGCGTGGCAGGGGCAAGTTCAGCAATATTGACCTGCTGGAGAAGTATCGATACATAGGCTTCAAACAACTGCTGCTTAAGGGTAATATCATGGATTTCGATCTGTTGTTTCATGAATTTCCTGAAAAGATTATCCCCTATCACTACGATGTCTATGCCGAGTGCAAGGAGCGTTTTGAGATGGTCACAACATCGTGCCTTACGGGGCGTGCCTGCTACTACGAGGAGAAGCATGATCCAAAGCGGATTATAGATATTGTCAAGGCGTCGAGCAGTCTGCCTTATGTCTCTCGCATAGCCTATGTCGATGGCGAGCCTATGCTCGATGGAGGTATTGGGGATTCCATTCCGCTGGAGCGTGCCCGGGCTCTTGGCTATGATAATAATGTGGTGGTGCTGACACGAAATAAAGGCTATCGCAAACCCGATAAACCATCTTTTGTGCCGCCCTTTGCTTATGGGAAGTATCCCGCTATGCGTGAAGCTATACGTCAGCGCAATATGTTGTACAATCGACAGATATCGCTTGTCGAGGAGCTGGAGGCACGGGGTGAGTTGGTCGTTATCCGTCCCGAGCAGCCTATTCAGGTGGGGCGTATGGAGCGTGATACACGCAAGTTGCTCGACCTATATGAAGAGGGGTATGCATCGGCTGCGAAAATAGAGTATAAAAAATAGGTTGCCTAATCAGGTGGCCTATTATTTTTTTTGTCTGTTGACTTGCGATTTTGCGATTTTATAGTTTACTTTGTAATATCATAAAACAGATAACCATGCAGAAATCAAAAGTATTTTTTACCGACTTCCGTACGAAGGCTCACGGAGACGGTCTTCCGACAAAGCTTCGCAAGCTGATTCTTAAAGCTGGTCTTGCGGATATTGATATGGATGGTAAGTTCGTTGCCATCAAGATGCACTTCGGTGAGTTGGGTAATATCTCTTACCTGCGCCCTAACTACGCTCGCGCGGTGGTTGAAGCCGTAAAGTCGTTGGGTGGTAAGCCTTTCCTTACCGATTGTAATACGATGTATCCCGGTAGCCGTAAAAATGCTATTGAGCACCTCTATTGCGCATGGGAGAATGGCTTTACTCCCTTGACCGTTGGTTGCCCCATCATCATCGGTGATGGCCTGAAGGGAACGGATGATGTGGATGTTCCTGTAGTGGGAGGTGAGTACGTCAAGAATGCAAAGATTGGTCGCGCAGTGATGGATGCCGATATATTCATCAGCCTTAACCACTTCAAGGGTCATGAGATGACAGGATTTGGCGGTGCGATTAAGAATATCGGTATGGGTTGCGGATCACGTGCGGGTAAGACCGATCAGCATAGCGGTGGCCAGCCTCGCATCAGCGAGAAGCGTTGCCGCGGTTGTATGAAGTGTCTTGCGCAGTGCGCTAACAATGGACTTTATTTCGATGCCGATACCCGCAAGATGAAGGTTAATACCGACAACTGCGTAGGTTGCGGCCGTTGCCTTGGTGCATGTAACTTCGACGCTATTTCGTTTGAGAATGAGCAGGCTCCCGAGCTTCTGAACCGTCGTATGGCCGAGTATGCAAAGGCTGTGGTGGATGGTCGTCCTAACTTCCATATCTCACTCGTACTGGATATCTCGCCCAACTGCGACTGTCACGCCGAGAATGATGCTCCTATCCTGCCCAATATCGGTATGTTTGCATCGGCAGACCCCTTGGCTTTGGATCAGGCTTGTGTGGATGCATGTCTGGCAGCTACGCCCATGCCCGGCAGCCAGTTGTATGATCACATGCACTCACCCGACTTCCACGATCATCACGATCACTTCAAGAACTCTACACCCGAATCGGAGTGGCGTTCATGCCTGGAGCATGCCGAGAAGATCGGTTTGGGAACACGCCAGTATGAGTTGATAAAGTAAGCAGTTTATTGCGAAATTTTATAGAGGTGCTATCCTTCGGGATGGCACTTTTTTTTGTTTGTGACGGCTTGTTTAATCTGTTTGTTGAGTGGGATATTTTGCATGTTTTTCGATGCGAAAAAGCGCGAAATAGTATGAGAAAAATAGAATAAATTTGGTAATTTTGGATTGAAATGAGCGGTGGCCAAGGATGAGTTTTTTGACTTTCGCTATTGCTTGTGATGAAAAATAAAATACTGTATCATTGATGTGTGATAAACGAATGTTTATTCGGAATGAGTTTTTAAGGTCTTAAATGGGTGAAATTTACGGGGAAATATTTTCGTTTTTCAGGGATTTTTTATTATATTTGTGACGATGTGGGTGTTTTGCCCAGTGGAAAATTGCTGGTTTGTACACTCTGCGTAGCAGATGACGGTAATTAATTTGTCGAAAAATTCGGCGGACATAGATGTAAAGGTGTTGGAAAACAACTCTTTGCATTGCGAGAATAGATGTTTCTCCCCGACGTGGATGGATGTTGGGGTGAACCAAAGAATTTGTCTTAACTGAAAATCCTGTAAGAACTGAATATCCTTGATGAGCATAATCGATGAGCCTGTTTGCTGGTATGCGATGAGGGCATACAAAAATGAGATGCGAGCTGAGGAGGCTGTTCGGGCAACTCCATCGCTGGAGTGTTTTGTGGCAAAAAGGTATGAGTTGCGTACGTATCATGGAAAAAGAATGCGTAAATTGGTGCCGCTTGTCCCGAGTCTGGTTTTTGTGCGC
>JAZQYJ010000080.1:0-20671 GCA_045633465.1 Alistipes sp.
CCCTACTCCCGTAGGCGCAGCAGCGTTTTAGCCTGCTTATAGTCCTGTTCCTGTACTACCAATCGTGCGTGAATAACGCCCGGATAGAGCGTTGTCATATACTCGTTATCTATTTGCGAGTGTATGCCCGCACACGCAAGAATACTCTTTGCCATCTCCGCCTCAACAGCCGAGCTATACTCTGCCACTACAACAAACTCATCTATATGCATAAAATCGCCCCTCCGTTTTTTGTAAAGTTATAACTTTTTTTGATAGGGAAAGTACAAAAACCACGCCCAAAACAAACGGAAAACGGAGAACTGATAACTGAAAACTAAAATAGGAAAAAGTTTTCCGCTTTCCGTTTTCCGTTTTCCGTTTTATTTCCTATCTTTGTAAGTGGAAAAGAAGACAAAATTATGAGCGGTTTCGTACATCTGCACACCCACACCCAATACTCTCTCCTCGATGGTCAGGCGAGTGTCCAAAAACTCGTCGATAAGGCTATCAAGGACGGAATGCCCGGCATTGCCATTACCGACCACGGCAACATGTTCGCTATCAAGGAGTTCATGAACTATGTCGGCAAGACCAACAAGAAATTGAAGGGTGAGGGCAAAGAGCCGTTCAAGCCTATTATCGGCTGTGAGGTATATGTTGCTCGTCGTGGCGATTTGAACCTCAAAACCGAGAAGGCCGACCGAGGTGGTTACCACCTTATCCTCTTGGCAAAGAACTTCAAGGGCTATAAAAACCTACTAAAAATTGTATCAAAGGCGTGGACTGATGGCTTCTACGACCGCCCTCGTACCGATAGGCACGAACTCGAAAAGTATCACGAGGGGTTGATTTGTGCTTCGGCTTGTCTGGGTGGCGAGATTCCGCGACTCATTACCGAGGAGCGTTTGCAGGAGGCCGAGGAGTCGGTTTTGTGGTACAAAAATCTCTTTGGCGAGGACTACTACTTGGAGTTGCAGCTACACAAAGCGACTGTCGAGCGTGCCAACCACGAGGCATACGGTATGCAGTGCAAGGTAAACGAGAAGTTGGTAGAGTTCTCGCAGAAACACAATATTCGGCTCATCTGCACCAACGATGTCCACTTCGTAGATGAGAAGGATGCCGAGGCTCACGACCGCCTTATCTGTTTGAGTACGGGTAAGGACCTTGACGACCCGAAGCGAATGCTCTATTCGAAGCAGGAGTGGATGAAGACCACCGCCGAGATGGAGGCGATATTTGGTGCAGAGTACCCTGAGGCACTCGCCAATACGGTGGATATATGCAACAAGGTGGAGTTCTACTCTATCGACCACGCACCTATTATGCCGGTATTCCCTATCCCTGCCGAGTTTGGCACCGAGGAGGAGTATCGCCAACGATTTACCGAAGAGGACCTCTTCAACGAGTTCACCCGCAACGAGAATGGCGAGGTTGTTATGTCGGAGGAGGACGCAAAGAAGAAGATTGAAAAACTTGGCGGCTACGACAAGCTGTATCGTATAAAGTTCGAGGCAGACTACCTCGCAAAACTCGCAATGGAGGGTGCTACAAAGCGTTACGGCTCACCTCTATCGGAGGAGGTGGAGGAGCGATTGCGTTTCGAGCTATACATAATGAAGACAATGGGTTTCCCAGGCTACTTCCTTATCGTACAGGACTTTATCCGTGCCGCACGAGAGGAGTTGGGCGTATGGGTAGGACCGGGTCGTGGCTCGGCTGCGGGCTCGGCGGTGGCATACTGCTTGGGAATCACGCAGATTGACCCTATCAAATACGACCTGCTGTTCGAGCGTTTCTTGAACCCTGACCGTATCTCGTTGCCCGATATCGACATCGACTTCGATGATGAGGGTCGTGGTCGAGTACTCGATTGGGTAACGAAGAAATATGGTCAGGAGAAGGTGGCACACATTATCACCTACGGCACAATGGCTACAAAGATGGCTCTCAAAGATGTGGCACGAGTACAGAAGTTGCCATTGCCGGAGAGTGACCGACTCTGTAAGTTGATTCCCGACCATATTCCGGACCCTAACGACAAGACAAAGGAGTTAAAAATCAACCTTCCGAACTCTATCGGCTTTGTTCCCGAATTGAAGCAGGCAGAGCAGTCTGACGACCCTATTTTGCGCGATACGATAAAGTATGCGTGTGAGTTGGAGGGTAATGTTCGTGGTACTGGCGTACACGCCTGCGGAACGATTATCTGTCGTGACGACATCACCGATTGGGTACCTGTTTCGACCGCAGTGGATAAGGAGACGGGCGAAAAGATGCTCGTAACACAATACGAAGGCTCGGTAATCGAGGATACAGGTCTTATCAAGATGGACTTCCTCGGCTTGAAGAACCTCTCCATTATGAAAGATGCAGTGGAGAACATCAAGCGAATTAAGGGCATAGATGTCGATATTGACGCCATACCTATTGACGACAAGAAGACCTACGACCTCTATTGTGGCGGTTACACTTTGGGAACATTCCAATTCGAGTCGGCAGGTATGCAGAAGCACTTGCGCGATTTGAAGCCTACGGTTTTCGAGGACTTGATTGCGATGAATGCGCTCTATCGTCCGGGTCCAATGGAGTATATTCCGGACTTTATCGACAGAAAGCACGGTCGTAAGCCTATCGAGTACGATATTCCGGTAATGGAGAAGTACTTGAAGGATACATACGGTATCACAGTCTATCAGGAGCAGGTGATGTTGCTCTCGCGACTGCTCGGAAACTTCACCCGAGGCGAGGCTGACACCTTGCGTAAGGCGATGGGTAAGAAGATTAAGGAGAAACTTGACGAGTTGAAGCCTAAGTTCTTGGCAGGTGGTGCAGCAAATGGTCACGATGCAAAGGTGCTCGAAAAGATTTGGGGCGATTGGGAGGAGTTCGCTAAGTATGCCTTCAACAAGTCGCACGCAACCTGCTACTCGTGGGTGGCATACCAAACCGCATATCTCAAAGCCAACTACCCTTCGGAGTATATGGCGGCATTGTTGAGTGCCAACCTCGGAAACATCGAGAAATTGGAGCTCTATATGAGCGAATGCAAACGAATGGGTATCAAGGTATTGTCGCCAGATATCAACGAGTCGCAGATGCGTTTCTCGTCTAACAAAAACGGCGATATCCGCTTTGGCTTGGCAGCGATTAAGGGCGTTGGCGAGGGTGCCGTAAATGCGATTATTGCCGAGCGCGAGAAGAGTGGTCCTTACAAAAACATCTACGACTTCTGCGAGCGAGCAAATTATTCGGCTATCAACCGCAAGTGTTTCGAAAATATTGCAATGTCGGGTGGATTCGATTCAATTATAGACTTTTCGCGTGGCAAGTTCCTTGCAATAGATGATAAGGATGAGTCCACATTTGTAGATGCTTTGGTGCGCTACGGCTCGCGCATTCAAACCGAAAAGAACAATGCCCAGCAGAGCCTTTTCGGTGGAGATAGCGGAGTCTTGGATATTCAGAAGCCGTCAGTACCTGTGCGTGGCGATGCAGTACAACTTGAACTTCTGAACAAGGAGAAGGAGTTGATTGGAATGTACCTTTCGGCACATCCACTCGACGAGTACAAACTCCTGCTCAACTCGGTATGCAAATGTGCGCTATCGGATTTGAACAATCTCGAAAAGTTCAACGGAAAGGAGATCTCCGTTGCAGGTATCGTAACCGACACGACGGAGTTCTACCTAAAAAATGGAACACCTGCGGGCAAGATGACCGTTATGGACTACAACGGAATGTACGAATTTGCCTTCTTCCGCAAGGACTACGAGATGTTCCGTACTCGCATGTTCAAGGATTATTTCCTCTTGATTCAAGGTCGCGTTCAACCTCGACAGTGGAGCAAAGATGGAGAGTTAGAGTTCAAGGTGAGCTCCATAACACAGCTCTCGGATGTGCGAGATGCTGTGCGAGAGATAAAGTTCTACCTCTCGACAGATATGGTTACACGAGAGTTTATCGACGAGTTAATCGCAGTGGCTAAGGAGTCGAAGGGCAAGGCTCAACTTAAATTCTCGTTGCAGGATTTGCAGGAGGAGGTGCTTGTTTCGGCATATTCGCGCAAATATAAAGTTGCCTTGACAAAGGAGATTGCGGAGTTTATCGAGAAATATAATTTGAAATACACAATAACAGTAAATAACCAATAAAAAACAAACAATTATGGCACTAAACATTACAAATGAGAACTATGAGGCATTGCTCTCGGACAGCAAGCCGTTGGTAATTGATTTCTGGGCAGAGTGGTGCGGTCCTTGCCGTGCAGTTGCTCCAATCGTAGAGGAGTTGGCAGAGGAGTATGCCGACAAGGTAAATATCGGCAAGTGCGATGTTGATTCGTGCGACGACATCACCGCTTCTTACCGCGTTCGCAATATCCCTACCCTCGTATTTATCAAGGGTGGCGAGGTTGTCGATAAGCATGTAGGCGCAATTAACAAGGCTGACCTCAAAGCAAAGATTGACGCATTGCTTTAATTACACAACACAAAACGAGCGAGCCTATCTAACTTTTGCTGGTTAGATAGGCTCTTTTGTTTTGCGGAGAGAGGGGGATTGACTTCGTAGCCACTTCGTGGCTGCTTGTCTTTCCCATGCCTCGCCGGCGGGCTCCTTGCAAAATCTCACTTCGCAAGAAGTTGATAAATCAACCTTATCCATTTTTCGGTACTACGCCCTACAAACAAGTTTATGTGCGTAGCACCAAAAAACAGAAGATGTCGAGTTTTCGACATCTCCTTGCTTCGTTTTGTTTTGCGGAGAGAGGGGGATTCGAACCCCCGAAACCCTTTTGGGGTTTACTCGCTTTCCAGGCGGGCCAGTTCAACCACTCCTGCATCTCTCCTTTTGAGAGGGCAAATATACTATTTTTTGCCAAATTCCGCAATAAAAAGTAGCAGAGTCTTATTTTTTTGCTAATTTTGCTATCACTATATTATGAACTACAAAATTATGGCTCAACTTAAAACTGAAAATCGCGTAGTGTGGGTGGATTGGTTACGTGTGGCAGCTTGCTTTATGGTTATTGTTGTCCACGCCACCGAGCCGTTCTACCTTGGTGGCGAAGGCTCACAAATTCTAACCAAAGCCGATGCATTCTGGTCCTCGTTCTTCGACTCTTTCGTGCGCGCGTGCGTACCTTTGTTTATTGTGGCGTCGAGCTACTTGCAGTTCCCATTGCACTATTCAGCCGGAGAGTTCTTCCGTCGTCGCACAGTGCGTGTGTTGGTGCCGTTTGTACTTTGGTCTGCTATCTATGCCTTTGCGTGGGGTGAGCCTGCGGAGAATTTTAAGAACCTGCTCTTCAATTTCAACTATGCAGCAGGACACCTCTGGTTTGTCTATATGTTGATAGGCATATATCTGCTTATGCCGCTACTTTCGCCTTGGGCAGAGAAGGTCAGCAAACGCGAGTTACAAGTATATCTTGCGATCTGCGCCTTCACTACCCTTATACCGATTATCCGTGATTGGTATATTGGCGGTGGCGAGAATTTGCTCGTTACCTATGGCGTATCGGGACTCCCTCGTCAGGCATTAACGCCATTTTGGGGTGAGGCAAGTTGGAATGCGTATGGCACATTCTACTACCTGAGTGGCTTTGTAGGCTACCTACTACTCGGCTTGTACCTCCGTCGCTTTGTTGGCGAGTTGTCGTGGAGGAGAACGCTTATTATCGCTTTGCCTTGCTATTTGATTGGCTTTGCGGTGTCGTTTGGCGGTTTCTTGTGGCGCGTATTCGAGTCGTGCAACGGAGAGTTTCCTGCTACGGGCTTGGTCGAGAAGGCTGTGTGGTGGGAAACAACATGGTGCAACGATACTATCGGCGTAGTATTGATGACTATTGCGTGGTTGCTTCTATTCAAGAAGATAAAGAGTAATGGTTGCTTCTACAAAAAAGTACTATTGCCTATATCGAAGGCGAGTTATGGCATCTATCTCCTGCATCTGCTTATCTTGGTACCAATCAGTGGAGCAGTGCGCGAGTGGCTTGGCATTGGACTCGATGGCAGACTCGGCATCTGGACAACCCCTGTGGAGATTATTATTTCAGGCGTATCAGGCTTTGTATGCTCAACGATAGTAGCAGTGGTGTTACAAAAGATTCCTAAGGTGGGAAAATATATAGCCGGATAGCATAAAAGAGTGAGCAAGCCTAATATCAATAGTGCTTGCTCACTCTTTTATATATTCCAATAGCCTAAAATCTAAATGCGAATGTCAGCGCGATGTTGTGATTTATCAAATCGAGCCCATAGAGCGGACTTTCATTCGGTTTATCACCCCAATCGGTGTGGAACGAGTAGTAATCCGAATAGCGAGTATTGCGATATTGGTATGCCAAATCTATTGAGGTAACTTCGCTGATGCGGAATCCCACACCTGCCGAGGCGTACCACGAACGGTCGGTAACAGGCTCGGAGAAGGCAATAAAATTATATGTTTCATTCAACACTTTGCTCTTGTAACCGCCACCTGCTCGCAACGAGAGCCAAGGTGTAGGCTTTACCTCCACACCCGCACGAACAGTGTGTGTGCCCTTTAAGTTCTCGCTAAATACACTATTCGAATATCTCGGATCGGCTGGTGCATAGTTTAATTCCAACGAGCGATAGGCGTCATACTGATAATCTGCCGACAAAACAGCATATTGCCCAAACGCATACGATACGCCCGCCAAAAGGCGTGTCGGAGTAGTAAAGCACCAACGATTTTCGCCACCATCTTGGAGTATCGGCGTATCCTCGTCGGCATAAACACGACCATCTATAACCTCCCAGCCATTAGGATTGTCGCCAGCACTCAATGCCGTAGAAGAGAGCGATGCAGAGTAGCGGTATGCCACCGAATAGTAGGTTGGAGTATGCACCGCAAAGCCAATGCGCAACCCCTCGATTGGTCGCACCACCACGCCAAACTTAGCACCAATGCCAGAACCATTCACATTCATTGATTGCGCAAAGGCAAAATCTTGGAGTTGATACGGATACTCAGTGCCATTTGGTCGTGCTCCTTCGGGGTAACTGATATACTCATTATAGTATATAGTCTGCTTGCGTGAGATGCTCTGCACATCGAGCGAGGCACCGAGATATACTATATTATTTATATTAAAGCCGAAAGCAAACGAAAACTCACCTGCCGAGCCACGACTCACCAGATTGGCGTATTGCGACATCTGCGCACCCGGAGCAATCTCATCGGGATACCAACCATTTGAGCCCCTATTTATCAAGCCCGCTTTATAGCCCATAACAGTTCCCCAGAAATATGGGTTCATATCGTAATCAAAGTAGCCGTTTGGGTCGGTAATTTTATTTTCCGAATTGACAACCAATCCGTTAGCATTTGCAATATCGGTAAACGCATCTGCCAACGATGATATGGTTGCAGGTCCTTCGTACGACATATTGTAGTTATAATCTGCCGTTTTGTTGTAGCCAAAGGCGAAATTTATAGCCGTGAGCGTACCCGAACTCTCATAGACTTTGAACGATGCACCTATGTTATTTATGGCGCAACGCACACTGCTATTGTCACCATAGTTGTAGGCGTTGTAGTTCTTCGCATTGGTCACACCCAAGCCAAGCGATACCGAGATCTCGTTGCGCTGATACATTCCAAAGCCCGCAGGGTTGTAGCCGAAAGATGCCATATCGGCACCGAGCGAGGTAAATGCACCTCCCATACCCATTGAGCGCGCAGTACCTACCGCCTCGCGTTGCGACAACGAAAGGATAGACGAAGCAGGGATAATATCTCTATTGAGAAGTATTCCCGATGTATTTTGCGCCTGCACCATCACTACCGATGCGAGCATCATTGCCATTACAGAAAGAAGTCGTTTCATTGTTCTACTCTTTAAGCATTAAAAACTATCTGCCACGCGAATTTCCGCCACCACTCGAATATGAGGAGCGTGAGCCACCTCCCGAGTACGATGAGCCTCCGCTGTAACTACTGCGCGAACTCGAACCCGATGTGGAGCCACTACGATATGACGAACTACCACTGCTACGATACGAAGAACTACCTCTATTGTTTCTACCCGAAGATGGAGTACTTCCACGATATACCGATTGACCACCTCGACCATTCGAAGGTGCCGATGGACGGACATTACCACCTCTATCCACAGGGCGCGATGCACCAGGATTGCGACCTACAACCATACCCGGGCGGTTGTGATGAACGCCCGTATTGCCTACGCTACCGTGGTGTGGTGGGTAGTGGTGATGCGGAGGTCTATGGTGGTGATGATAGTGAGGATAGTGATAATGAGGATACCCCCAACCCCAATAATATGGGTAATTCCAGCCCCAATTCCATGACCAACTCCAATTGTAATATGGTCTATTCCAATAGTAGAATGGATTGTTCCAGCCGTAATACCAACTATACGAAGGTACTGCAACTGCACCCCACGAACCAAACATCGAGGTTATATACTTCGGCTCAACCCAAACCATATCACCCGAAATCATAATGTTGTAGAATGCAGGATCGTATGCCGAAGCGTAGAAGAACGCATCGGAGTAGCGCAACGAGTAGTAGGATGACGGCATACGATATGTAGGCGATGAAAATCCATACAGACGACGAGCGTATGCGCTCTCATACGAGTCGGCAAGCACTGCATCAAAACCATTTAATGCACTATCATCACCGACTGCAATACCCTGCTTCGCTGCCTCTGCCTTGACTTTCGCCAAAGTAGCCTCGTACTGCGCCTGCTCAGCCTCGTATTGCGCTTTGGCAAGTTCCGCCTCAGCCTTCTGGCGATTTGCGATGGCTATCTTATTATGCACAGAGTATAAATCATCAGAATACGAAACATTCTGCCACGCTGCGGCACATCCCGACAAGAGTAAAACCTGCGCCGAAATTACGACCATTGTTACAATCTTTCTCATAGCGATATAGTTTATCTGTATACTAAACGGACAAAATAGACTGTTTAGTATAGTACAAATATAATACTTATATTTATAAAAACTATCACAAATATTCTTTCCCGCAAAAAAAGTGCAAAATATTACGATAAATAGTTGGAATTAAAAAATAAATTCGTACATTTGCAACCGCAAAACGCATTGGAAAGATGCCGGAGTGGTCGATCGGGCCGCACTCGAAATGCGGTGTACGGGCAACTGTACCGGGGGTTCGAATCCCTCTCTTTCCGCCACAAAGAGCAGTGAAAAATCACTGCTCTTTTTTTGTGGCGTCAAGAGAGGGATTCGTTCAGCTTGTTGCGCCTTGGCAGACTTGTCTGCGCTGTGGTATGAGCGTAGGCGAATTGCTGCGCAATTATAACTCTTGTGCGTATAGTCGAAAAAGTAAATAAATTTCCTATTCGCCTATTCGCCCAACACTTACAACTTCGTTGTCCGCCTACACTCCTATCGGCTTGGTCTGCTCTCGGCTTCTGCCGCCGTTCGAATCCGGTGTGGAAAAAGAGGCGTTAGAGGTAATTAGAGGCTATTATGGGAAAATACTATTTCCTATATTATCCCATTAGTCTTATTTGTCCCATTTGTCCTATCAAACTCTCAACTCCTAACTCCTAACTCCTAATTCCTAACTAAAAAAGCACTCCGAAGAGTGCTTTTAACTATTGTTGTGGTGCGCCTTGCGGACCACCAGAACCAGGCTTTCCGCCACGATGACGGCGAGGTCCTTGACCAAGCGTAAATACCTTTGACAACTGCTCCGGAGTAAGATAGTTCACAAATACTCGGATATACTCCTTCTTCACCTTGATAACCTCCTTATCGCCATTGAGTTGCGCCATCATAATCTTCTTAGCGACCTTAATGGTCATCTCCTCGCCCTTGAACGAATCGACATAGGTCTTGGTATCCTTACGCACGGCTCTAATCTCACGCTGATAACCCTCATATACAGGCGCAAACTTCTTTGCCTGCTCGGGCGACATCTGCAAGCGAGTCTGCAACATCTCGATAGTCTTTGCACCTCGGTTACCACCACGCTGACCACCCTGTGGAGGCTGAGCCGACACCGCAACAAACGCCAACACGGCAACAATCATCAAAAAAATCTTCTTCATAGCTTTAATATTTAGTGTTTCAGATATGCAAATTTAGAATAAATTTCCGACAAATCAATCTATGGAGAGTAGAAATTGCATAGTATCTCGCTCATCTGCATAATCGAATAGCGTAGGCAACTGCGCCCGACCAAACGCCACACAACGAGAGTGCAGCCACTCGACATTTGACACAACACACTGCAATCGCTCGTCGTTCTGCGACAGCCATTGCGCAACCTCCATCAAATCGGAGTACTCAACCACATTTATTTGGCTCAAAAAGCGAGGGAACTCCGCCACCTCAGAATGAGCCATTACAGCCTCGCCCAGATCCTCGAATTTGGTGCCGCGCATCGTGAGCAACGCCCTGCATTGCAGATAGTTATTATGATATGCTCGGCTCATCTTGCGCGTAGGCAATGAGAGTTTATATCCCCTCGGCACAAACACGAGCGACACATTGCGACAACCCAACCCCGAATGGATAAAGATGTCGTCGGCAAGGCGCAAAATATCATCTTTCGACTCCTCGCCCGACAGCACCGCCACCGAGTGTCTACTACCTCGCAAAAGGCAAGGAATACCCTCAAAGGCGGTACGGAAGTAGAGATTTGCGCTATCTCCACCCGTAGCGATAACTGCGTCGTAGTCAGCACCTTCCACATACTTTTCGATACACAGCGAAGGCTCTATATCGAGCAACAACTGTTCGATATACCCCTCCAAAGTTCTATCTTTACTCGAAGATTTCACGAATGGGATATGACCGCTTGCCAATACGCACATCAGGTCGAAGAATCCGACCAACGGAATATTTCCTGCCATAATCACGGCAACTCGCTTGGCTTCACGAGTAGCAGCAAGAGGGTAGTGCGAGAGCCACTTTTCGACCTTCTCGGCGTTGAGCATCTCGCATCGCACAGCCTCCACAGCATAGCGAATATCGCTCACCGAAAACCACTCGTTCTCTGCCACGACACGAGCCATCACCGAGCGTGACCCCTCATCGGAGCCAAAACCGACAAGGCGCTCACCAAGTTCCGAAAATATTTGAACTGTACTCTTCACGAGTACAAAGATAGCAAAAAGTTGAGAGTGGAGAGTGGAGAGTAGAGAGTTTTTTCACAAAAAAACTATTTTTTACCACTATAATACGATTCATCGAGCCCCAAGACAAAACTTTTTCGCATCAGCAGCGACAGCAACGCCACCATTGCCACCAATATTGCGCTTGCGACAAATGGAAATGTACTGCGATTTTGTCCCATAATCTTCGCTACAAAATCGACCACGAATGGACAAACCACAACAGCTATATAATTCACTGCCATAACCACCGACAAAGCCTTGGTTGCCGACTCGGGTGGAGCAACAATAGCCGTTTTATCGTAGATAATAGGTTGCAATACGCCGTATCCTGCACCTGTCAAAATCACACCAAGGGTCATCAATGGAATATCGGGCACAGTGCCAACCAGAAGCAGACCTACAACAATCAGACACAACGAGATGAACACCGTCATCGAGCGGACTCTGCGAATTATACCATTCAGAACAAACCCTGGGAGCATAATAGCAAGGAAGAAGAGCGAAATCATCACACTCGAAAACTCCTGCGGAAAGCGATACTTTTCGAGCAAAAACGAGAGATAAAATGTAATCACAAGAGTCGTGAAGGTGATAATAAAATAGAGCACCGAGAGCCCCGCGAGGCGCGTCCAATGGACTTTTGTTTGACGCAGTTGGTCGCTCTCCTTGGGCTCGGGTGCAGGCTTAACATTACGCAGCGCCAGCAACATCACCAATGCCACAGCAGGCAGAAGATAGACCGAAAAAGCGAGATGCCAATCGCGCGTTGCTATCCAACCCACAGCTGCCGTAGCAAGCACCAACGAGAGATTGTTGACAGCCGACGAGATACCAAGTTGCTGCACTCGGCTATCGCCCGTAAAGTAGCGCACAACCAAGCCTGTCGAGTAGGGTACTACCACACCTGCGCCCACGCCCATAATGCAACTCGCAACAATCAGCAGTCTAATATCCTTTGCAAAGACACAAGCCAAGCCACTTGCGAAGAATATGAGCAGACCTACGGCAAGCAGTTTTAGTGACTCGCCACCTCGCTCCGATAGCCAACCTGCCAACAACACGAACGGAATAATCAACAACGACGGAAGAGATGTAAGCATCTGTATTTCGAGTTGCGAAGCCGACGGAAATATTCGGCTCAAATCCTCCAAAATAGGCGATACCGCCAAACCCGGCAACGATGTCACTGCCGACACCATCCAAATAGAGACAAGCGCAAGAAGGGATATATAACCCTTACCCGTAAAAACTTTCATAGCGATAAGATATTAAATCCTACCACTATGATGCAATGTTAGTGCCAACACGGCTACTCCTTAACGCATCTCACCTGAAATCCGTTTGCTCGGCGAGCAGGGTGCGAAGCGAAAAACTTATTGATTGTTCGGGTGGTTGTAAGGTCGAAGTAGAGCGATATCGCCTTGCCATCTGCCGTCGAAGATGTCCAATAGTAACCCTCCCAAGGTTGTGGTTGCGACGGATAGACACCCTCCTTCGAGTTCATATTCTCGACTGCTCCATCGTTGTAGCGACGACGACCACAAGCCGAATAGAAGAACTTATTGTTACCATCCGACAGGTGCCAGCCATACTGCTTACGAGCCGTTTCAAGCGAGGTATTATCCTCTGCGTCTGCCAGGTACAAAACATCCAAATCCTCAGCAGAAGGCACTTTCCAGCCATATGGACACGGGTCATAAGCACTCTTCATATTGTCGTTCCATAGGCTATTATCTGCCACAACAAGCCAATCACCAATGCCATCGCCACCCTCCTCGATGCAAGCGGCATTCGTAATGAAGTGCATCGGATTTTTAGCTATATATTCGAGTGTTCCGTTCTTAGCAGTTCGCTCCACGAAGTTCTCTTTAATATATGTACCCTTATCGCTGTATCTATCTTCGTTGTATGCGCCCGACGCATCGAAGTAGAGTGGGCGAGGGAATGGGTCCTTACGACCCCACTGATAATACATTCCATACGAATCGAGAATTTTCTGCTCCTCATTCGAGCCGTTGGCATTGGTGAACGCACCGAGATTCTTCTGCATAAACACCTTGCCATTGGAGTAGGTATCGGTAGCCACAAGCGGATTCTCGTTCACAATCCACAAGTGCCAACTCCAAACAACCTCTCCCGCGCCATTGTACGCTGCAATAACGGCATTTGTATCCTCCACCTTAGTTGCATCTTCCAACGATGAAGCAATATAGAATTGCGCATTATTGCCCACCTTATCCACATTCTTCACAACATCCTGATTGCTCTGCCATAGCAACTTAACACTCTTTGTATTTAGTTCGGCTCCATCGGGACGATGCATAACATCGAAGGTATAGCTTGTGGCAGGAACGGTTACAACATAGCAGTTTGCTCTGCCATCCACATCGAGCGCATTAGTTTGAGTGATATAGACATTGATATAGTAGCTTGTAGCCTTACCCTCGGCATTCAGGGCATTTATAACCACAGAGCCCTCCTTCGAGAGGTCGTCGTTGGTCATACCTTCCTCCTTTGTTCCGACGGGCTGTATGGTAATTGTGCGTGAAGGGGTATGCACCTCTGCGCTCCAACCACTACTATACGACGCCACAGCAACCGACACTGCATTTGTTGGCACATAAGAGATAGTTTGCGGAGCGTCGTTCCACGATGTAAAGTAGAGAGATGTTTGCTCCAACACAAGCGAGGCACTCTCCTTCTTATTACACGATGCGAATGCTACGACTGCGAGCAACGCTACAACCAGATATTTAATGCTTTTCATATTCTCAAAAAGTAATTTCAATTGGCAAAGATACAAAAAAGTTGGCAATTCCAATGCTCTATTCCCTTATTTGGGAATAATTATTATACAACCAACAAACGAAAACACAACGGCTTTATTGTAGTGGCACAAGGTTTGCACCCGTGGAGAGCGTAACTTAAAACAAAAATGCTATGAAAAAAGTTTTACTTCTTATCGGAGCAATGGCGGTAACACTCTCCGCCACTGCACAACATCATCGCGTACAGCGATACCATCATGGTGATGCAGAACCTACCGTCTATATCATTTCGGTACGCGAAACCGACACCATTGCTTGCGCTCCGCAAGGGTGCAATCAGCAAAGCATGGTGATGAAAAATGCTGCCGTCAAGGCTGCTATCGAGGACCACAAGGGCGCCACTCGCGATGGCTACCAGCAGGTTGCAATGCCTTCGGCAATCTTTGCCGACAAGCGCAACACCTTCTCCTTTGCCATTGGTGGCGATATTGCATTGCGTGCAGCCTACTCGTTTGATCGCATTGTCAATAATATAGACATGGTACCTTACAACATCCCAATGACGCTAACGCCTGCCGACGACCAGGAGATAAGGATGGATGCCTCAACATCGCGCATCTTTATCCGAGGTATTGCCAACACCAAGAAACTTGGTCAGGTACATGTCTTTATGGATATGGACTTTCGAGGAGGTTTGACAGGTAGCTATACTCCGCGTATTCGCTCGGGTTATGTTCAGATGCTTGGTTTGACCATTGGTCGTGATGTTACCACCTTCTGCGATCTCACAGCTGCGCCAACAACTATCGACTTCCAAGGTCCTAATGCCTACAACTTCCGCTTTGCTACGATGATTCGCTACGAATACTCATTCCTAAAAGACCATTTGAAGGTGGGTGCAGCAGCCGAAATGCCGGGCGTATCGGGCACCTACGGCGAAACTCTTTCGGCTATTCCACAGCGAGTGCCCGATTTCCCGATTTATTTCCAATATTCGTGGGGTAAAAATCGCGAAAGTCATATCCGTGCATCAGCCGTATTCCGCGATATGTATCTCTACAACAAGGCTCGTTCAGGCGAAGATGACCTCTTTGGCTGGGGCATTCAATTCAGTGGAAATATCCACATCACCAAGTATTTAGAGTTGTTTATGAATGGTGTATATGGCGAGGGAGTAACACGATACATCAACGATCTGATGGGCTCGGGACTCGACTTCACGCCACGCCCTAACGACCCTACACGAGTGCAAGCAACACCGATGTATGGTTGGCAGGTAGCAGCACAAATCAACATCTTGCCAAACCTCTTTGTATCGGGTGGCTACTCAACAGCCTCGGTCATTAAAAAGAATGGCACTTACAGCGAGGATATGTACAAGCAGGGACAATATATTTTCGGAAATGTATTTTGGAATTTGACACCTCGTTTCGTTCTCGCAGCCGAGTACTTATATGGTAGTCGCAAAAATATGGATGGAAACAAGGCTCACGCCAACCGAATAAATCTTCTTGCAAAATATAGTTTCTAAGCAAACAAAAAAGAGAGGGTACAACCCTCTCTTTATCTTATATTTACATATCGCTATTTCAACAACTCGTTTAGCTGCTCAATAGTAACAGTTGAGTAATCCTCGAAGCAAAGCGAAGCGCCTGCATCCATCAAAACTTCGGCTGTGGCAGTAGTTGTCACGGCAATACATTTACAACCCGCAGCAACACCTGCCACAATACCATTTACAGCATCCTCCACAACAATGCACTCCTCCGCCTTCAAGCCGAGCAGTTCGTGCGCCTTCGTAAAGATTTCAGGGTGTGGTTTTCCGTGCGTAACATCGCTACCGCTAATCGAGCCGTCAATCAAGTCGGCAATACCCAACTCCTCGATTATCATCTCGACATTCTCACGGCATCCAGACGAGCCAATCGCACACTTCACACCCGCCTTCTTTGCCTCGCGCAACAACTCTATAAGTCCAGCAATTGGTTTAATATGAGGTCGATACATATCACGATAAACCTCCTCTTTTTCGCGATTGAGTCTATCCAGGCCATACTCAGCCACAACCTCCTTGCCCAAAATCATCGGAAAGATATCGTTGCTATGCATACCGTTGATTTTCAGCGTCACCGGCTCCACCAAAGTAAAACCCTCACGCTTAGCATAGGCATCAAAAGCCATAAAGTGATACGCCAGATTATCCACCAGCGTACCGTCCATATCAAATAGAAGTCCTTTCAACATAATCCGTTAGAATAATTCGCCCTCTCGTTCGGGCTGCGTCAATCCCAAATGCTTATAAGCCAACTCCGTAGCCTCGCGACCTCGTGGCGTACGCTTCAAGAAGCCCTCCTTGATTAGGAATGGCTCGTAGACCTCCTCGATAGTGCCGGCATCTTCGCTCACTGCGGTAGCGATAGTATTCAAACCTACCGGACCGCCATTAAACTTCGCGATAATGGTCGAGAGAATTTTGTTATCCATCATATCCAAGCCTCGCGAGTCGATATTGAGCGCCTCCAACGCCATACGGGTAATCTCCAAGTCGATGCAACCCTCGCCCTTAACCATCGCAAAGTCGCGCACACGGCGCAACAGAGAATTGACAATTCGTGGTGTGCCGCGTGAGCGCAGAGCAATTTCGAGTGCGGCATCATCGTCAATCGAAACACCCAAAATCGAAGCTGAACGCTTTACGATTTGGCTCAACACCTTCGAGTCGTAGTACTCCAAGTGGCACTGAATGCCAAAACGAGCACGCAACGGCGAGGTCAAAAGACCACTTCGAGTGGTTGCTCCGATAAGGGTAAATGGCGCAAGCTCAATCTGAATGGAGCGTGCCGAAGGGCCTTTATCGAGTACAATGTCTATTTTGAAATCCTCCATTGCCGAGTAGAGGTATTCCTCGACAATAGGCGATAGACGGTGAATCTCGTCAATAAAGAGCACATCGCCTGCCGAAAGGTTTGTCAAAAGTCCTGCCAAATCGCCCGGTTTGTCGAGTACGGGCCCCGAAGTGACCTTCAACTGCGCACCCATCTCGTTGGCTATAATGTTCGCAAGGGTGGTCTTACCAAGTCCCGGAGGGCCGTGTAGTAGGGTGTGGTCGAGCGAGTCGCCACGCATCAATGCCGCCTTGATAAAGACACGCAAGTTCTCGACAATCTTCTCTTGACCGGAAAATTGCTCTAACTCCTGCGGGCGTATTCTGCCCTCAAACTCGCTATCGCTCTCAATTCTTCTATCCATATACTTAGCCACTAACTGTTAGCCATTAGCTATTTTATATTTCTCAATTCTCAATTTTTAATTCTCAATTGAGCCTCTGGCTCTTGTGACTCCGAGCGGATTCGAACCGCTATCGTAAGAACCGGAATCTTAAATTCTATCCATTGAACTACGGAGCCAATACATTTTGCAAAGGTAGCAAAATAATTGAGAATTAAGAATTGAGAATTGAGAATTATTTCAAAAACCGCTTAAACTTTTGCGACTTTCGGAATTAGTTGCTATATTTGTGGTGCAGTCCTCGGATTGCAGACATATTTAGTGAAAGTGTTTTCGCTACTCCTTGTCAAGAAAATTTGGCGATTTTAGAGTGCAAGGATAAGCAATTCAACTTCAATCACCGCATTTGGTATATCATTTTCTATATACCATTCGGTGTGGAGTATTGTTTATTTGCACTCGGGCCACGCCAAATGCCTCTTGACGGATAAACGAATTCAACTCCACACTTTCTTTTTTATATAATCGCCGCATAGGAGTTGCTACGGTAAACAAAAAACTTATTTGTTATGAAAAAACTATTTTTTATTCTATCGATTTCAATGATTATGGCATCGTGTGCGGTAACTCATGTTGAAGACGATCGTGTTGCTTATCGAGAGTATTCGGTGCGCAATACCGAGCCAACACAAAGCCCTATCGTTGTAGCGCCATTGCTTGCCGAGTTGGAAATTTTGACCGAACAAAGCATTAGCCAGACAGTTGTATACGAGGACTTTACCGTGAGATCTTCAAATATTAAGGAGATTGAAAATTATAAGAAGATGGCGGTTTATACCGTTGCGAGCAAGCATAATGCTGACACAATGGTTGGCGCTCTTGTAAATGTAGATACTACTGTCTATGGCAAATTATCAATTACCGTCACAGGCTATCCCGCTCGCTATATTAAGTTCCGTACAATGGAGGAGAAAGATGCATGGATTATGAAGATGAACAAAGAAGATAAAACTTCCAAAGATGACAAGAAGCAGCCTGCAAAACCGGGCGGATTATTAAATATCTTGAAGTAATGAAACGCTTGTTTATTATATGCGCAACACTGCTTATTGCAAATTGCGCGATGGCGCAAATTATAACTTTGCGAACCATAACAAAGGTTGAGCCACAAAAAGTAGTCTCCTATCAACAACCTAAAACACAACAGTATGCCAAGGTTAACAAAGGCTATGACCAATATATAAACCTTTCATACGGTTATAATCGTGTAAGTGATTTCATCGGGTTAAATTACATTGGAGGTTACCGATTTAATCATCTCTTTTTCTTGGGAATTGGCGTAGGTGCAGACTTTGCCCTATTTACACCGCAAATGGAACAGAAATATGCATATGCAAAACCGACACGAGTAAATATTCCGGTATATCTGAATTTTAGAACAAACTTCTTGGATAAGGCTTGGTCGCCCTATATCTCTGTATCAGCCGGAGCAAGAATATCTCCTGCTATTCAAGAATTGTATGGATATAACTACAATCAAAGCGGTGTTTTGGGAGATGTCTCATTTGGCGTAGAGCGCAAATTAGGACAAAAATCATCGTTGTATTTAGGCATCGGCTATCGAATCGAGAGTTTTCTTGGTGCTATACCTATGTACTACTGGGGTAGCATAGAAGATTTTCAATTTGAGACATGGGTATTACATGGCTTTAATGTGCATATAGGAGTATCCTTCTAATAAAATTTTTGCAATATGTACCCTCCGCAGAGTTTTTCTGCGGAGGGTTTATTTTTTACCCCCCACGCAGTCATAGGTATCGAAAACGATACCCAACAGTAAAAGGGAACAAACACACACACAAATAGTAGCCCTTCGCCCTCGTGGGTATCGAAAACGATACCCGGCAGTAAAAGGGAGAAACCTCCAAGCAGGGTATGCCACCATATTTCACGGGTATCGAAAACGATACCTGGCAGTAGTTGGGAGTCGCACCTGCGGTGCTTGATAGGATTTAATAGGATAGAGTAGGAGTCGCAGTCTTTGACTGCTTGATCGGACAAAATAAAAATCCTATTCAGGTACAGCCGTGTCCTATCGAGCCGACTTGTCGGCGGCTCCTACAATCACTCAATTAAGCCAAATGCTAAAAGTTTTCCGCTTTCCGTTTTCCGTTTTCCGTTTTTTTTCTTATATTTGCATAAATATAAGCAACGCATAAAACCATAAAACTTTATAATATGTTGAGAATTAAGACAAAAGAGGCTGGTTCGTGGCTGATTGGTGCTGTGGCAGGTGTGTGTGCAATGGTTGTAACATTGACAACCCTCGACCTTAAATCGTTGTGGTGGGTAGTTTTGGTGGCTACCATCGGAACATTTGTTGGCGTGTCGCTTTTTGCGCTTTGGGTGATGACAAAGTATGTCGCTTACAAGCTTCGCCCAATCTATTCGACCGTGTTTTCGCGCGATGTTCACACTGCCGATGTACTCGATGAGCTGAAAGATAAGCGAGTGGAGAATATCTCGGAGGAGCTTTCATCGTGGGCAGAGGATAACGACAAAGAGATTGCCCGACTGAAAGATGTGGAGAAGTTCCGCAAGCAGTACCTCGGAAATGTTGCGCACGAGTTGAAAACCCCAATTTTCAATATTCAGGGCTACATCTCGACCTTGCTCGATGGCGGTATCGATGACGAGATTATCAACCGCAAGTACTTGGAGCGTGCCGAGAAGAGCGTAAACAGAATGCTCAACATCATTCGCGACCTCGACACCATCTCCTCGCTCGAAAACGATATGGAGATGATGAAGCACGAGTCATTCGACATCGTGGCACTCGCCAAGGAGATTGCCGAGCAGTGCGAAATGGAGGCGGCAAAGAAGAATATCGCGATTACCGTAAAGTTTGCAAACAACCTACCTTCGCGTTTCTGGGTTTCGGCTGATAAGTTCTACATCGGTCAGGTGCTCGAAAACCTCATCATCAACGCTATCCGCTATGGCAAGGAGGGTGGTATGGTTAAGCTCGACTTCCGTGATATGCTCGATAAGATTTTGATTGAGGTGGAGGATAATGGTATCGGTATCGCAAAGGGCGATGCTCCACGCGTATTCGAGCGTTTCTACCGCACCGACACAGGCCGTTCTCGTGAGCAGGGTGGTACAGGTCTCGGCTTGGCTATCGTTAAGCACATCATCGAGGGACACGGCGAGCGAGTATCGGTTCGTAGCGAGTTGGGCGTAGGCTCGACTTTCACATTCACTCTCAAAAAGGTTGAGTTGTAAGATATGCGTACCTTAGCCATCGTTTGGGATTTTGACCCCACACTCGTAACTATCGGCGATTTCGAAATCCGCTGGTATTCACTCTCTTGGGTTGCAGCGCTCTTGTTTGGAGGTTGGCTCTTCTCCTACTTCTGCAAGCGAGAGGGTAAGCCTAATAGTGTTTCGGATACCACATTTTTGTATATCGCTATCGGCACCATACTCGGTGCACGACTCGGCCACTGCCTATTCTACGAGCCTGAGGTCTACCTGAAGGATCCGCTAA
>JAZQYJ010000081.1:0-4537 GCA_045633465.1 Alistipes sp.
ACCCTCGATTTTCGAGTAGTCGGCAGCGTTACGGCAGGTGCGGTTAATGGTCTTATCGTGCATGATGACCATCTTGCCATCGGCGGTCAATCGCACATCACATTCGATGCCCATATAGCCGTGCTGCTTGGCACGAGCAACAGCAGGAATAGAGTTCTCGGGGCAGATTTTGCTCCAACAACCACGATGTGCAAACATCTTTGGCAGAGGTTGTTCGCTCTGCGCCATAGCCATAGTGGCAATGCATAGAGCTGAAATAAGAGTTAGAAATCTCTTCATATCGTTTTTAAGGTTTATTGTTTGGTCGGAAATGTTACGCCAAACACAAGGTGTTCGAGTGGGCGCAAGAAGTTGCGCTTGCCATACTTTGGCGAATAGACATAGCAGTCAAGCGTAAAGAGTTCGCCATTGCGCTCATCGAGGGTGGTGTAACTTACAAATGGACCACCCATAAAGTCGTGCTCAACCTCCCAAAAACCTCGCAATTCTATCCACTCGCGACCATTTATCTTTATGACTTTGCGCTGTGGCATAAAATCGACATAGCCATCGTCCTCGACATTCGGAATGCGCTTTACGGTGGTCATATACGAGCCATCGGTAGGTCCAGGAATACGCTTCGCGAACTCGTTGCGAGCCTTAACCAATGCCTCGGTTGTTATGCTTGCCTTGCCTTTGAATGGGTGAGTATAGATAAAAAAGCCCTGGCTCGCTACGGGGTATTCATTCGACGCCCAAACGAAATCATCACTCTCGGCACGGAAGAGGTAGCCATTCGAGATAGGCATCTCGACATCGAACTCCTCGTTTATAATCTTTTCCAAAGCCTTTGCTCCCTGCTTGCGGGCATATTCGATAGTGCGATTGCGCTCCGCTATTTCGAGCACCTGCAACAGACTTGCACCATTCGCCTTTAAGTACTCGGACATCGCCTCAATGGAGTTGCCTTGAAAGGTCAGCACAATCTGCGGTGAAGCAACAACATTATACTGCGCAAGTATTGCAGTATCCTTCACATCAGACGAACAATTCACCTTCAATATATTACGATACGAAGGTAGCAGGTGCTTGAAATCGCGAGCCGTAATGCGTACAACATTGAACATCGGCTCCACCTGATTGAGCATCTCGATAGGGGTTTCGAGAAGGGCTTTCAACTCCGTACCGAGTGTGCTCTCCCACTCGTAGCCATCGCATACGACCAGCACCTCGTATGGCGAGCCTTGGGCAGTCTTTTTTGCACCCGTAAGCGAGCGGAAACTATCGCAACCAACTGCTGAAAGCAGTACCACCACAACAAATAACAATTTCAGGAGTTGTCTCATAGAGGTGAATTTTATTTTTAGCAAAGTTAACCATTTTTTTTTATTCGCAAATTTTTTGCCGAAAAATCGCTATCTTTGCGAGAGTTAAACAACAATAATTATGAAGATTACACCTCCGAAATTTATCAAGAAGATGCTCCCCGATGTGGTGTGGCAAATCGAGGACGAACGAGGTGTGTATCTAACCTTCGACGATGGTCCAACACCCGGTGTTACGGAGTGGATATTGGCTATGTTGAAGCGACACGACGCCAAGGCGACCTTCTTTGTACTGGGCAAAAATGTGGAGCGATACCCGGATTTATACGCCAAGATTTTGGCTGATGGTCATTGTGTCGGCAACCACACCTATTCGCACCAGAAGGGTTATCTGATGTCATTGGAGCGATATTTGGAGGATATCGACCTCGCGTCGTATTCGGTGCAGAGCAATCTCTTCCGACCACCTTATGCTCGTGTTACATCATCGCAGTTGCGAGCCATAGCACAGCGATATAAAATAGTTATGTGGAGTATTATCTCACGCGACTACAATCGTAAAATCTCGGGCAAGAGGTGTCTGAGTGGTGTTTTGCCACACATAAAAGCGGGTGCGATTATCCTCTTTCACGACAGCGAGAAATCGTTTGCGAATATGAGTTATGCACTACCAAAGGTGTTGGAGCGCATTGACAAACTTGGTCTGAAATGTAAAGCAATTGAGTTATAATGAAAGTTGTAGTAGCAATAACGGCTGCGAGTGGTGCGATTTATGCACGACAACTCCTTACTTCGCTCGTTGAGAGTAGTGAGGTGGAGCGCATAGCTGTAATTTATAGTGCAAATGCACGAGCAGTGGTGGCGCACGAGGGCGAGAAGATGCCAAATTCGGAGAAGATTGAGGTGTTTGAGAATGATAACCTCTTCGCTTCGCCGGCAAGTGGTTCGGCACGCTGGGATGCAATGGTGGTGGTGCCGTCGAGCGTGGGGACAGTCGGAAGGGTTGCTTCGGGCGTGTCGCAGACATTGATTGAGAGGGCTGCCGATGTGATGTTAAAGGAGCGCAGACGACTGATTTTTGTGGTGCGTGAAACACCATATTCGCTGATACACCTCCGCAATATGACTGCGCTGACCGAGGCGGGAGCGGTGATTTTGCCAGCTACCCCATCGTTCTACTCTCTGCCTAAGGATATCGAGGCGGTGTGCCAAACCGTTACCGAGCGCATCACCGCAATGCTCGGCATCGAGGGCAAACGCTACGAGTGGGGAGAGTGAAAACGGAAAAGTGAAAACGGAAAGCGGAAAACTAAAAACTTTCAGCGCACCCCATTAAGCGACCAACGGGAGCGTCCCCAGTAAGGGCGGAACGCCCGCCCCTATAATCCCCAGAATGGTTGCGCCGTGACAACGGTAGGAGTTCAGAAAACAAAAAACAATGAAAAAATTACTGTTAATACTGCTTGTGCTATTGTGCGCTTCGTGCCACAGAGGTGGCGATTTGTCTGCTCTGCGTGAGGGGGATATTGTATTTATCGAAACAAGATCGTTCCAATCGAAGTTTGTAAAACTTGGAATGCTCTCGATATGGAGCCACTGTGGCATTGCAGTCGACACTCCCGAAGGTGTGCAGATTATGGAGGCTGACACTACGGTACGCATATTGCCCGTAGAGCGATTTATCGACAAGTCGGTCGGTGGAAAATACCTAATAAAACGCCCTACACAACAACTCGCGCAACCTATCGACCAAGAGGAGTGGCTCGGCAGATGGTATGACCTCAAATTCAGCTTCGACAACGAGGAGGTCTATTGCTCGGAGTTGGTATGGCTCATCTACAAAGCGGAGAATATCGAGTTGTGTCCGCCAATCAAGATCAACGAACACTTTATGGTTCGCTTGCCAATAATGCAAAAGGCGTTGCGAGAGCGAGGCATTTCGCCCGAGCAGTATGCTGTTGCTCCGTGCGATTTGTTGCGAGCGTTGTAGGCAAAACAATGGCTCTCTCCCAATTTTTAATTCTTAATTTTTAATTTTTAATTTATATTTCATATATTTGTGGTTAGAAACAAAAAAGGAACCTTATGAAATATAAAAGAATTCTTCTGAAATTGAGTGGCGAGTCGTTGCAGGGCGAGCAGAAATATGGTATCTCGATGGAGCAGGCGCGTGTCTATGCACAGCAGATTAAGGAGGCGCAGGAGCTTGGCACAGAGATTGGTATCGTAATCGGTGGTGGCAACATCTTCCGCGGTTTGCAGGGCGCAAAAAAGGGCTTTGACCGCGTAAAGGGCGACCAGATGGGTATGTTGGCAACCATTATCAACTCGTTGGCTTTGCAGGCGGTGTTGAACGATGAGGGCGTGAAGTGCAAGGTTTTGACCTCTATCCGTATGGAGCCTATTGGCGAGTACTACTCTAAGGATAAGGCTTTGGAGTATCTCCGTGAGGGATATGTAGTAATCATCGGTGGCGGAACCTCGAATCCATACTTCTCGACAGACTCGGCTTCGGCATTGCGTGGTATCGAGATTGAGGCTGACGGCTTCTTCAAAGGTACTCGCGTAGATGGTGTCTATACAGCCGACCCTGAGAAGGACCCTACTGCAACAAAGTTTGACGAGATTTCGTTCGACGAAATTTATGCACGAAATTTGAAGATAATGGATATGACCGCCTTCACCCTCTGCAAGGAGAATGGTTTGAACATTATCGTTTTCGATATGGATACTCCGGGCAACTTGATGAAGGTGTTGCGTGGCGAGAATATCGGAACATTGGTACATAAATAACAAAAGGAGTGGAGAGTTGAGCGTGGAGAGTGGAGAGTGGAGAGTTGAGAGATTTTTCATTTTCACCTAAAAAACCTAACGACTCTAATAAAAAAGTTATGAAAAGAAGACATCAGAAGAAGAGCACTTTGAGCATGGTTGTAATGGCAATCCTTGCAATCGTTCTCTGTGCAGCATTGTTGTTTGGTGGTTCATTGACCGCCAAGGCTCAAAATAATCGTCCGACCCCAGAGGAGGCAACCATCGTAAAGGATGGTCAGAAGGCACCAGCCTTCGAGGTGCAGATGTTCGATGGTTCGACCGTGAAACTTGCCGACTTGAAGGGTAAGGTCGTATTGTTGAACTTCTGGGCAACCTGGTGTCCTCCGTGTCGTGCCGAGTTGGCTCGAGTGGAGAAGGATATCATAGAGAAGTTCAAGGGTGAGCCATTTGTCTTTATC
>JAZQYJ010000082.1:0-2011 GCA_045633465.1 Alistipes sp.
TACCATTTCTATTGCTTCTTGGTGTGCAATAGACATAGAATCAATACGAGTGTTGAGTATCTCTACTTGCTTATTAAATACAACTTCTACATCTACTTTAACCGGTGTAGACTTGCTATTATTATTTGTTTGAGCATAAGATATTGTTACAATACTTGTGAAAAATATGAGCGTAAATAGTTTCTTCATAATCTTAAACTCTTAATATCCCATTTGTTTTAGGTGCGCAGTGACTTTAGCTTCCAAATCGGCGATTTCGGCATCAATCTCGGGGAGTGTTTGTGCGTAGCGCTCGGCAAGAGCCGATACCTTTGAGGTGAGTTGCTGGCTGATGTGTTGCATCTCGCCATCAAGGCGTAAGCCAAGCGATGCAAACCACTTCTTCTCGATTACCAATCGTTTAATATCCTCCTCCGAGAGATCGGCATACTTAACCAGGAGTGCAGTAAGCAGGTCATACTTACGTTCCTTGATAAGTTTCTTGTTGAGCGAAATATCGCCCTTGAGGTCAAGATATTTCTGCAAAACGGCAAGTTCCTCGGCATCAGCTTTTTTGTCAATTGACTTGATGCGTTTCTTGATATTGGCATCAGTCATCTTGCCGTCTGGGAAGTTGTCATCATCGAGATAGTTCTCTGCCTGCTCCTCGATAAGCTCAGCAAGTTGTGCCTCGTTCTGCGGGAGCAACTCCTCAGCAGCGATGATAAGATTGCGCTTATCGGCAAAATACTCATCGACAACAATTGGCACAGGAAGGAGATCGCAAACAATATCCTCGGGTGTGGCTGCCTTCTTCTCTTTCTTGTTATCGTTCTTTTTCGATGCAGGTTGTGGAGTGTAGAGTTGCACAGCCCAGCCGCCAGACGAAATCATATAGCAATCGTCCTGCATCGTCTCGCCCCAATAGTTCATCAGGCAGTCATAGACATCGTAAGCATCGACAAGCGACTTGTCTGCACCGAAAATTTCCAACAGCGAGTTTCCGAGTTGCTCGATTAGCGTTTTGGGAGCAAAGCCCTGAACAAGAGAGTTGAGCTCGTTGTGATGCTTGTCGCACCAATCGGCGAAACTGCGCTTAAATACCTCGCTCTGCTTTTGAAAATCTGCATTCGCAGAAACGGTGTTACGGATAGCATCTTGTTCACAGTTGAGCGAATAGTATCCTTCGCGCGTAGGATGCTCCGAGAAGAGGTCGCTACGCAACGATGGACATACATCCCAATATGTCGCAAGTTGGTCAATGTCGTGCTTAGGCAGCCCACCATAGAGGTGTGCATCGATATCTTGCAATATCTCGGTGTCGGGAGCGGAAACATAGCGAGGGATATTGAGGTTGTAGTCGTTGCGCTCAATCTCCTCCATAGGCACAAAGCGAGCAAAGTGGGGCACATCACGCTGCGACTGCCATACATCGACAATGCGGCGAATATCCTGCTCACGCAAGCGGTTTTTAGCACCGTCCTTAATGTAACCACTCTTGGCATCAATCATAAAGACGCCCTTACGACTTGCAGCCTCCGATTTCTCGATGATAATGATGCAAGCGGGGATTCCCGTACCAAAGAATAAGTTTGCAGGGAGACCGATGATGCCCTTAATATATCGCTTCTCGGCAACGAGATACTTGCGGATCTGCGCCTCTGCATTACCACGGAACAGAACGCCGTGAGGTAAAATGCAAGCAGCACAACCTGTCTGTTTCAACGAGCGAACGATATGTAGCAAGAAGGCATAGTCGCCATTCTTCTCTGGCGGGATACCAATCTTTATACCTTCGCCCCAACGATGGTATTCATCCTCTGCCTTTGCACTCTTTAACCACGACTTTGTAGAGAATGGCGGATTAGCAACGATATAGTCGAATGTTTTCAGCTGGTCATCGTCCTTGAATTGAGGGTCGTTGATAGTATCACCCTGTTTGATGTCGGCATAAATCTCATTGTGAAGAATCATATTCATCTTCGCCAAGCCGACAGTGGCATTATCCTTCTCCTGGCCATAAACGGTTGCT
>JAZQYJ010000083.1:0-1381 GCA_045633465.1 Alistipes sp.
TACACATATCGACTGCTTTGCCTCGATGGTATCCTCAAACTCGATGGCTGGTATGCCACGCAGCTCCTGCCAGGTACGCAGACCTACGATGCCGAACAAACCTCGCACCAGGCCTTCGTCCATTTGCGTAAACTCCCACGCTGTCGAGATGTTCCTATCGTGTAGCTTGCGGGCAGTCTTGCGACCGATACCCCAGACATCCTCGATTGGGAATTTGCGCAGCACCTTTTCGATATCCTGCGGGCGGTGCATATAACACCCTCCGCGCAACTTGGGGTACTGCTTACAGAGCTTCGATGCTATCTTGGCAAGTGTTTTTGTAGGGGCTATACCGACCGAAACGGGTATGGATGTAAGTCTCCAACACTCTCTCGATATCTTCTTCGCATAGGCATCGAAGTCGATGTTTTCCATACCTCGCAAGTCCAGGAAGGCCTCGTCAATAGAATAGACCTCCACCGCTGGTGCATACTCCTCCAGCACCCAACGCACACGCTGCGACATATCTCCGTAGAGAGCCATATTGCCAGAGAAGACAGCGACATTGTGTTTCTCAACAATGTCGCGGATTTTGAATAGCGGGTCGCCCATCTTGATGCCGAGAGCCTTCGCCTCGTTGGAGCGTGCAACAGCGCAGCCATCGTTATTTGAGAGTACGATGACTGGCTTGCCTTGTAGGTCGGGTCTGAAGACTCGCTCACACGAAGCATAGAAATTGTTGCAATCGGCAAGGGCGAACATATATCTATTTTGTATTAAGAGTTATCCTATATTGAGAAGGCGTCACTCCTACTTCTCGCTTAAACAGACGACAAAAATAGGGCGTTGTCGAGAAGTTCAACTCCTCGGCAATCTGTTCGATTGTATGTCCCGAACTGCGCAGAAGAAGTTTTGCTTGCAAGGTAACAGCTCGATTTATCCAATCACTCGCCGCAGTACCACTCGTCTCAAAAACCAAACGGCTGAGGTATTGAGGCGATATATTCATTCTTTCGGCATAGAATGAAAGCTCGTGCTTGCCACGATGCGTGTTGAGTTGCTCGATAAATAGGCGGAACAACTCCTCTCTGCGTCCTTTCGAGTGGTGGCTACTTGCTGTGCTATCTACAATGCGATAGTGTAGCGACAGTAGCAGATGTTCAACACTCCGCCTGACAAATGGTCGTATGGCCGTAATGGTGTATATCAGTCGAAAATACTCCTCCATCCACTGCTCATTTTCTCCACCAACGAGGTACTCCTCCTTGATATTTTCGTTCTCCGCAGAGAGCGTAAAGCCCAATAAATCGACAACCGAGTTGGTATCATAGTCGAGAATCTCCGCCACGGAGTTTTGTCCTATATAGAGTGCCTCACCCTCCGAAATTAGATATTCACGAAG
>JAZQYJ010000084.1:0-1361 GCA_045633465.1 Alistipes sp.
CAAACCTACTAACTCTGTGGGATTTACGCGTCCGCTACTGAACTCAGAAAGGTGTACTTTTTGCTCCAACAAGTGTGCTACCAATTCATCTTGGTTATTGATTTTACCAATGGTGCTGATAGCAAAGCGTCCAAGGTGAGAGTTGATAAGTAGCGGCTGTGCATCGGTATCGGAGATAATTCCGATACCAGCATTGCCAGCAAACTCGTCCAACTCGTGCTCGAACTTCGTGCGAAAGTGCGAGTTTTGGATGTTGTGAATGCTTCTCTTGAAGCCTTTCTCCTTGTCGAATGTTGCCATACCCGCACGGCGTGTGCCGAGGTGACTATGGTAATCTGTTCCGTAGAATAGATCGTTTACGCAAGAGGTGGTTGATATTGTTCCAAAAAATCCAGCCATGTTTTCTTGTCTATAACAACAACGATGATTTTTTTATCCAACAATATTTTATTTTTTTGACGACAATAATGACAATATTCCGCTCGAATCAATATCCCTCGAGCGGCAAGGATATTTTGCTTCAATTATGAACTAATTAACAATTGCCCTCTTGAGCGCGGCAGGAGTATTGATTGCCGCGCAAGTTGTCAGTATTGTCGTTTATATTTTGATATTGTTGTTTATTAATAATCCGAGTAGGTTATTTTGTTAAATAGTCGGCCAAATTTTTCTCAATACGGGCGGTGAGGTCTTCGGCTGTAGCGTCGAGGACGAGTTTTTCGCCGGTGATACCCTCGTATAGCTCGATATAGCGTGCAGTGATACCTGCTACTACTTCGTCGGTCATCTCTGGTACTTGTTGACCCTCTTTGCCTTGGAAACCGTTGTCCATCAACCACTCACGAACGAACTCCTTAGAGAGTTGCTTTTGTGGCAAACCTGCCTCAAAGCGCTCCTCATAGCCCTCTGCATAGAAGTAACGGCTGGAGTCTGGAGTATGTACCTCGTCCATGAGGAGGATTTGATCGCCGTGCTTACCAAACTCGTATTTGGTATCCACGAGGATAAGTCCTTGTTTCGCAGCAATCTCTTGTCCACGGTTGAAGAGAGCGACGGTGTATTTCTCCAATTGCTCGTACTCTGCCTCTGGGATAAGTCCTTGAGCGATAATCTCTTCGCGAGAGATATCCTCATCGTGCGCACCAATCTCCGCCTTGGTGGTAGGAGTAATGATTGGGGTAGGGAACTTCTCGTTCTCGCGCATGCCCTCTGGCAGTTGTACGCCGCAGATCTCACGCACGCCGCTCTTATAAGCACGCCATGCAGAGCCGCAGAGGTAACCGCGAACGATCATCTCTACTGGGTAGCCCTCGCAACGAACACCTACGGTTACCATAGGGTCGGGAGTGGCTTGCTTCCAG
>JAZQYJ010000085.1:0-4602 GCA_045633465.1 Alistipes sp.
CCAGTTAGCCTCAGCCTTGCAAGTGTCGAATACAAAGCCCTTTACTGCCTCCTTGATAGCCTCCAAGTCGTCGGTGAACTGCGCCAACTTAACCTCGCACTTTGCGTTCTCCCAACCTGCTGCCATTACAGGGAAACCTGCCTCGTAAATCTCTGGCAATACATCAATCGCTACGCCGTCGATGATGTGGTTAGGGCCACCGTTGATGATGATACCCTTAACATTTGGCAATGCCTGCAACTCCTTTGCAGTGATGTCGTGCGGATATATCTCGCTATATACGCCCAAAGCACGAATTGCTCTTGCTACTACTGTATTCTCGTGACTTCCCAAGTCCAAGATAACAATCATATCCTGTTTCATAACTCTAATCTCTTTGTGTTAGAAAATCGTTCTGATTGCCTCTTTTTGCACCTTGCTTGCGTCGTAAATGCTCACATAGGTCTACTATGCTGTGCTTTCCGCCACTGCGCAACGCACAAAAATAGGCTAATCACCTCCGATTTTGAATGAATGGAAAAATAACTCTATTTTTAATTCTTAATTCTCAATTCTCAATTAAAATTATTCTCCTCGTGAATAGTTTGGTGTTTCGCGGGTGATGGTAATGTCGTGTGGGTGGTTCTCCACTACGGCTGCCGAGGTGATGCGCACGAAGCGAGCCTTCTGCAACTCCTCAATCGAGCGAGCACCACAGTAGCCCATACCTGCACGGATACCTCCAACCAACTGATATACAGTCTCTGCCAACGAGCCCTTGAATGGCACTCGACCTACGATACCCTCCGGAACGAGCTTCATTGCGTTAGCCTCGCCATCCTGGAAGTAGCGGTCTTTCGAGCCTGCCTTCATTGCATCAATCGAGCCCATACCACGGTAGGTCTTGAACTTACGACCATTGTAGATGATAGTTTCGCCCGGCGACTCCTCTGTACCTGCAAACATCGAACCACACATCACACAAGTTCCACCTGCCGAGAGAGCCTTCACGATGTCGCCCGAGTAGCGCAAACCACCGTCGGCAATTACGCCTACGCCACTACCCTGCGCCTCTTTTGCGCAGTCGAAGATGGCTGTGAGCTGTGGAACGCCCACACCTGCGATGATACGGGTGGTGCAAATCGAGCCCGGACCGATACCTACCTTGATGCCGTCGGCGCCATTCTCGATAAGATATGGTGCAGCCTCGGCAGTAGCGATGTTACCTACTACTACATCGAGCTTTGGATATACCTCCTTAATCTTCTTCAACAAGCCTACTACGCCCTTCGAGTGTCCGTGTGCCGAGTCGAGAACTACGGCATCAACATTCTCTGCTACGAGCGCAGCAACGCGCTCCATTGCGTCTGGGGTAATGCCGATACCTGCCGCAACACGAAGGCGACCCTTCGAGTCCTTGCAAGCGTTCGGGTGGTCCTGAGCCTTGGTCAAGTCCTTGTAGGTGATGAGTCCTACGAGGTGTCCCTCCTTGTCCACTACGGGCAACTTCTCAATCTTGTTCGAGAGCAATACCTCGGCTACATCGGTCTGCTTGTCGCCCTCGGTGATTGTAACCAAGTTCTCGGAGGTCATAACCTCCTCAATCTTGCGCGAGAGATCCTTCTGGAAGCGGAGGTCGCGGTTGGTTACGATGCCCACGAGGTAGCGCTTCTTATCTACAACGGGAATACCGCCAATCTTGTTCTCGCGCATCATATCGAGCGCATCGCCCACGGTGTTCTCACGCGAGATGGTTACAGGGTCGTCAATCATACCGTTCTCGGCACGCTTAACACGACGCACCTGCGCAGCCTGCTCGGCGATAGACATATTCTTGTGAATTACGCCAATACCACCCTCTCGTGCAATGGCAATAGCCATCGGAGCCTCGGTTACGGTATCCATCGCAGCCGAAACGATAGGGATGTTGAGCGTGATGTTGCGCGAGAAGCGACTCTTGGTGCTCACCTCGCGTGGCAAAACCTCCGAGTATGCTGGTACCAGCAACACATCGTCAAAGGTTAAGCCCTCCTGAAATACTCTTTCGTCCAAAAACATAATGTTGTGAATTTTATTTTGTATTGTTATTACTTTTCGTTTTAAGTTCTTTGCTATTTGGGCAGTTATACCGACATTATGTTTCGGTATTTACATTACCCCCTAAATCCCCCATTAGAAAATGTGGGACTTGGTCCTGCTTCGCAGGATAGTCGTATGCAAAAGAACGGTTGTTGGTTTTGTTACCTATATTTATATTATTATTGATTTGTTTTCCAAAAAACAAAGAGCGGAATGCATACGCACTCCGCCCCGTAACTCTCTAACTTTCAGCACCGCACACCGCACACGCTCCCACTCTCTTGAACTCCGAAATCTGCGGAGTTTTGCGCTGTCCTATGTTGTGCAATGCGTACATCTACTCAAACTTTGGGCAAAGATAGACAAAAAAATGCAAAATGCAAAATGCAAAATGCAAAATGTGGGATTTAGAATGCAAAATGCAAAAGGGCGTGTTCGTCATTGCGAGAGCTTTTAGGCTCGTGACAATCTCCGTTGTTCTTTAACATTTAACAATTTAACATCGTTTAACACCCTGTTAAAAGTGTTAAAAGTGTTAAAAGTGATAAAAAAGTTGCGAAAATACTTGACAAGGGGGTATCTCTTGTTGTATATTTGCAGCACATATAGTTCAATTATTTAATCTAATAACATACTTCTATTATGACAACATTCAATCAAATGAATGTGTCCACTGCTGTGCCCGAAAATGAGGCTATGCAGGCGGATACGCAATCTCCTAAACTGCTTGCTAATCTCCTTGCACAGGCTGAATTACTGCCTGACCCTACGCCAGAGGAGCTTGCAGAGGCTGACCGCATATTGGCAGAAGCCTTTGCTCCCTATGTCGGTCGCGATGAGTATCTGCGCGAGCAAGAGATGCGTAAAGTGGAACTTCGAGAGTTTATCTTACCGCATCTCGTAGACTTAACGCAGCCTGCGCCTGCTGTTAAGCCAATTATTGAACAGCGTGGTATGACCATAGCGTCGCTGGGTAACATCTCGGCTGTGGTGGGTGCAGCCAAGAGCAAAAAGACCTTTCTTTGTAGTGCTCTTGTGGGCGGTCTGCTCTCCGAGAATGGCGACTTCGGCATCGCACCACGCTTGGCGAAGGTGCTATGGGTAGATACCGAGCAGTCGCAACTCCACACACGCAAGGTTGTGGAGCGTATTCATCGCCTTGCGGGCTGGACCGTGGAGCGTAATTGCGGTCTGCTCCATACGCTCTGCTTGCGCGAGGTAGAACCTAAACAACGAGCCGAATTGCTCTATATGGCAATCGAGCTATATAAACCTCATTTGGTGGTTGTAGATGGTATCTCAGACCTTATGTACAACACCAACGATATAGAGGAGAGCGACCGCATAGTGGGTAGGATGATGGCTCTGTCGACAGAGTATAACTGTCACATACTCTGTGTGTTGCACACCAACCCCAATAGCGACAAGGCGCGTGGGCACATAGGCTCGACCTTGCAACGAAAGGCGGAGACCGTAATCTTCGTGCATAAGGTTGGTGAGTGCTCGGTGGTAGAGCCTCAGTTCTGCCGAAACGAGGAGTTCGAACCCTTTGCTTTTATTGTCAATGAGGAGGGGTTGCCCGTGGAGTGCGACCTGCCGAAGGAGAGTTCGAATAGCTCGAATGAGTGTGTACGAATAATGGAGGCGTACTACCCTAACGGCATTGAGCGAATGGTACTCCTCGACCGCCTGACGAGTGAAGCGGGCTTGACCTACGGCTCGGCACAAGTGAAGGTGAGCAGAGCCTTACGCGCAGGGTTGCTAACTTGCAATGATGGTATTATTCAGTTAGCTCGCCGTGAGTTTTAACACTTTTAACACTTTTAACACTTTTAACAGGGTGTTAAACGATGTTAAATTGTTAAATGATAAGTCGCGAGTGGGCGAACGATTGTCTGCCCTACAATAAATTGTTGATAAATCTGCCGAAAGAGCTTTTTTATATAATAAAAAAAGAGTATCTTTGCGCTATGTTTTTGCAGAGAGTACATAAAGCCCCGTTGCAGTCGAAGCCGTGTCGAAAGTCACAGCAGCAGATGTTGGGGAGCGTGTGCGAATAAAAAGGTCTTTACACGGAGTGTGTAATGACCTTTTTGTTTAGTTAGGAGTTGAGAATAGTTAGGAATTAGGAGTTAGGAATTAGGAGTTAGGAATTAAAAAAAACTCTAACGCCCCTAACGCCCCTAACGACTCTAAACACTTTGTCAACAAAGAGCAACAACAAACAGAGTAACAACAAACAAAACAATAAACCGTTCTTTTGCGTACGACTATCCTGCAACGCAGGACCAAGTCCCCTCTTTTTCAAAGGGGGATTTAGGGGGAATGTCAATACCCTACTTTCATAATGAAAGGTGAGGGCGCAATAGAACGAAAACATACAGGATAACAAATAACAAAACAATAAAACACAACAATTATGAAGGTAGTTCATTTTCCTCCGAAGGAGGATATAAGTCCCCTCTTTTTCAAAGGGGGATTTAGGGGGAATGTCAATACCCTACTTTCATAATGAAAGGTGAGGGCGCAATAGAACGAAAACAT
>JAZQYJ010000086.1:0-1688 GCA_045633465.1 Alistipes sp.
CTACACGGTCAGCATACACGCGTACAATCTCACCAGGGCCAAGGAAATACTCGGTCTGGAAGCCGAGATTGAAGAACGATGACGACTCGCTGGCAATCGCGTAGGCATTATCACGCTTACCTAATACAATAGGTGTACGTCCCCATGAGTCGCGGGCAGCGATGATACCGTCTTCGGTGAGGATGAGGATTGAACAAGAACCCTTGATTTGCTTGTACACATTCTCAATGCCCTCTACGAAGTCTTTGCCTTGCACAATGAGCAAACCTACTAATTCTGTGGGGTTTACGCGTCCACTACTAAACTCGGAGAGGTGTACTTTTTGTTCGAGCAAGTGGGCAACCAAATCATCTTGGTTGTTGATTTTGCCAATGGTGCTGATTGCAAATCGACCGAGGTGCGAATTGATGAGTAGTGGCTGTGCATCGGTATCGGAGATGATACCAATGCCCGCGTTGCCACTAAACTCGTCCAACTCGTGTTCGAACTTCGTTCGGAAGTGTGAGTTGGAGATATTGTGAATGCTTCGTTTGAAGCCGTTCTCCTTGTCGAAGGTTGCCATACCCGCACGGCGTGTACCGAGATGGCTATGGTAGTCGGTGCCGTAGAAGACATCGGTTACGCAAGAAGTTGTAGAAATTGTACCAAAAAATCCAGCCATGTTATTTTGTTATGTGCGCTTTGCGCAGGTTATGTCACTTCGTGAGGTTGTGTGCCCTTTGGGCAGGTTGTGTCGCTTCGCGAGGTTGTGCGCCTTTGGCGGGTTGTGTGCCCTTTGGGCAGGTTACCGCTGCGTAGCAGCCATCACTGCTCGAAGAGCCACCACTGCTCGCTCCGCGAGCCATTACTTCGCCCTGGGGGCGACACTGGGTTGAGCCCATTGTCTAAGTCCTTTCAATTGACGACCAATCGTACAAACCATACTATGTATATCTTTATATTGTTCCTCAGAAATAAATCCGAGGTCTTTGGATATATCTAATTGGCTGTCCATCTCTAACATAGAAGCATAAGCAATATCTAAAAAGTGAACTTTTTCTTTATTGGATGTTCTACTCATACCTTCAACAATATTTGAAGGTACTGATATAACAGCTCGTCTAATTTGATCACATAAAGCAAATTTTTCTTCAAGAGGAAATAATTTGAGCAATTGATATACTTTTATTACCAATTGTTTTGCATCTTGATATACGGTTAATGTTTTATATGATTGCTGAGTCATCTCTATTGCTTCGCCTCATGGCGACACTACTTCTTGCTAGCAAGACGATTACTTCGCTTTAGCGACATCACCTCTTGCGCAGCAAGACTTAACCTAAATATTGTTTTACGTTGTTCTCGATACGCGCGGTGAGGTCTTCGGCGGAAGCATCGAGGACGAGTTTCTCGCCGGTGATGCCTTCGTAGAGCTCAATATAGCGGGCTGTGATGCCTGCTACTACTTCGTCGGTCATCTCAGGAACCTCTTGACCCTCTTTGCCTTGGAAACCGTTGTCCATCAACCACTCACGAACGAACTCTTTGGAGAGTTGCTTTTGTGGCAAACCTGCCTCAAAGCGCTCCTCGTAGCCCTCAGCATAGAAATAGCGGCTGGAGTCTGGGGTATGTACCTCGTCCATGAGGAGGATTTGGTCGCCGTGCTTACCAAACTCGTATTTGGTATCCACGAGGATAAGACCTTGTTT
>JAZQYJ010000087.1:0-1459 GCA_045633465.1 Alistipes sp.
ATATAAAATTTTGCTCTATCTTTGCACTCGCAATCCGATAGAAACGGTTGCAAGTTCAAAACATAATGCGGAAATAGCTCAGTTGGTAGAGCACAACCTTGCCAAGGTTGGGGTCGCGAGTTCGAGTCTCGTTTTCCGCTCAAAGAGTCCGAAATAAAAGGACAAAATCAAGCAAAACCCTTTGAAACATCGTTTCAGAGGGTTTTTCATTTGTTGTCGGTAGGTATCGCTACGACACGGTGGAGCCCCTACCCGACATAGCCCGAACCACGAAGTGTCCCTCCGAATATCCACCGTGAAAATAAGGGACACTTACTCCGAAATGAGGGGACACTTTGATAATTTGGGGCAGAAAAATCAACTTCTTGCAAACTTCTCAACTGACAGTTGCCTACACTTTCTAAAAAACAGTCAGATGAAAAGTACATTCAGAATCCTATTCTACGCAAAGTGGGAGGCAAGCGACGAGGCAAAGATGCTCCCAATCTATGTTCGCATTACAATCAACGGCACAAAGGCGCGTTTCAGCCTTAAAATCCGCGTGTCGGAAAAAATCTGGGACGCCAAGAGTGGTCGAGCCATCGGGCATAGCCACGAAGCCCTGCAAGCCAATCGCTACCTCGATAGCGTCGTTACACGCATCAATACCATATATTATCGCCTATGCGAGCAAAGCGAGGCCGTAACGGCTCAAATGGTGCGCGATGAGTTCCTCGGTGTGAAAGCACCAAGCAAGACACTACTTTCGGTGTTTGCCGAGTTCAACGATAGGCAGGAGAATCTTATCGGCGTGGATATTACGCAATCGACATTCAACAAGTTCGACCTGACTTTTCGTCGCTTGGAAGAATTCCTGCGGGTGAAACGCAATCGTCCGGATATCCCCGTATCGCTCGTCGATAGGGATTTTGTGCTCGACTTTGAAGCCTATTTGAAGGTCGATTACCGTTTGCAAGCCAACTCTGCCGAGAAGTTGATGCGTATCTTCAAGCGTATTACCACGATGTGTTTTAAGAGCGGACTAATGGCAAAAGACCCATTTTGCGATGTGCGATTAAAGAAGGTCAAGAAAGATAGGGGCTACCTGACTCGCCACGAATTGGAGCTGATACTCAACTATAAACCAACGAAAAAACGATTGGAGAAGGCGCGCGATGTCTTTGTATTTTGCTGTTTTACGGGTTTCGACTACTCGACTACCGCATCATTGACCGAACAAAACCTTGTTTTGGCTGACGACGGCTCAATGTGGATTGAAACGCACCGAGTTAAGACCGGTGTCGCATCAAAGGTCAAGCTGCTCGACATACCGCTTTCAATCCTGAAAAAGTACGAATCGACACGCATTAACGGCTATCTACTGCCCGTGTTGAGCAACGCCAAGTACAACCTCTACCTCAAAGAGATAGCCACTGCATTGGGTATCCAGAAACGAGTAACCTCGCACCTTGCCCGCCAC